>CAZWZH010000026.1:0-38252 GCA_964638775.1 uncultured Pseudomonadales bacterium
CTTGACGAACCCTTCGCGGATCGCCTCGAACTCGTCGTATACCGAGCGGTAACGGCGGGCGTCCCGGGACGAGTAGGCGGCGATGGATTCGCAGGTCCGGTCGATGTCCTTGTGGATCACGATGCCGGGGCCGCCGTTGCAGTCCGGGTGGCCGGTGATCTGGTCTTCGGGTTCGATGTACTTCAGCCCGTATTGCTCGAGTTCGGGCTGAATGCTCTTGAAATCGGCGTTGCACTGGATCCAGACGTGGGAGGATCCGTACAGGTCGTGCCTGAATCCGGGCAGCGTCACCTCCCGGGTGACGGCGCCGCCGCCGACCCACCGGTTGCGCTCGACAACACAGACCTTGAGGCCCTCGCGCGCCAGTACGGCGCCGCAAGCCAGCCCGTTGACGCCGGCGCCGATGACGACGACATCGAATTCGGAATTCATGAACAGTCAACCTGTGGGGTATGCGTGGCGGGCGCCCGGAAGCCTGCGGGATACCGGCAGCGGCCCTGTCGCCAGGGCCGTGCCGATTTTTCCGTGAGGCGCGTCGGAACGAGGCATCGCCACTGAACCGGCGCGTACTACTCGCCGAAACGGGTCGTCCAACTCACTCTCACCCAGGCCGGGTGCGGCTGCACCACGGTGCCCGTTTGGGAGAAGTCTTCCGCGGCGAGGGTGTAATCCTCGTCGAAGAGGTTGTCGACGCTCACGTTCAGGTTGTGGTTCTCCCAGTCGAACCCGGCCTGCAGGTTCACCAGCGTCACGTCGTCGGCGACGTAGGGGAATTCGGGGCGGTTCTGGTGGTTGAACTGGGTGGTGAAGCTGTCCCGGTAGATCACTTCGGCGCGCACGTAGGCATCGGCGGGGCCGACCTGCCAGTTGAACTGCGCGTTTGCGCCGGCGCTCCATTTCGGCGCGTTCGGCAACTGCTGGCCGCTGACATCGCCGAATGCGGAATTCTTGAAAT
Source organism: uncultured Pseudomonadales bacterium (assembly GCA_964638775.1). GTDB lineage: Bacteria > Pseudomonadota > Gammaproteobacteria > Pseudomonadales > Azotimanducaceae > Azophilus. The sequence continues at coordinate 956 of CAZWZH010000026.1, forward strand.
CCTTGAATTCGGCGTCGGAATAGCCGGCGAATCCGCCGAGTTGCAGGTAGTCGCCCACCAGGGACTGCACGGAGAACTCGAAGCCCTTCGACTCCGCCTCTTCGGCGTTGTTGACGCGGCTGTCCGGCTGCGGGCCGCCCACGCAGTCCACGCCCTGCGGGCTGTCGAACGGCACCAGTTCGCCGCTCGCCAGAGGGCACACGAACCGGTCCAGGCGCACCTGCATGTCGTCCCACTGGGTCAGGAACAGCGCCAGTTCCGCATAGGTGCGGTCCTGGTTGAAGCTGCCTTTCCAGCCCCACTCGAAACTGCTGACCCGTTCCTTGTCGAAGAAGGAACGCGAGTCGATCCTGAGGGCCTCTCCCACCAGGGCGGCGCGCCCGCCGGCGTCGGCGGCGACGCGTATGCCCGCGGCACGGTATCCCCGCGACCAGGTGAAGTACAGGTTGTGGTCTTCCCAGCCGGCCCAGCTTATGCCCACGCGCGGCGAGAAGTCGGTGCTGTCGTTCTTGCCTTCGTTGAAAAAGTTCTGGGGGAAACGGCCGCCGGATACGAACATGGCGCCGCCGGACTGATAGATGGGCAGCGGGTGCTGGTCGGGCCTGAGCTCGCAGCCCGGGCGCAACGGCGCCGGTACGCCGTCCACCACGGGCCGGGTTCCGCAATCGAAGGAGGCGTAGGTGTTCTCCCACCATTGTTCGTCGTTGTCTTCGGAGTAGCGGCCGCTGAACGACAGGGTCAGGTCGTCGACGATCTCGTAGGACAGGTCGAAGAAGAGCGCCCAGCCGTCGCGTTCCACGTTCTGCTCGTTCTCGTTGGGCCGGTCGCCGGGCACGGTCAGGAAACCGATGAATCCCGGGACGACGTCCTGGCCCGCGATGATGCGGTTGTCGACGTTGAAGCGGTCGTTGTACACCAGGCCGCCCACGGTCCAGTTGAAGGCGCGCCCGCCGATCTCCCAGTCGTTGGCGGAATTCACGCGCACTTCCTGGCTGAAGGACTCGGCGTCGTAGCGGTTCAGCCGGTTGAAGATGTCCCAACCCGAGTTGTCGAGGTCTTCGAACTGCTCGAAATCCGAGCGCTGGTTGCCGGTGATGGAGGTGAAGGTGAAACGCTCCGCATCGTACTGGATGCGCAGTATCACGAGGCTGTTCTCCACTTCCTGGTAGGTGTCCTGGTCTTCGCAGTTGTACCGGTCGTTGCCGTTCTGGAAGAAGATGCCGTCGCCCATTCCGCAGGTGCTGACCGGGTCCGTGGTGCCGCTGGCGCCGGGCCCGAAGTTCAGGAAGCCGGCCGGCCGCTGGCCTGTGGGGATCTTGCCGAGGTTGCCCTGGTCTTCGCGAACGATCTGCCCGGAGAGGTCGATGGTCCAGTTTTCCGGCTGCCAGCGAATCGCGAGGCGCGCGTTCACGTCCTCGTGGTCCGCATCGTTGCCGGTGTGGCTGAGGTTCTGCACGGCGCCATTGCTCTGTTCGAAGGCGATGCCGCCCCGCACGAACAGGTCGTCCATGACAGGCACGTTGCCGATTGCGCCGACGGTGTAGGTCTCGAAACTGCCGTAACCCACCCTCACCCGGGTCATGGCGTTCTCGTCCGGCTTGCGGGTGACGATGTTGACGGCGCCACCGGTGGCGTTGCGCCCGAAGTAGGTGCCCTGGGGACCGCGCAGCACCTCGATGCGCTCGATGTCGTCCAGGGGCGGGTTGGCGGACCCGCTGGCCACCGAGCTCACGCTGAACTCGTCGACGTTCATCCCGATGGCGGGGCGCGACTGGATGATCCGCTCGTTGCCGCCGGACGTGAGGTCGCTGATGCCGCGGATCGAAACGTCGCCGTTCTTGGTGCCCTGCTGGTCGTTCTCGTTGAAGGTCACGTTGGCGAGCCGCTGCACATAGTCGCGCGCACCGCGCATGTTCGAGCGCTCGATCTGCTCGGCGCCGACCACGGTGATGCTGATCGGCACTTCCTGCAGGTTCTCCTCGCGCCGCTGGGCGGTGACGATGACTTCCTCGATGACGCTGGCGGCAGCCCCGGTTTCCCCGAGTGCCGCGGGCGCCCAGGCCGCCGGAACGAAGCCCACGAGCAAGGCTGCGAGTGGAGCCGGAAGGCTGCGGAATCGGTGATTGATCATAGTATCCCCCTTGTGGTCATACAGGCGGAAAGCTGTATGTAAGCGCTTACATTACTACTTGAAAAAGCACGGTTCAACCATCGGCGCGACCTGGCTCCAGCCGCGCGTCTTCGCTTCGTTACCAATCCGATTGAGGCACTCCGGGCGCCAATGCTCCCCCCTGCGATGACGGCGGCGGGCCGGGGCGTTACATTGGTGCGATGTACGCATTCGCGAAGACACTGTTTCTCGTCCTGGCACTCTTGCTGGCGGCTCGGGCGGCGATTGCCGGGCCACCGAACATCATCGTGATCCTTGCCGACGACCTCGGCTATGGGGACATCGGTGCTTATGGCGCGACCCTGATCGAAACCCCCAGGCTCGACCGCCTGGCCCGGGAAGGGGTGCGCATGACGGACTTCTACGCGAGCGGCAATGTCTGCACGCCTTCCCGGGCCGGGCTGCTGACCGGCCGGTACCCGATCCGCGACGGGCTGGCCGCCGGCACGGTCAGGGTCGACGACAGGCGCGGTCTTCCGCCCGATACGAAAACGCTCGCGGCCCTGCTGCAGCACCGGGGTTATCGAACCGCACTGATCGGCAAATGGCACCTGGGCCACCACACGGAACAACAGCGGCCCAACGCGCGGGGGTTCGACCTGTTCTTCGGCCTCTTGCACCCCAATGACGAGGATCAGCCCCTCTACCGGAATTCGGCACCCACTTCACAACCCCTGGAACAGGGCAGGCTCACCCGCCGGTTCACGGAGGAAGCGGTGCGGTTCATCGACGGCAATGCCGGGCGGCCGTTCTTTCTGTACATGGCGCACACTGCACCGCACATCCCGCTGGTGGCGTCCGAGGCGTTTGCGAACCGCTCCCGCGCCGGCACCTACGGAGACGTCGTGCAGGAACTCGACTGGAGCGTGGGACAACTGCTCGATGCCGTCTCGAGCAACCACATCGCGGAGAACACGCTCATCGTCTTCACCAGTGACAACGGCCCGTTTCCGGAGGGAAGCGCCGGCGGATTGCGCGGCGGCAAGGCAACGGCCTGGGACGGCGGCTTCCGGGTTCCGTTCATCGCCCGCTGGCCGGCCCGGATTCCGCAGCGGCGTGTGACAGGCGCCATGGCGATGAACATCGACCTGTTCCCGACCGTTGCGGCCATCCTGGACATCCCGCTGCAGAAGGGCTGGAACCTGGACGGGCGTGACATCCTGCCCGTACTGACAGGCGCTTCAAACGAATCTCCGCACGAGGCGCTCTACTTCTTCAATCACGACCGCATCGCAGGCCTGCGCACCCAGGACTGGAAGATCGTGGTGCGGGCGGATTACCGCAACGTCGAACGCTGGCTGCCGGGCCGGGATCTCCAGCTCCTGTTCGACATGCGCGCAGATCCCATGGAGCGATACAGCCTGGCTGCTCACCGCCCCGGCAAGTGGCGGGAACTGAACGCGCTCCTGATGCGTGGACAGCAGGAGTTCGGGACGATCCGCCCCGACTCGCCACAGTAGCGTCGATCCGGGCAGTGCCGGCGAGCCGAGAAAGCACCGACACGAGGAAGTGTGGCGCAGGGCGATCGATTCATGGGCTGTCAATTGAGAACAACACGGCTTACATAACCATGACTTGTCAAAACATGACGTGCATAAACACGACTTGACGAAATTGGGGAATCCCCGCACACTTCCCCAATCATGAACTTTGTAGGCCGCAAGGCGGAACTGGGATTGCTGGCAGCGGCGTATGAGTCGAAACGTTCCGCATTCATTCCCGTCTACGGCAGGCGAAGGGTTGGCAAGAGCGAGCTCATCCTGAAGTTCATGTCCGGCAAACCGGGCGTCTACTTTCTGGGCAAGCAGTCACCGCCTGAATTGCAGGTGCGTGAATTCCTGGCGGAAGCGGCGCAAGCGCTCGACATGCCGCTGCTGGCGGAGCTGCGCGCCGCTGGCTGGCGCGAGGCGCTGACCACGGTGGTGGCGCAATGGTCGGCGACCAACCCGGGCCGAAAGCTGGTGGTCGCGATGGACGAATTCCAGTGGATCGTTGCCGCGAGCCCGGAACTGGTCTCCGAACTGCAACATTGCTGGGATCGCTCGTGGAAAGAAGCGGGCAGCGTGGTGTTGCTGTTGTGCGGCTCCTACATGGGATTCATGGAACGGGAAGTGCTCGGCAGTTCGAGCCCGCTGTTCGGCCGGCGCACCGCACAGATACACCTGCGGCCGTTCGGCTACCTGGAGGCGGCCGGCTTCCACTCCAACTGGTCGCTCACCGATCGTGCAAGAGCCTATTTCCTGGTTGGCGGGATGCCGCAGTACCTGCTCTGCCTGGATGACTCCCGCTCCGTGGAAAGCAACATCCGGGAACAGATTCTGGACGAATTCGCTCCCCTGTTTCACGAACCGACCTTTCTTCTCCGTGAGGTACTCCGCGAGGTAGCGCCGTATCATGCGATTCTGTTCGCGGTTGCCGACGGCAAGAACAGGGTGCGGGACATGGCCGTGGCCACCGGACTGCCCGACCGGAATCTGCATTATTATCTGCGGCAACTTGTGGAACTGGGCTATATCCGGCGCCGTTATCCGTTGGACGGGCAGCGGCGGAATCCGAAAACACTCCGTTTCGGTATCGACGATCCACTGCTTCGATTCTGGTTCCGATTCATTTTCCCGAATACCAGCATCCTGCGCAGCGGAGGCGCCGGGCGCGCTTTCACCGAGCGCATTGCGCCGTCGCTGGAAGCCTGGTTCGAAGACGCGTTCGAGCGGCTTTGCCGCGAGGCATTGCCGTCGATCTATGCCCGGGAGGGAGTAAGCGCTGCATTCGAGGTCGGCGAGTACTGGAGTGCGCACACGCAAATCGATGTGGTTGGCCTGCGCGACGACAACTGCACCGACATTGGGGAGTGCAAATGGGGAACCGTGCGCTCACCCGGGTCGCTGGAATCGGAACTTGAACGAAAGGTGCCGTCCTATCCCAACAAACGCGGCGCGACGCTCCACCGGCGATTCTTTGTTCGCCGCAAGCCCGCTGCCCGGGCCGACGCAGGAAGTTGGTATTCGCTAGAAGACCTTTACGCGCTCGAGTCGGGTTGACGCGCCACAAAAAAGGTCGATTCGTAGCGTGCACCTTCTCCTTGCACTTGGCCAATTCCAATCCGGGAATGAGGAAGTTCTCTGCGTGATCTGGACATGTATTCGATTTGTGCATAAATTGACAAGTCTGGCAGGGAGGCAACTCCCTGATTTGTCAGCCGCAAATCTGAACACCATGACCGAGACCGTTGGTAGATACAGTGATGATTACCCGACCGATGACGTGGCAGCGCGCCAGATCATGACCGCCAATCACTCCTCGACGCAATTTCACCGCTCTGAAGTAGCCAAGATTCCTAATCCGCGATCCGCGGTAGCGGTTTCATCATGGGGAACTCATCATGCCGGAAATTGAACGTGGATCATCGCCTTCCGAAGCTTCTGCCTACAACGCAATGCGTCCGCCGGAATTGCCGTCGCGACCGGTGGGGGGGTTCCGGAATCGCAGAGTGAGCACTCAGATTGCCGAACAGCAAGAACGCCTGCGGGAACGTCCGGTCATCGAAGCCGCTCTGCGGCTGATCGGGGCAATGCATCAGACAGAGCTGCGCGCTCGATCCATCTCCGTCGCGCCGCCCTCGACAGACCGGCTGCTGCTGCCCAGGCGCCAGGAGTCCGGCGAGCACACCGGCGGGCACACCTACGAGCGCCTGCAGCCCACGGCGTCGCCCCAGCACGTCTACGAAGAGCTCGACGTGCGTGCGCGCACGCTATCGCCCGATCCTGAACTCGAGATCTCCTCATCGGATTTCGCTATCGACAACCCGAACTACGAGTCCGGCCCGCTGGAACCCACGGTCGAGGCGCACGAATACGATCTGCCTCCACGGGAATCGCCCCCCGAGGACCCGTACGGCGGGTCGGTGCTTGAGGAGGCCGAGGGTGAAGAACCGCATTACGAGTTTGCTCCCCGGGGCCCGGCTGCCGGGGGACATATCTACGAAGAGCTGCGAAACCCGGGCTACGAATTGCCGGCGCCATCGGGGCTGGGCAGTCTGCACAGCTTGGGCGTGTACCTCGTAAACGGTCTCGAGAGCGGCACGATACCCGACGAATTGAAGGAGGATCTGCGGACCGCTGTCGTCTACGCGCAGCAACTGGACCAGGACATCGGTCGGGCTGCGACATTGCTGGGCAAGCTGGATGATCCCGGCGGCAAGCTGACCGAGTCCGAACGGCAGGAAGTGCAATCTCTGGTCGCTTCGAACAAGCACAACCTGGGCGTGGTCCAGGCCTGGCTGGCGGGCCGGCAGGACGCACTCGCCCAGGCCGGCAACCTCACGCCGGAAACCCGCGCGCTGTTCCAGGCGCTGCAGACCCGTATCGCCGACCGGCACATGGACCTCGCGGACCTGGCCTGCCTGTACGACCTCGACGAAGCTTCTCCGGACGAGCCGGTGAGCCGCGAGGACCGGTGCAACGCCCACCTGCTCGATGCCGAGGCCGCGGTCGCCGTCGCCCGGAACCTGCAGGGCGTCGACCCCGCCGTGCAGGAACGCCTGGTGGCCGACCTCGAGCAGCATCGCGACGCCCTGGCCAACCTGAAGGACGCCGCCGGCGGCCGCCTGGAAGTGCCGGGTGGCGGCCGGCTCGCCCTCGCGGCGAAAGCGCTCTGGGACACGCCGGTGCCGCTGCACAAGAGCGGCGCCGGCGGCGACCGGGACATCGCGGCGCTGCGGGCCCAGTGGCGCAACGCCGGGCCCGGCCAAGGGTCGCCGCTTCCCGTGGCGCATCCCAAGGTAGGCCAGGCGCGGATGTTGCAGGAGTTCGTGCGATTCCGCCTGGGTGAGGCCGGCGTGCCCAAAGACAGGACGCCAGACCTGAAGCGCCAGTTCCACGAGGCGAGGAACCAGGTGATCAACCGCCAGCCGTGGGGAGAAGTAACGAACCGTATCCGCACCTCCATGCCCGGCGAGCCGGACCACGCCGTGAACGTCGACAGCCGCATCGTCCCCGGCAAGGCCTTCGCCGCCCACTTCCCGGAGAATTATCCGGCCAACGGCATCAACTGCTCGGACCGGACCCAGTACAAGCACGTTCCGAACCTGGCGCAGACGACCCTGACGAACAGCTCGGGAGACGTCCTGTTTTCGGGGTTTCGCCACGGCGTTCTCGACCCGTACGACATCGACGCGAAATACCTTGCGAGCCTGCCCGATGCCTCGCTCAGAACCATGATCGACGACCTGCTGGCCCGGGACGTCCCCGCCGACGGCTCCCGGGAGGCGTTCGTGGATGAGCAGTTGGCGCTGATCCGGTCCGACCCCAAGGCGGCGGAACGCGCTGCCGAGACCATGCGCGCGCAGGCGGGCAGGGACATGGCCTCGGAGATGGCGGTGGCGGCCCTGGTGGCCGATCCGGACAAGCTCCGGCAAGCGCTGGACGGGAAGACGGTCGACGTGGCGCTTTCGTCCATTTCCGTACTGACGCCCGACTCGCTGAGGAATCTCGCCGGCAAGGCCAAGGCCGACGAACGGACGATGCTGAACCACCAGGCCGCGGCCCTCGGCCAACTGGCGAACCGCGGTCCCGTGGAACTGCGGGTGCGCGACGACGACGGGGAGCTGCACACCGTGACGGTGAACGTCCGGCTTCGGCAGTTCAACTTCGGCGTCAATGCCGGCGCCGTGGGCCGCGCGCGAGTGGGTCCGGTCTCCATTCCATCGCAGACGCCCGGCTGGCGGAACCTGATGGGCTGGGGCTTCGCGATGGAACGGAACAACCCGCAACTGCAGCAACTGTTCGGTCAGGCAAACGCCAACGAGTTGGGCGGCGACGTCGGAGACCGGCTGTTCCTCATGCGCCGCGAAGCCGAGCAGCTCACCGCAGAGGTGGAGGACGCCGAGGACTACATCGCCATGCGGGAGGGCGAGGACACCAGCGACCTGGACGAAGAGGCGGCGACGCTGCGTGCGCAACTGGCATCCGTGAACAAGCGCATCGAGACCCTCGACAGCGCGGCCCGGCAGGCCAAGGCCATCTGGGCCAGCAACGACTACCGGGCCGGCGGCGGCGACCCGTTCAAGATGGTGTCGCGGCTCGCGCTGGTAGGCCACCTGATGGGGGAGACACCGCTGTTCAACTGCAAGAGCGGCAAGGACCGCACCGGCCAACTGGACGCCGAGGTCAAGTTCCTGGCGGCGGCGGCGGACGAGAGCGGGGGGAGCGTACCGGCTCCGGACCAGTCCATGGAGGCTTGGCGACCCGTACGCAACGACTTTGTGTTCAATACAGGCAACCTGGAGATGCAACGGATGAACACCGGATTGCCTGGATACAAGCTGAAGGACGTGCCCGGGTTGGCCAACGTCATCCGCGACGGCATGAAGCCGCTCTATCGCGGCGGATCCGCATACGTCTCCGCATAGGTGCCGTCAGGCGCCTCCCCGGCGCGGCTCAAGGGAGTTGGAAGGCAACGCCTGGAGCCGGCTGCTTTTCTATCGGCAAAAGAACTTGACTGGAGGCCGATCCGCTTCACCCGCGCTAACCGCCGATCGCCGTCCCGGTACGCTTGACGCTCCGAACCAACTTCCGGATTCCGCTGTTTGTAGTGTCGAATACAATAATTCACCTATAGGAGAACCGCTTTTGTCGTGCGCGCACGACATTGCCCACGACAACGGGACACGTTCATTGGTTCAACAAACAGAATTCCACCTACTGTATCGACTGCCAGCGGCACGATCTTGCTTTCCCGTCCCGGTACACTTGCTTGACGCTGCATGATGCCCTTACTAGTATCGATGCTCGCCTTGTTCCGGCGGTGCGCAAGCCGTCGATTGAACTGAATCACACCAGATCGACAAGACTGACGACCATGAACGTTTCCGACTTCAGAGCCGTTGCCGACTTGCGCAATTCGCGAGTCGTGTTCGACGCAAAGACCGAAGATCTCAAGGTAACGCGCCAGACGTTCTTCAACCGCACGATCACGTGGCTGCGAGCGAAGATATCGCCGAATCCAATGGCCGGTGCGGAACGGGATGTGGCGCACAATCGGTTTCTGCGCGCCATAGCCGACCATTCGGGGTACGACACGGGCGATGTCAGCCGTGCGGAAGCCCTGCTTTCCGTCGACATACTGGAAAGGAGGCACCTTTCATCGCGGCGCATCCGGGAAGTATTCGAAGACCTCGACCGGCGGTCCACCCAAGCGACACGCGACAACAGAACCACGGTCGCCTGGATGTCCAGCCGAGGCGTCAACATACGCCTTGCGGAACAATCCCCGGGCGTGACCCTCAATGAACCAGAGAGGGACGTGCTCGCGGGCCGAATCCGGCAAGCGATCCACGAGGCTGGCGGCGACGGGCGACGCAAGGTTGATTTCTCTGATGCCACGTCCATCACCAACGGCATCGTGGACAGCTTTCTGAATGAGCGGGTCACTCACATCGCGGCCGAGGCCCCCGCCCGCGCAGATCACCTGGATGCGACGAGCGCAACCGATTCAAGCGCACCGGAGGGTCACTCGTCCGCGCAACAGGTCCCCATTTTGGCCAGTTCCGGAGCAACGTCCCGTGCGGTGGGACCAGGTGATGGGCATGAGGGCCTAAGCCGAAAGCAACTGGTTCGATTGCTCGGCAGAGCCAAGCTGCGAGGCAATGCCAAGTCCGAGCTCAAGAAACTCATCAAAGTCGGACAAATCAGTGATAGGGCGAGCCTGGCCAGGAATGCGAACGGGCGAACCGCAGATTGGATCTTGAATAATCGAATCGGATATTGGTACGGAGAAGCGCTGAAACAGCAGGGAGCAAAGCACCACATCAAGTACGGTGAGGAATTGCTGGCGCCCGAAACCATGCTTCGCCGAGTCGCCCAATCCATCGTCGGATCGGCGGACATTCTGGACTATCCGGAAGCCAAGACCCGGTCGAGGGCACTGATCGCAGCGCATGTGCGGAGCGAACTGGACGGTCCAGCATCCCCCCAGCCAACGTGATTCCATGGCGCTGGCGCATAGCGCGCATTGAAATTAAACTCAGCCATTGAGACTTTGAGATGCAGCAGTTGAAAAACGGCCTGCTCCGTTGCAAACTCCAAACCGTGCGGGGAGCCAAACAACTTGCTAAAAAACTTGCTAAAAAAGGGGGTTGAAGCCCTTTCCTCGCGTCGGGCCGAAAATTGTTCCGTTCCGACGCGGACGCGCAAGTGGACAACCGGAACTGGGCTCGGGAAGGAGACTTCTCCACAGAATCCGCATCCAGTTCACGAACGAAAGGATTGACGTATGACCGGTTCAGATTTCTCTATAGGCGGCGTAGCGCAGAATGTCGGTCTCCAACTCGACGCCGAAAAGCGGGCGCTCGGTGACATGATCGAGAACTTCGACGCCAACGACCCGGCCGCCGCGTTCAGCGTCGAAATGGCGGTGGCGAGGTACAAGGCGGAGTTGGGTCTCATGTCGGCGCTGGTCAAGGACATCAGCGAGGCCCAGCAGCAGGTCGTTCAGAAGATCTAGCCCGCAAACTCGCCACTGGCTGCTTGAGAATCCCGCTCGGGTCACCCGGCGGGGAAGCGGCCTGGAAACACCGTTGACAATGCGCGGATACCCGTCGCGCATGGTCGAAGTGCGGTTTCAATCGATCGGGCACATGGAACGAATCATGGAGATTCCACAAGAAGTGCTACGGAACTGTGTCGGTCTGGGCCTCCTGGCCTGCCGCTTGCCTTCCATGCGCGAAGATTCCCTGAGCATATTCGAGGGGATGAGAGCAGCGGCGCCGGACAGTCCCTCGTGGATCATCGGCATCGGCATGGTCCATGCCAACGCCGATGACGATCCCGCCGCGGCATGCCGGTTCATGATGAAGCAGGGCGTATCGGCCGAAGCAGGGGACATGTTGGCCCGCGCGTTTCTGGGGCTGTTCCTGGTCATGGCGGGCCGGGCCAGCGACGCGGTAAGGGTCGCCAGCGCGGTGGTCGACGACGGCAGCGATGCCGATGCCACGAAGCTCGCCCGATCCCTGCTGGACAACGAAATCAACCGCAGTTGACGACCGTGCGCGGCAGCGCGGCGGCTTGACGGAGCACGGCAATGGCCATTGATCTCGCGCAGATCCAGCGTCAGGTCATCGAGCGGGCGCAATCCAGGCTGACGGAGGAAGCGCAACGGTCCGGAGATGTCGATCCCGGCCGGGGGGCGGCCAGATTCGAGCAGATCATGGAGTCGCCCCGGGGCGGAGCCGGCGGCCCAGAACTCCCCGGAGCCGTGCAACCCGGGCTCGGCCAGGCCCCGCACGCGGCCCGGGTCACCGGCGCCGGAGCCCTCGAGGCCGTCGGCGACCGCATTCTTGCCAGCCTGCACGGCAGCCCGCTGCAGATGCCCGACCCGGCCGGAACCCGGGTGACCGGGCCCGTCGGCGTTACACCCGGCATCGACATCGGCGATCCGGAGAACAGCCTGGCCCTGCAGATCAAGGTCGCCGAGATCAAGGCCGAGGTCGGCCTGGCGACCGCCGCGGTCCAGAAGGTATCGCAGGGCGTGGACACCTTGCTGAAGTCTCAGTAGCCCATGCAGCGCCGTCCGTTTCTCCAGGCAGTTCCGCGCTCCCTGGCCCTGATGTTCACCGCCGCCCTGCTCGCGGGCTGCAACATGACGGAACTCTATTCCCAGCTCGACGAACAGGAAGGCAACGAGATGCTCGCCCTACTGCAGCAGCACAACATCATCAGCGAGAAGCGCCCGGTCAAGGACAACATGGTCAGCCTGTACGTCAGTTCCAGAAAGATACCCGCGGCCATGGAACTGTTGCGGCAAAACGGCTATCCGAGGGACAAGTTCTCGACGATCAGGGACCTCTTCAGCGCCGACAAGCTGATCGCCACCCCCTACGAGGACCGGACCCGATACATCTACGGCCTTTCCCAGGAACTTGCCGACACCCTCTCGCGCGTCGACGGCGTCATGACCGCACGGGTCCACCTGGTTGTCCCCGCGGAGAACGCCAGGGAGTCCGAAGTCGCCTCGGCCGCGGTGTTCATCAAGCACAACCCGAACTACGAGATGCAGGAGCATGTGCCCCAGATCAAGTCGATTGTCGCGAGCGGCATAGAAAGCCTCGCCTACGAATCGGTGAACGTCGCCCTGTTTCCCGCCAGGCACGGCGATGTGGTGCAGATCGGGGAAGAGCCGTTGCGCTCCGTCCTGTCCGTCGATCTTGCGGCCCGGTCGGTGTTCGACTTCTACCTGTTGTTCGCCTGCCTGGCTGTGCCCCTGGCGCTCTCCATCGCCTGCAACGCCTACCTGGTCTGGACGAGGCGCGCCCGGAACCGGGCGTCCTAGCCCGGTCGGCGGCACTTTCAGATGGGCGGCGCAAACGGGAGCTCGAACGGGAACGGCGGCTCCAGCCTCGAGGCGGCTTCGCTGCTGCCGGAAGCACTCCGGTTCCACTCCCTGCCCGCGGAATACATGGACGCAAGCTGGTGGCAACCGCAATGGCTGCCCGCTGCGCTGTTCGAGCGCCTGCGGCAAAACCGCCGAAGTCGGCGGCACCTGTCGAACTTCCTCGTCAGTCACCTCGGGCTGGAGGACGACCCGCTGTCGGGTTGGGAGCCTGCGGTGTTCAAACTGGCCGCTACCCCGGCGCAGCGGCTCGACCGCCTGGTCACCCTTGCGGGCATCACCCTGTTGTCAACCGCCATCGCGGGGGTGCTGCGCAACCGGGACAGAAACCGCGTCACCGCCCAGATCGGAGAGCAGGATTACCGCTTCGCGGTCAGGCGCGGCCAGTTCCTCCTGCAGCAGTCGAGGCTTGCGAAATCGGCGTTGGATGTGGGCGCCCCCTTGCCGGACCCTGTGGATCGGGAAAGCCGGCGGCTCGGCATGGCGAGCCTGGCCACCGCCCTGCAGAACGCTCCCGAGTCGCTGATTCGCCGCGCTCAACTGAAGTTTCCCAGAACGGCCGTCGAGGCGCATTGGCAGCCGTTGATTCCGAAGCCGAAGGCTTACCTGCGCCTGTTCCGGTTGCTCGATGTCCAGGAGCAGCCCGCATGACACGATTCGTCTTCAGGAAGATCGAAGACCTGGGGGTCACCCCCCTGGGAAACCTGATCAAGGCCGACGTCCACCACGTTGTCGCCGAGGGCAACCAGGTGCTTGCCGAAGCCGCGGAACAACGCAGGCGCGCCTACGAGTCCGCCCTCGAACAGGGCAGGAAGGACGGAGAGGTTGAGGGACAGAAGGCCAGCGCGGCGCTGATGGCCGAAGCGGCGGCAGCGGCCCGGGAATTCTGGCGCACGTCGGAGCGGCGGCTGGCCGACATCGTCATGGAGGCCGTCCGGCGCATCCTGGGCGAGTTCGACGACGCCGAACTGGCCGCGGGCATGGTTCGGCAACTTCTCAAGGAGGTGATGGAAGAGGGACGCATCCGCATTCGCGTCGCTCCGGTTCAGGCCGGAACGGTTCGAGACCGGGTTCGGGCGATGCGGGGCGGCAGCGGCGCCGGAGCCATCGAGATCGTTGAAGATACGGGCATCGGCGAGGGTGCCTGCCGGATGGAAACCGAACTGGGATTTGTGGAAACGAGCATCGATGCGCAACTGGAAGCGCTGGAAACCGAAGTGCGGAAAGCCCTGGAGGAATAACGCCGGCGATGTCCAGACTGCCGCTTTTGATCGGCGACTTCGGCAACCGGAACGGCATCGAATCGTTACAACCGGACGAAGAGGGCCGTTACCATATCCTGGTCGACGACTCGGTACAGGTTCAGTGTTTTGAACGGTTCGGGCGGTTGTACCTGGTTTCGCCCCTCGGTTCGGTCCCGAAGCCGATCGAGGATGGACAGCGGTGGCTGCAGCGCCTGCTGAACCACGCCCTGAAGCGGATGAAGCACAGCCGCGGCACGCCGGCGCTCGACGAGGAAGGCAATGCGGTTTTCTTCGCCCGCTTCGACATCGCGAACCTGTCCGTAGCGGATCTCGAAGCCCGGGTCGCAGAGCACATAAACGCGTTGGAGAGTTACCTGCGCGTGGTCGATGACGCCGCTTCGATGCAACCCACCGCCACCTTCGCGCCGTCGTTTCTGCGTCCATGACCCGGCATCGGCTACCCCTCGTGCGCAAGCGCTCATTCGGGTATTCCAGGCGATTTCCCGCATGCCACTCCCGCGCCGACCCACGCTCGCCTCACCCAACGGGTCCGCCCATTGGAACCGCTGGCTGATTTCCTCAGGGAAGTGCTTTTGACCCTGGCGCTGGCGATGCCGCGCATCGTCGGGGCGATGACGGCCCTGTCGTTCATGGGCCCAAACGTTCTGGGCGGTGCTCTGGCGCGCAACGGCATCGCCGCCGCGCTGTCGCTCCTGGTTTATCCCATCGTTTCCGTGGAGCTCGCTGAAGCCGTACTCACTGGCCTGGGTTTGGCAGGAGTCGCCGCCAAGGAGTTTCTGCTCGGCATGGCGATCGGCTCGGTGGTGATGGTCATCTTCTGGTGCATCCAGGCCGTCGGCAATTTCATCGACAACCAGCGCGGCGCCACCATGGCCAGCTCAATGGACCCGTTCATCGGTGAACAATCTTCGCCGCTCGGACTGTTCATGACCCAGAGCATGGTCGTCGTTTTCTTCTGCACGGGCCTGTTCAACGCCTTTGTGGGCGGCATCTACCGGAGCTACGAACTCTGGCCCGTCACCTCGTTCTGGCCCTCGATAAACATGGACGTCGTGACGTTCTTTGTCGCGCAGTTCGTATTGATATTGCAGATGGCCCTGCTGGTCGGCGGACCCGTCGTGGTTGCCATGTTTCTCTCCGAACTGGGCCTGGGGTTCATCAGCCGCTTCGCTCCGCAGCTTAACGTCTTCTTCCTTTCCATGCCGGTGAAGAGCGCCGTGGCGTCATTGATGCTGGTGCTCTTCTGGGGACTGATCATCGCGTTTTTCGGCCAGACGCTGCGCGAGGTGGACCTGATCGGGATGTTCGGCCCCCTGTTCCAATGAGCGGTTCTTCTTCCGACAAGACCGAGCCCCCGACACCCAAACGGCTGCGCGATGCCCGCAAAAAGGGCCAGGTCGCCAAGAGCAAGGAGGTGGTGAGCGCCGCCATACTCGTGTCGTTGCTGTTCTTTTTCACCGCCGGCGCAGACTACTACCTGAACCTCTTCAGAGACCTCTTCGACGCGCCGCTGTGGCTGGAGCAGGTGACGTTCCAGGAAGCGTTCGACGACATGGTGAGGAAAGCTTTTACCCTTGCCATTGCGTTGATCGCCCCGCCCGTGGGCATCGCGCTGGCCATGGGTGTATTCGCGAACTTCGCGCAGGTCGGCGCCCTGTTCGCTGTGGAGCAGGCCAAGCCGGACCTGAAGAGGCTCAATCCCGGCAAGGCGCTGAAGAACATCTTCTCCAGGAAGAACCTGGTCGAACTGCTGAAGTCGCTGGTCAAGATCGCCGTTCTGGGGGTGGCGGTGGCACACGTCGTCTGGAACGGCATGCCGGTGCTGATGGGTGTCGTGCATTGCGGCCTCGGCTGCCTCATGCCGGCCATCGGCGCCCTGTTCAGCGAACTGGTCATCTACGTCTCACTGGCGTTCTTCGTGGTGGCGGTCGCGGATTTCGCCTTTCAGAAGCTGTCTTTCACCAAGAGCATGAAAATGTCCAAGGACGAGGTAAAGCGCGAGTACAAGGAGTCCGAGGGCAATCCCGAAATGAAGTCCAGGCGCCGCAACCTGTTCATGGAGATCGTCAACTCCCAGGAGACCGCCAACATCAAGCGCTCGAGCGTGGTCGTTGCCAATCCGGTGCACCTGGCCGTCGGTCTGTACTACAGGAAGACCAGGACCGCCCTGCCCGTCGTCACCCTCAAGGAGCGGGGCCTGAACGCTCAACGGGTAGTCGCCATTGCCGAACGCGAAAACGTGCCGGTAATGGTCAACGTGCCCCTGGCGCACTCGCTGATGTCCGACGCCGACCTGAACCGCTACATCCCCGACGACCTCATCGCACCCGTCGCCGAAGTCCTGCGTCTCGTACGAAGCCTGTGACGCGACTCGAACGAAACAGACGACCGCTGGGAGAGAGTAGGTGTGCGGTACGGGTATCCGGCACCTTTAAAGCACCCCTGCGCCCTCGAATTCCACCACAACGCGTCCGCTTGGCGTGCCGGATACCCGTACCGCATACCTGCTCTCGGTGCCCGATCGAAGCAATCTATTGGTCTGCTTATTCCGAAAATGATATCAATTTTATCGCTTGAAAAATCGCTCCACGCAAGTCAGACACCATCGAATATGACATAAGCGAGCGCTGGTTCCCCGTCTTCTTCAATCTGGCTGATCTTCGCCGGTCTCTCCAGAATCATGTAGCGCTCGGTGATGGCCCTGACGACGTAGCCGCCCGGGATTTTCGAACCCTCCGCATAGCTCGCACCGTCCTGCGCGATGATGTGAATGCGCTCGCCGAGCACCACCGCGCGCACATCGAAGTCGATGGTGGAGATGCCCAGGAACGAATCCGTGCCGTCCAGCCTGAGCAACGGCCTCGAGTCGAACTCGGCATTGAATTCCTCGGCCAGCTTGCGAATCCGCGCAAGCTCCCCGTCGGAGCGAACCGGGCCGAACAGCCCGACGCCATCGTCGAGCCGTTGTATGCGCACGCGGCCGCCGAGCTGCAGGCCGTCAAGCCTCCGCTTGAGCTCCGCCAGGCGGTCGGCCCTTGTCTCGACCCGGTAGGTCAGGCCCCTGGACGCTTTCAGGTCGCGCGCCAGCAATGCCTTTGCTTCCGACAGGCTGGCTTCCCGCTCGACATAACCCGTTATGACCACTTCGCCCGGCGCGTGCGCGATCGGACGGGCTTCCACCCTGTTGCGGCCGTCCCGGTTCAGCGACTGTTCGAGTATGGCGTTGACGTACTCGATGAGTTGCTCGGTCGAAACGACGTGAACGGCGGCGCGTACGCCGGATTCGGCCAGTTCGTCCAGAAACCCGCGCAGGTCCTTCTCGGTGACGATGTTGCCGGTCACGGCGACCGGCGCGTCGGGGTTCTCGCCGGCGTTGACCTGAACCACCGCACCGTGCCGCGCTGCGATTTCCTGGATTGTCAATGCCGCCCGGGCCGGATCGTCGTGCTTGCGCTCGGGCTGTTTCGGTGTCAGCAACCAGACAGCTCCGGCAATCGCGAGCACGGCGGCAGTGGCGGCCGCCGCCACGGGCATACGGCGGCCCGGCCGCTCGGCTGCCTCGTCCGCGCCGTCCTCCTGCGCCCTGGCGGTTTCGCGTTCGAGCGCCTCTTCACCCGGCGAATCCGCATCGGCTGCAGCCGCATCCGGCTTCGGTGCATGCCCGGCACCGGCCTGGATCGAGGGGAGATCGATCGGCGGCCAGGGCTGCCCGGCGGG
This sequence comes from uncultured Pseudomonadales bacterium, assembly GCA_964638775.1. Taxonomy (GTDB): domain Bacteria; phylum Pseudomonadota; class Gammaproteobacteria; order Pseudomonadales; family Azotimanducaceae; genus Azophilus. The sequence goes on from CAZWZH010000026.1 coordinate 18,494, forward strand.
ACCCAGGGCAAGGGACAGCCCTCCGATGGTAACGACCTGGTAGGGATCGAGGAGGGCGCTTCCGTCGAGCGGCTGCCCGCCAACGTGAACGGTGTTTCCGGTCTCGAGGACCGTCAGGCGAACGCCGGCTTCCATCGGCAGAAGGCTGATATGCCGGCCGGCGAGACCGTCGTCTTCGAGAACGAAATCGCAGTCCCGGCCGCTGCCGATGACGGCTTCCTCTTCGTCCAGCGTCACTTCGGCGCCGGCGTGAACGCCCGACAGTATTTTCATCGTCCAAAGCCGTTCGGTCATTTTCCGCCCGCCTCGCAAACCCGCTACCGGACGCGCTGCACGCGATTGAACGAATCGGTCGCGTAGCCGATCAGTTCCGAACCGACCCAGCCCATGATCATGAATATCACCAGGATGATCGACGCGAGCTTGAATGCGAACGAGATTGTCTGTTCCTGGATCTGCGTCAATGCCTGTACCAGCCCGACCAGCACGCCGACCAGCGCCGCCACCACGATGGGCGGCAACGACAGTACCAGCACGAGCAGCAATGCCCGCGATGCATGACTGACGATCTCCGCTTCAGACACGGCCGGCGCGGCTCATTGATAAGAAAGCACGAGGCCCTGGATGAGCCGCGACCAGCCATCGAGGAACACGAACAGCAACAGCTTGAAGGGCAGGGAGATCGTCATCGGGGAGAGCATCATCATGCCCATTGCCAACAGGATGTTCGAGACGACGAGATCCACCACGATGAACGGCAGATAGATGAGAAAGCCGATCTCGAACGCCGTCGTCAGCTCGCCCACCACGAAAGCCGGGATCAGGATGAACAGATTGTCCCGGGTCAGTTCGTGCCGGTAATCCTCGCCCCACAGCTTGTCGGCGGCTTCAATGAAGAAATCGATCTGGCTGTCGCTGGCGTGCCTGGCAAGAAACTTCCGATAGGGAACGATGGCCACCGAGGCCGCCGCCTCCAGCGTGGACGTGTTTTCCAGATCAAAGTCCTGGCCGACGAGATTGTTGTAGCTCTCCGTACCCACCGGCATCATGATGTAGATCGTCAGGACCAGCGCGAGGCCGTGCAAGGCCATGTTCGGTGGAATGGACTGTATGCCGAGCGCGTTGCGCACCAGGGCGAACACCACCGAGAGCTTGACGAAGCAGGTGCCCATGACGACCAGGAAAGGCAGCATGCCGAGCGTGCCGAGAAGCACGATCAGGGTGGCGGGATCGGGCAGGTTTTCCATCGACTGGTTAGATGCCGGCGGCGCAGGGGATCAGGCGCATGGTGGTCGTTTCAGCTCAGGCCTTCGATGACGGGTTGCAGTCCAGCAGCCGCACGCCGACGCGCCCGTCCACATCCACCAGTTCCCCTCTGCCGATGGTCTTGCCGTTGGCGCGGACTTCCACGTGGCGGTCGAGGGGTTGGTGCAGTTTGAATACGTATCCTGGCTTGATGCGACGGAGGTCGCGCAGGGGAACCTCCATTTCCCCGGCGGTGAATACCAGATGAATGGGGAGATCCTCCGCGGCAATGGCGGTTGGGGACTCCGATTGGCCCGGTTGTTCCGGATCTCCCGCCGGGGCGCCGGCATCCAGTTCGGTGTTCTGCTCATTCATTGTGTTTCACCTCCCGTTGTCAGGATGAGATCTCGACAGTGAGGTCGAGCCCGTCCAAGGTGCCGACCCGGAAAACGCTGTCGCACACATTGATTCGTACCCGCCCTTCCAGGATGTGGCACCGATCGAACAGCACGATGTCGCCGGGTTCCAGAGAATCGAATTCCGCCGCGGAGAGCGACGCGCTGCCGAACTCGACGGTCACCGGTACGGGCAGGCTGCCGAGCCCCTTCCGCCGGGGCGCCGCAACGATTGCGAGTTTCGCCAGCACCGAATCCGGCAATGGCGACAGCAGTTCGACCAGCACGCTGCATCGGACGACATCGGCGGGCACGCGCACCTCGAAGGCCAGGCTGTCCATCGGGGGGTCGCTCGTCGTGTTCCCGGGATTCAACCGTTGGCCGTTCCCGGCCGGATCCGCATCGAGTCCGTTCAGCAACACCTCAGTGCCCAACTGCGCTCTCAGCCCCGCGAGGGCTTCGTCGAGGGCCGTTTCGAGCACGGCCAGTTTCAAATCGTCATCCAGGGTTGCAAAGGCCGACTCCGCAATCAGGGGACCCAGCGCTGCCTCCACGGCGCCATGGTTCAACCGAACGCGCACCGGACTGCCGCCTATGGCCACAGCCAGCGTCAAGCGGGTGTCGTAGGCCTCGGACGCGGGAAACATGCCAATCGACCAGGCAGTCCCATCATCGGCCGTCGACCGCATTTCGCCTGCCGACAACAGGACATTGATCGATTCGACCAATGCGCCAGCCAGACAGGGATAGGGAATTCGCTGCCCGCTCAAGGTTCAAGTCCGTGATTGGCCGCGGCTCAAGCTGTGCCCGACGGGTCGTCCGGGGAGACATACCGCTGACGCGACCGGCCCTTGTTGTCCTGCTGACCGGCCGCGCCAAGGCCAGGCAACTCCACCGCAACGCGCACCCGTTCATCCTGCAGCCGTTCTCCCAACGCCTGTTGAAACAGGGCGTTGTTGTCGGAGAGAAACCGCCCGGCTGCTTCAGTCTGGGGGAGAAAGACGATCCTCAGTTCTCCCCCTTGACGGAAGATGCGAACGTCGCTGCCGTCGAGAACGGATTCCTTAAGTGAGATGCGCACTTCGCCGCCGGTCCCCGGCCCGGGCACGGAAACAAGAATGCGGTCGGCCACCTGCCCGGCGAGTTCCGCGGCGCGGGACGCCGGAGCCTGTGCGGTTTCAGGGGCAACAACGCCTCCCGGGTCAGGCACACCCACGGGCGTCGTCAACCCGGTCAGGTCGACCGGTCGCGTTTCGACGCTTCCGGCATCGTTCGGCCCGGTAGTTTCCTCCCGGCCCCGCTTCCGAGCGGAATCGGGGCTCTCCGAACCGGACCGGACCATTCCCTCGCGTGAATCTGCCTGTCGAGAACGGTCCACCTGCGGCGGCGCCCCCGGGCCCCGCGAAAGCCGTTGCGATTCCCTGGCGCTTCCTGCCGCCGGCGAAGCATTCCCAGGTGAGGATGCACTGGAAGCATCCGCGCGCATTGCACCGGCAATGCTATCGGGTACCGGAGGAGCCGTACCGACGACAGGCGCTGGACCGGCGGCGGTCCCACTTGACGATGGACCGGTGTGGCCGGCGCGCGGCGGGTTAGCTGCGGTTCCACCCGCCAGACCGCTTTTCTGCGGCCCACCCGAGGCAGTGCTTTGCGTGGACCGTTCGGCAGTTCTTGTTCCCGTACCGCGGAGGGCCGCTCCAGGCTCGGGCGTTGACGCGTGCATTGGGCCTGAAGTACCTCCCGATCCCCTGAGCGCCTCGCCCGATGGTCCTGCCGGCACGAGCCCCGGGGCGTTTTCTTCGACCTGCCGATTCCGGTCCGAAATCCGCGCTTCCGGCGTCGACACCTTGGGGCGATCCCCGATTGGCGCAGACACGCCGGGAGCATTTCTGGCGGATGTGTCTTCCAGGGTGTCGGCGAAACTGCGGTTTGATTCGCCTGTTGCCGGGCCAGGCGAAGCGGTTCGCCCCGCATCGCCCGATTCCGCAGGGTTACGGGCGCCAGGCCGGTCTTGCAAGCCCTTTTCGGCCCCGTGCCCCGGCGGAGCCTGAGCGCCCTGCCGGCCGGGCAACCGGTCAAGAGAGCCCTTGATCGCCCGGCGTGTCTCTCGAGCCTGGGATTCGTGCAGATCCCCGGTTTCCTTGAGCGCGTCGTCGAAGGCCTGTTGACCTTCCGCTCCGCTCTCGAGACTGTCAATCGGGTCGGGCACGGGCGCGCCGACACTCCTGTCTGCGGAAACTGGAGGCAGTCCCGGCAAGTCGTTCATGGCGAACCCCCGAATGGTGCGATCATTATTTCAGTTTCCATGATCCTTTGCATCGTTTCCGAGCGTTACCGGCTGCTGAGGATGTCCTCGGTTTCGGTCTCTTCCCGGCGCTCGGCCTCGCGCAGGCGTTCCTGCTCCAGAATGCCCTGGTACTCTTCGTACTTGAGCACTTCCCGGTGAGCGGCAAGGCGCGCCTCCGTTGCCTTCTCCAGGCTGCTTTGCGCGGCGACCACGTTCGCCTCTGCGCCTGCCAGTTCCTCTTCGAGTTGCAGTTGCCTTTGCCGCAGCAGCGCGACCTTTTCGCGATAGCGTTCCAGGTCGGCCCGGGTGACGCCCCTGTTCTGCACGTCCTCGAAGAGGCGTACCCGCTCCTCCGCCTGCCAGACGCCGTATTCCTCGAGCTCCCGGGATTTGTCCCGGCATTCGGCCTGGCGGCGTTCGAGTGTCCGCTGCGCTTTGCCCACCGCGGAGATCGCATCGTCTTCCCGACGACGCTTGATGGTGAGTATGTCGTCCAACATCCCAAGCTACCCGTCCGCCACCTGACCCATGCGCTCGATGGTCTCCGCAAAGGCCGAGTCTTCGAACAGACCCTGCCTGAGTATCCCGTTGATCGCTTCGATCTTGCGAATCGCCTCGTCCGCCAACCGGTCCGACCCCTCCTTGTACTCGCCGATCTTCAACAGCAGTTCCACTTCCCTGTACTTCGCGAGCAGTTCCCGGATCCGGCCCGCAACACGCAGGTGTTCCTCCTCCACGATGTTGTTCATCACGCGGCTGACGCTTGCCAGCACGTCCACCGCCGGGTAGTGGTTGGCCTGGGCGAGTTGCCGGGAGAGGATGATGTGGCCGTCGAGAATGGAGCGGGTTTCGTCCGCTACCGGCTCGGTCATGTCATCGCCTTCCACGAGGACCGTGTACAGTGCAGTGATGGAACCTGCGTCCGACTGACCTGCCCGTTCCATGAGCTGGGGCAAGGCGGCGAACACCGAGGGCGGGAATCCCCTGCGCGTGGGCGGTTCGCCGGCAGCGAGGCCGATCTCCCGCTGCGCCCGGGCAAAGCGGGTCACGGAATCCATCATCAACAGCACTTTGGCGCCCCGGTCCCGGAAATACTCGGCGATGGCGGTCGCCACATAGGCTGCCTTCAGCCGCTCCATGGCGGGCCGGTCGGAGGTAGCGACCACGATGACGGACTGTTTCAGCCCCTCCTCGCCGATGTCGTGCTCGATGAACTCCCGCACCTCGCGCCCGCGCTCGCCGATGAGGGCCAGGATCTTGACGTCGGCCGCGGAATTGCGGATCAGCATGGACAACAGCGTGCTCTTGCCGCCGCCCGCCGCTGCGAATATGCCGATTCGCTGCCCTACGCCACAGGTCAGGAGGCCGTCGAGAACCCGCAGGCCCAGCGGCAGCGGTGTGTCGATCACCTTGCGCCGCATGGGATCCGGCGGGTCGGCGAGAACCGGGTAGCTGGCCGGGCAATGCAACCTTTCCCCGTCAAGCGGCTGCCCGAGACCGTCGAGCACCTTGCCGAGGAGCGACGGCCCGACGGCGACTTCGTGGGTCCTGCCCGTGGCCGCCACTTCGGTGGCGTTGGACAGGCCGGTGGTTGAGCCGAGTGGCGAGAGCAGCACGTGCCCACCATCGAAGCCGACTGCTTCAGCCAGCAGGTCATTCTCCGGATTGGGCTTCCCTGCGCTTTGCAGTTGGCAAAGATCGCCGATCCGCACGCCCTGGACGGTGGCGCGCACCAGGCCGCCGGTCACCCCCAGCACCCGTCCGCGCTTCTCGAAGAGCGGCGCCGTACGGACGATCCCGCCGATCCGCTCGGCGGCACGGTCAAGTGTCCCGCCCATGTTCGCCAGATCCCGTTCCGGGGTACGCATGATTCCACTCCTTCCCGTCTACAACGCAATCCTGCCAAGCGGCTGCACGGTGACTTCCTGGGTCAGTTCCTGGAAAGAGAGCACCGCCAGGTCGTACATGTCGATCTCGATCATCTTGCGCACATAACGACGGATATCCAGGGCGGTGACGATGACCGGCTTGCTCTGCAGGCGGCTGATGTCGCCCACCAGCGTTCTGGCCTGGCTCACGAACTGCCGGGTAACCGACGGGTCCAGCGCCAGGTAGTTGCCTGACGAAGTCTGCCTGATGCCGCCCCGGACCGTTTCTTCCAGGTCTTCATCGAGGAGATAGGCCGACAGCACGTTCTGATCGCTGCTGTACTTGTAGCTGATGTAGCGCTTCAGATCGCCGCGCACGTATTCCGTCAGCATGACGACGTCTTTCTCCTGCTGGCCCCAGTGCACCAGGGACTCGAGGATGAGGCGGACGTTGCGTATCGAAATGTCCTCTCCGACCAGGCGCTTCAGCACCTCGGTGGTGTGATTGATCGGCAGGATCCGCTGTGCCTCCTTGATCAGGTCCGGGAACGTCTGCTGCAGACGCTCGAAGAGGTTGTAGGTTTCCTGGATTCCGACGAACTCCTCCGCGTAGCGCTTCATCACGTGGGCCAGGTGAAAGCTCAGCACCTTGTGCAGTTCCATGAACGATATGGATGCCTCGCGCAGTGTGGCGGCGTACCTGTTCTCGATCCACACGGTGGGCACGTTCGGCAGAAACGGATCGCCCTTCTCGCTCGGCAGGGCAACCATGTCGAGCTGCCGCTCGGCGTCGCAGTACAGCACGTAGCCGGGCTTCAGATCGCCCTTGGCCACAGGAACCTCCTGCAGCAGCACGGCGTACGAGCTGTCGGCAAGGTTCTCGTTGAAACGGACGTGGACGCCGGGGAAGGGCACGCCGAGGTCGAGGTAGAGAGCCCGCCGCACTTTCGCGGCTTCCCGATTGAGCGAGCGCATGTCAAGGTGCTCCTGCAACGATGCGGAGATGTCCACCAGTAGCGAGGCGCCCAGGGTGATCTCCTGCTCGCCCCGGAGCTGGGCTTCCACTTCCGCCTCGGTACTGGTCTCCGTCGGCACCGGCGTGAGTATCGAGGAGACCTGGCTCTCCACCCCCGCCGCTTCCCGGCTCCTCGATGCCCGGATCAGCAGCAGGCCCGCGCCCCCGGTCATCACGGCGAGCGCAATGAAGGTCACCGACGGGAATCCGGGTATGAGGCTGAACGCCAGCATCAACCCGCCGGCGACCAGCAGGGCCTTGGGCTGGGCGCCGAACTGCTCGCCGATGTCGCTCGCCAGGTTCTCGGTTTCGTCGGTGCTCACCCGGGTGACGATGATGCCCGCGGTCATGGCGATCAGAAGCGCCGGTATCTGTGCGACGAGCCCGTCGCCGATGGTGAGGATGGAGTAAACCTGCATGGCTTCGCCGATTTCCATCCCTCTCTGGGTGACGCCGATGATGAGGCCGCCGACCAGATTGATGGCGATGATGATGAGACCGGCGATGGCGTCGCCCTTGACGAATTTCATGGCGCCGTCCATGGAGCCGTAGAGCTGGCTTTCCTTCTCCACCTTCTCCCGCCGCCGGCGCGCTTCGTCCATGTCGATGACACCGGCGCGCATGTCGCCGTCGATGCTCATCTGCTTGCCGGGCATGGCATCGAGGGAGAAGCGCGCGCTCACTTCGGCAACCCGCTCGGCGCCCTTGGTGATCACCAGGAACTGCACGATGGTGATGATCAGGAAGATCACCATGCCGACCACCAGGTTGCCGGCCACCACGAAGTTGCCGAAGGTGTCGATGATCTTTCCCGCATCGGCCTGGAGAAGGACGAGACGGGTGGTCGTGATCGACAGGGCCAGGCGGAACAGGGTGGACAGCAGCAGCACCGCCGGGAAGGCGAAGAACTCCCCCGCCGAAGAAATGTAGATGGCCAGCATGAGCAGAATGACCGCGATTCCCATGCTGGTGCCGATCAACACGTCAACCAGTTCCGTAGGCAGCGGCAGGATCATCATGAAGATGATGGCCACCAGTAGCGCGGCGAGCAGCACGTCCTTGCGCTGGGTAATCGCGTAGAGAACGTTCTGTACGTTTTCGGGAACGACCATCAGCCGGACCCCGCCGATTCGACGGCCGGCCGGGCGCCCGGAGCGCCGGAACGCCGGGCCGCGGCGGACCTGTTATCGTCGAGAGTCCGGCTCATGAATCGAATCGCGGCCCGCTCCGCATCGGCAAGCGGCGCTCGCAGCGCACGCTCGACCGCCCGGGCGAAGCACTGCCGGTCGTCCAGCAGCCAATGGGCATAGGCGAGCATTTTCTGGCATTGGGCGTCATCCGGGTCGAGCAGTTCCAGCAGTTCCAGCAGAACGACGGCGCGGTCGGCCCGTTGCTGGCCGAGATAGTTGTTCGCCGCAACGAGCAACCAGGTTCTGTGATCGTCGCCGAGTTCGTCGAGCACGCCGGCCGCCGTCACGCCTTGATCAACGCGTTGCGAGAGGTCTCGAACGACTGGAAATCCGCCTTCATCGTCAACAGCAGGGTCCGTGCCGACTGCAGGATGCGACCGCTCTCGCCCTGTTCGCCCCCATGTCGGCCGGTGGCGGCCTCAATGTCGTTGAACAGCTTGGCGTAGTTGGCCGGGACGGTGACATAGGGGTTGGCGATGCGCGGACTCAGGGCGCGCGCCAGGAGGTTATCGCTGGCATCGAGATTGAAAACCCTGTCCACATGCAAGGGGATCGACGCGCCGATCGGCAGGTTGACCTTGTTTTCAGGGTAACCCGATTGCGATTCGACCGCCGAGCGCTGGTAGGAAACGCTTTCCACGCCCATGTTCAGCGAAACGGCCATGGCGGCTCAGAGACCGGCGTCCGCGTACAGGCCGCGAATCAGCTCGAAGGCGCCCTGCATGCGGTGCGCCTCCGCCCGTTCGATGCGCGCCGCAAGCACCAGCACGTCATCGCCCTTCAGGCCGACCTGAACCGCGAAGGGGAGATAACTCTCCACGCCGCACCGGCGCAACAGGAACAGCGCCTTCTCCCGGACATCCGGCAACGGTGTCCTGTACAGCACCGCAAGTACGATCTCGTCACCGCACCGCTCGACATCGATCAGGCATTTGCCGCCCTCCACCGACAGGTTCAGCACGTTCGAGCGCCAGCCGCCGGCGTCCCGGAAACCCAGGCCGGCGCCAAAGTCGGCGAGCGCCTTCAACCACCAGTCGGGAACCGGTTCAGTCATCGAACTCCTCGGTGTCTATGGCGGCATCGAGCGCCTGCTGCACCGAAATCATGACGCGATCGCGCTTGGCCATGTCGTCTCCGAAGGCCTTCAGTGGCACGAAGCGGACCAGTTCCTTGAAACCCTGCAGAACGTAGATGCCGGCATCGTCGCGCTCTACGCCCATCTTTCCGGGCAGTGCACTGAAGGCGTCCGCGCCCTTCCAGGCGCGGTCCTGCGCCGTCAGCAACTCGGAGACCAGGTCGCGCGCAGCGTCCGGCCCGGGTTTGGCACCGAAGTTCTTGCGCACCCGCTGCACCAGGTCTTCGCATTGCTCGTGGACGCTGTTCAGCGACTTCAGTTGGTACATGTCGTCCACGATCTGCTTGATGCGAACCTTTGAGACCGACCGGGTGCTCGCGGCGAGGTCGGCTCCGAGCGCCTTCAGCATGAACCGCACGGCTTCGTCGAAACTCTTGCCGGGATGGTCCGCAACCACCCGTTCGTAGGCGTCGTTGATCGTCCGGCAGTCGAGCACGACATCCCGATAGATATCCCGCAACTGCTGCATGTCGCCGACATTCCCGTCGGCATACTGGTGGGCAACCCGGGAGACGTTCAGGCCCGCCTGGATGGCGGGGCCGCTTTCCGCCTGCAGCGCCGCCATGGCGTCGTCGAGCGCCTCGACGAGGGCCGGGTCCGCATCGCCGGCCGCCGCCCGCTCACGGGAGAATTCCAGGGCCAGAAACTGGTGGGTGGGGTCGTCCGAGAACTTCCGAGCGCGCTCGCACAGTTCCTGCTGACCGGGCGGCCTGCCCTGCTCGAGAATCGACTTGGCGAATTCGGAGAGTTGCTGATTCTTCTCCAGGTCGGGCACCTCGCGCAAGTACTTCTCCGCCTGCTCGACGACGCTGGACCGGATGCCCGTGCCGCTCCTGAGCTTTCGCTGCGACAGTTTTTTCTCGACGCGTTCGCTTTCGACGAAGGTCAGTTCCTCGGCAGCGTCCTGCAATTCCGCGGTGGGGTTGCGTACGTGCTGAACCCGCTCTCCGCGGAAGCTGCCCTGGGCCGCAACCGATTCCCGCGCGGCAACGCCCGGTACGTTTGGGCCCACCTGGCCAGGATCGTTGACGATCTGGTTCACGGTCAGGCCCTGGACCAGACCTGTTTGTGGGTCTGGTGCATGCTGTCTTCCATCTGCTGGAATATCGAGAGCATGTCCTGGGCGCCCTTCTGCATCGAATCCGCGAATCCCTTGGTGCGATCGAGGTAGGCGCGCTTCTCCTCCGCCCTCGCCTCAGCCTGCTTGCTGTCCGCATCCTTCATGCGGGATTCATACTCCATTGCGGTCTTGATGATGTCACCCGTTGCAACCGTGAGTTGAGACACTCCCTGGGTAACCAGGGACACACTTTGCGCCCGGGCCGACAATTGCTGGGACAGCGTGTGATCGAGCCGCGTTGCGGCCGCCTTCTGTTTCGCGGTGGACACCTCCTTGACGGTCTCTTCCGTGGTCTCCTGGCGCACTTGCTGGCTCTGTGTCTCGCTCGGGGAAGGCTGGCCGGTTTCCGACAGGCCGACGTCTTCCAGCGGAGCCACTGAAGATTCCCCGGACCCCGTGGTCACGGGCTTCGGCTCTTCCGCCGACGGGGACGTCAAGGATGTCTTTGCAGTGGTTGTGGGTTCCGGTACGGGGACTTCGGGTTCCACCGTGGGCATGGCATTCGTCAATTGCATCCCCTTTATTCCGCCATACATGCTCACCCCGGCTGCACCGATCTGGGCACCCCCCGAAATCACCCCACCGATCAGAGCCATCCGGGCGCTGGCGCGGATGTCCTGGGCCGAGGCGTGCATCTCGTGCGCGACCGCTTCGATCTGGGCAACCTGCTCATCACGCGCCGCCCGAGCCAGTTCCGAGTCGATCTGCATCATCAGCGCCGCAATATGACCAAAGTCCACGCCGACGGTATCGGCCATGGTCCCGGCAGCGGATTTCGCGAGTCCGTAGTCGATGGCTCCTGATGCCGGGGGTATGGGCGGCTCCACCGGCGGAGGCGGCGCCGCAGCCTGGACGGTTCCGGAATCGGTGGGCGGCTGTGGCTGCCGGGCTTCGCTCGGGGCTTCGGTGGGGCGGGTTTCAATTCGGGTTCCTGACGAGCCGGATACTCCGCTCACGTCGCTCATGGTGGCCTCCTGATTTCAGCTTTGATCGAGTACATCTCGTACATGCATGTAGTTCTGCCGGACGGGTGGTCGGCAGCACCGCAGCGTCGCCGGACTCCAGCACCGGCGTGACTGCATCGGTGCCTTGCAAGGGCTCGCCTTCGAAGCCGGTGTTGATTTCGTAGGAAATCCGGGCCGGAAGGATCCTTGGCGTGATGAGGAAATAGCGCGCCACGGACTGGTCGCGGTCGACCTTGGTGGAGAACAGCCTGCCCATGATCGGGATCCGGCCCACCAGGGGTATGCGCTGATCGAACCGGGTCTGTTCGCGCACGGTGTAGCCGCCGATCAGCAGGCTGCTTCCCTCCTGGACGACCGCCTGTGTCTGGATGACGTTCTGCGCGACCTCGGGTACGCCGGTAACCGCGAGATCCGCCCCGCCGCGGTTGCCGTCCTCGATGTGGATGGCCAGTTGCACCCTTTTCTCGTCGCTGTCGTAGATGACGTGCGGCCGGATCCGCACGACCCAGCCGTAGGATACCGGCGCCAGGTCCACGGCTTCGGCATCGTTGCCGCCCAGGCGGACGTAGAACGTGCGGTTGTTCCGGAACGACGCCTCATGGTTGTCGAGGGTTGTCACCGAAGGCCTGGTGAGAACACGGCTCTTGCCGTTATTGCGTAACGCCCGGATCCGCAGGGCGATGCCTTCCACGTCCCACATGTTCTCGGAGTAGTAGATGCTGCTGCCCCCCCGGCCGGCGCCCGCGTTCAACTGAAACGAGTCCGAGTCGAGTTCGAAGCGGAACTCCTCGGCGGCGGATGCATCGATGTCGAGCACGGAAATGGTGATCTCGATCTGGTCCACCGGGCTGTCCAGTTCCGCGATCAGGCGTTCGTAGGCGGGCATGCGCGTCTCCAGGTCACGGACGATGACCGCGTTCAGCCGCGGGTCGCCGATGACGAACGCTTCCTCTCCGACGCCCCGGACACCGACGACGTTCGATGCCGTGGCCTGTACCGGCGATTGCGGATCTTCCCCGGGGATGACGCCGGATCCCCGCAGTTTGGTGGCCGCAGCCGAAGCGTCGATGGCTGGGCGGGAGCTGCCGACGCCCGTGACGTGAGCCACGTTCATGAGCTTGGCGACCATCTCGGCCAGTCCCGCGATCGGTGCCTTGCCGCCGGAGGCATTGGTGGCCATCTGGTCGACGTAACCGTACTCGACTTCGAATACGCGAACGATGTAATTCCGATCTTCTGCGACCAGCCGGTTCTCGCCCGCCTGCCCCGCCGCGATCTCCCCGGCAAGCTCCTTGGCCCACTCCACGAATCTCGGGGGCCCCGAAAGCTGGAGCGCGTTTTCGCCCGGCAGGAATATCCAGTTGAGCGGCACGCCGCGCAGGTGGACGGTATCGAGGGCCGACTTGAACAGGTCTCGCCGTGCAAACGGAAATTCGACCGTTTCCCGGGCGGCCTCCGTGCCGTCGTACAGGTACAGGGTGGTGCCGTCGTAAACCCAGATCAGGCCGAACCTGGTGTGCACCTCCGCGAGGAAGTCTTCCGCGGGCATGAGCGGGATTTCGTCATCCACGATGACGCTGATTCTGGTGCTGACGATCACCGGCACGCCGAGGGCTGTGCCGAACTCGTACAACAGCGAACGCAGCGACTCGTTGTTTGCCAGGTAGCCGTACGGCTCATTCAACCAGTCGGGGGGCCCGGCCATGTCCGTGCCCTCCTGCTGTGCCCAGCAGAGTCCGTGCTGCAGCACCAGTACCGCGAGCATTGCGCGTACCACTGCGGTGAGGGGCATGGTTGGCCGTCCTTGTCCGTCGATGCCGACCGGCGGGTCATCGGTGATAGTAGGACCAGGTTCGGTCCAGCACGAGGCTCGCCGAAGTGAGGCCGGCCTTCATGGTGCTCAGCCTTCGATACTCGTCCGGCGGCGCGCCCTTGCTCAGCCTTGCTTCGATGGCGGCGAGCTGTTCGTCGATGCCGGCCGCCAGCGAGGACCTGAGAGAACCTTCCCTGTCTTCCTTGAGGCGGGCCTCGATGTCCATGATGATCCGTTCCTGTTCTTCGTTCGCCATTTCGTTCTCCCTGGTCTTTTCTTGATTGAACCCGGCGCTTGTTGCCGGGTGTTGCGGTCCCCCGGAACTAGACCCGCATCATTCCTTCTTGCAAACCGTCTTGCAAAGATGTCGATTCCGCCTGCGACTCCGCGGGTTGCGGCTTGAAATCGCCGCTGTCGATCCGCTTCATCCAACGCTCGGCGACGTCCACGAACTCCTCGACGATCGACTCGAAACCGGCCAGGCGCAGGGATTCGAGGGGCTCTTCCCTGATCAGCACGATGCCGCCGGATCGCGGATCGATGCCGAGCGTTGAACCGCGCGTGCCCTCGATCAGGTAGTTGGCATGCAGCAGCGCGGCGTACACGGCGCCCTCATCGCCCTCCGGGACGGGCCCGAGCAGGGAATAGATGTACAGGCTCTCATCGCCCATCCCGAGTTCGAAACTCACCGCAACATCGTCGATCATGATGTTGCAGCGATGTCCTTCGTCCGGCTGCAGGTCCGGGATGCCGATTGCGGCGCCGAACTCGGCGAACAGATTCTCCATGACGGCAAGGGACATCAGCCTATCTCCCGAAACTGAACTTTCGACTCATCGTTTCACTGCCGGCGGTTGCCGGTACTTATCCTGCCCCGGCCGCGGCGATCGCCGAGTCCAGCAGCGCCGCGCGCTTGAGCACTTCCGCATGGGCCTGTTCGCCGCCGGTCTCACCGCAGATCAAGCCCACGGCATCGAGTGCCTTGCGCCCGCTCTCCCAGTCGTGCATCGCGACGTAGCATGCGCAGGCGTGCAGCGGCGCCCGGGGGTCGGTCGCATCGAGCAGCGCCGCGACCCCGTATGCGGTCACGGCCTGTTCGTATTCGCCGGTCATCTGATAGGAAGCGGCCAGGCCCATCCAGAACCGGCTCTCGGTGTGGTCGTTCTCGGCCAGGAACTGGAAAAGTTTCCTGGCGTCTTCGTACCGCCGCTGCTGATAGGCGTTGTGCGCGAAGTTGTAGACCGCTTCCATTTCATCATCGGCATAGCCGCGCACGTCGGCCAGCGTCGCCCCTTCGGTGAGGCATCTGGCAGCCAGTTGCTCCACCGAGAGCAGTTGGTCGTCGGTCAGGGACTCGAGGGCGTCAAAGGGATCCTGCACCTGGGTTTCTCCTACCATCTCGACACCAGGTTCTTGAGGGTGTCGTGAGTCTTGTCCGCCATGCTGTTGGCGCCTTCGAGGGATTCGTTCATGGTATTGATGACGCTCTTGAACTTGGTCATGAACAGGTTGTTGCTGTCGTTCATCTGGTCGATGTAGTTGTTCAGTTCCTCCTTCAGGGCGTCCAGGTCGTCCTCGTGGATGACGGTAACGTTGTGTATTTCGTACTGATTGTGGCCGCTCGCCGCGTGCGCGGCGAACTCCGGTTTCTCCCCCCTGTGATCGGTGTCGTAATTTCCGTCGGAGTCCAATAGCAGGCCATAGTGTTCCCGCACCGATTCGGGGAGATCCGGCACGGCGGAGCCGTAAAACAAGAGCCGGTCGTTGTAGGCTCCGGCCGAACAACCCACCTCGTTGTTCAGAAAATCGACCATGTCCGGAGTCACCGGCACGCGGCCATGGAAACTCTTGTCGTCATCGGCGAACTTTTTCAGGTCGATCATGTCGGTGAGATACTGGCGGGCCATCTTGATGAGGTCGAGGTGCTGCTGGGCCATCTCCGTGCGGTCGGCGCCGACTTTCTTCATGACCTGGGTGCGGTGCATCATCACGAATTCCGCCGCGTCCGCGGCAGATACGCTGACCCCGCCAAAACTGACCGTTCCCGTCTGCACAGTCTGATCGGTCACCTGCACGTCCGACCCGAAAAAACCGCCGCCGGCGCCGCTGACTTCGCTCATCGTTTCTTCTCCCTGGTCATGAACGGATGTTCTCCGCAAGCCCGCATCAGATTGTCCTGCGGATGTGCATGGCGGTTTCCTGCGCCTCGTCGATCGTCCCGATGACGATGCCCGATGCGTTCTGCATCTCCTCGATGAGCTTGCGGATGCGGCGCAGTTCCTCCTGCGTGATTTCCTGGGCTTTCGCCAGATCGGCCCGCTCGTCCTGGGCATCGGCCCGGGCCGTTGCGGCCTGGTAATTGAAATCGGAAGTGGCTATCTGCGCCGACCCGCTGCCGGCCTGGGTCACGCTCTGCGCGATGTTTACCGACGCCCGCACCCGGTTCGCGGTGCGCACCAGCCGACCCGACTTCGACGCTGCCTGGGCGGCCGTATCCGCGCTGCTCGAGGTCTCTTCCGTCACCGATGCGGTGGATTGGGCCGTTTCCGTGCCGGCCTCGACACCCGCCGTCACGGTTTCGGAGGTCGCCGCGCCCGCATCGGCGCCCGCAGTGGCGACTTCCGCACCGGCGGCTCCCGCCTGGGCTCCGGCTTCGGCGCCGGCGGTCGCGGCCTCGGTCGCCGCAACGCCGCCTTCCACCCCGGCCTCCGTGATGCCGGCAGCGCTGGAGGCAAGGCCTCCGGCGGCAGCGCCGCCGCTCATGATGGTGGCTGCGATATTGACCACCAGCATCGCAACCGCTATGCCGATCTGGAACCCCAAGGCGCCCTTTTCGTCGAGGTGCATCGCACCGATGGCCTTTTCCGTGGCGCCGGTCTGCTGGCAGATCATCAGTGCGGTCATGGCCGTGGCGGCGACCGCGAGGGGTACCGCCGCCGTGCCGCCGGAGACCACGGCGACCACGCCGACCGCGATCCAGGACAGGCCGACGCCGATCCACCCGAAAGCCATGCCGATCTTGTTGCCGACACCGCCCTTTTTTTCGGCCTCATGCATTTTCTTGATCTTGTGCATGATCTCTTCGTGCTTTTCCTGGCGCTGGGCTTTCTTTTCCTCGATGCGCGCCTCCGAGGTCTTGATCTGGTCCTGCCCCTGCTTCTGCTGAATGGCGTACAGCAGCGTCATCATGACGTCGGCATCCATCTGTTTCGGCAGTGCCAACACCGGCACTGAACCGTCGCCCGTATCGCCCATGATGGTGATCAGGCCGTCGTCGGCATCCGGAACGGCGCCGGCGCCGCTCATGCCCGCTACCCGGGATGCCCGGGCAGCCTCGCCCGCCTTGACCGAACCCGCCGGCCCCCGGGCCGGCATCGGGGTGTTCCGGTTACCGATCGCGTCAACCATGGTGAACTCCTGCCCTGTCTGTACAGTGTTTCGTTCGCGGCGTGAAATTCACGCTTTCCGCCCCAGTTCCGTAAGCCGGGATTCAAGAAACCTGACCTTGCCAAGGTCGGTTTCGCTCAACGCATCGGCGCCTTCGGCAAGTTCGGCAAGCACGTTGCCCGCAGCATCGAGCGCGCCGAAACCGATCAGGCACTCCGCGAGACTGAGCTTGAGATCCGGCCCCGGGTCGCCGAGCTGGCCGGCGGCAACGGTCAGTGCCGCCGCCGCTCCCGCATAGTCTTCGGTCACTTGCCTGCAGATTCCGAGCGCATGCCAGTTGCGGGCGTTTTCGTGGTCGTAGAGGCAGAGCAGTTCGAAGCTCTTCAGCGCTTCGGCATGATGGCCGTTGGCGTACAGTTTGCGCGCTACGCCGTAGATGCTGTCCAGAGCTTCCTCGGATATGCCCCTGGCCGCGGCCAGGGTCGCTTCGTCCCCCAGAAGCTGGTTCAGACCGTTGACCGCCGCGGACATGGACGATGCATCCGGTTCAGCCCCACCCGTCTGTGATTTCGGTTCCGGTTCCATGGAAGAAGGCTCCCTCAAGGCATGAACGTCATGTGGCTCAGGCTGCGGACAAGGCCATGCTTCAACGCGACATGTTGCCGGTGATGGTCTGCATGAGCTGCTTGATGTCCTGCAGCACGCCATCCGCTGCGGTCAGGGCTTCCTGGGCTTTGTTCACAGCCGTTTTCAGCCTTAGCATGTTCAAATCGTTGGTGCTGCTGAGCTGGTCGACATGGTTGCTGAATTCAGTCTCCAGTTTCTGCAGATCGTCCGGGTCCGGAGGATCGTCGAGACTGTCAAGGTCGATGTCGTTATCATCCATCCATTGCTGCAGAGCGGCGCTGGCATCTCCCGGTATTTCGAGCGTATCGCCGTTTTCGGCTCGACTGATGGCATTGAGCCAATCGTTGGCTTCATTGATCTCATTGACCTGCTCCTGCATTTCCTGGACTCGTGCGGCCACTGTATCGCTCATCGTCAGGTACCGGTTCTGCAGCACGTAGCAGACCGCTTCCAGCGGCGAGATCGTCGTCGGCTTGCCGTCCAGCGTAACCTCGAACCTGTGTTGGCCGGCGTCGTAGTGAACCTGGTGGTCGTCGGCGACCTGTCCGGCGCGCCCATCGCCGCCGACGCCGCTGGCTGCACCGGCTCCCGCGCCGGCGCCGGAGGGTGAATCGGTTCGTATCTCGCTCATGGGGCGGTCCTTTGCGTTGCGGGCGGCGGGCAGCTAGATCCGGGTCATGCGCCGCAACCTGCGGCCCGGCCGGCTCGGCTGCTGACGCCCGGTTTCCGCAAGGAGGGCCTGCTCCGCCTCCTTGAGTTCCCGGTCGAGCCTGGTCATGTCATCGTCGATCATCCGCCGCAGGTCCGGCGAACACCGCTCGCTGCCGAACATCTCCAGCAGCACGGAATCGTCTTCGATTCCCGCCTGCCTGAAGAACTCCGCCATTCTGGCGGAGGTATCCTGCGCCTCGGCGATGGTGGCCTCCATTTCTGCGACCAGGCGGTCTACGCGAGCCTGGCGGGCTTCGTCCTGGGTCATTTCGTTTTTCTCCATAGCGTCGTCTGCATGTACGCGACTTGGAACTCGGTACCGCCCACCGTCGAAGAGCGCATCCCTTTTTTTATTTAGCCACTTTCAACAATTATTGCAACCTGTTGTGTGGATTCATACGGGGCGAGCGACAGACCCGCACGATCGTCTCCCGTAGCGTCCAATGGTGCCGCAGGGTTTTCTCGCAAGCGCTACGTGCCCGTGCTACCCGCAGTTTTCAATAGTCTTTGCATCCCTATCGCACCTACAGTTGATAACCGCCGACCTTCGCAACGATCTCTTGTGTTTGTCGTGCATGCACGACAAAATACCGCTCGTAATGCGACGTATTGCGATTCGCAGATCGGGCGATTCTTGTAGCCGGGCTACTCGATGTCCACCTACAACTAGCGTGCCAATCCGCAGACCCCCAATATCGAGCCCTTTACTTGCTCTGAGCGCGCGAACTCATTTTTCGCCAGACCCACCCGCCGGGTCAGCGCGGCCTGTCGGACTTCACCGACGCCTCGGGCTCAGCTTGGCGTGCCGCGGACCGAAATTCCGAATCTGCTCGTTGATCCTGATTTGAAACTGCGAACTGCTGCAGTGTGCAGTGCAATGGAAGTTGAGGTAGTCTGCGGCCCCGGACGATTCGAATCGAACGTCGGTGATTACCAGACAATGTCAGCAGAGAAGGGCGATATGAACGGCAATACCGAGACAGTCCAAGTTGAGTCCTTTGAGCCGTCCCAAGTGCGGCCATGGACCTATCACAACCGGCGCGGTTCCGGTATGGACGACGATTCGCTCAATTCGCTCGCGTCGTCCATCGTACGGGACGGGCAACAGCAACTCGGGCTCGCCCGTCGCCTGCCAGACGGGGACACGCATCGGGTTGAGGCGATTTTCGGCGTGCGCCGTCTTGAGGCCTGTCGACGAGCGGGTGTCCCGTGGCGGGCGGAAGTTCGCGATGCGACGTTCTCCGATGCCCAAAGCGCGGCGCTCATGCACGGCGAGAACGAGTGGACCGAGGGTGTGTCGCCGTTGGAGAACGCCATGCAGTGGAAGTTGATGCTCGATGCCAAGGTGTTCAAGAACCAGTCGGCACTGGCGGACCAACTCGGCTGTCACCGGGGCACGGTATCGCGCGCGGTACGGACGGCGACGGCATTGTTCGGCGAACGATGGATCGAGCGCCTGGTGCGGCCGGTGATGCACCAGTTTACGGGGCGCTCGGCAGACCGTCTGGCCGATGCCTGCATAGACAAGACGCGGCGCGACACGGCGAAACAGCGTGCCCGGGGTCTGCAACCCGGCGTGCCCGCCGCAAGCCTGTGGGGTCTGTTGTTCGGCGGCGAGGTCGATGAAACAGGAGCGGAAACAGTATTCACGCGGCGCAAGGGGCGAGCCGGCGGGGGGGTAGTGGCGGTCAAGATTCTCCGCGACGGCGCCGGTGGGTTTTCCGTGAGCGTGCGGCCACACGAGCAAACGGCAGCGGAAATGGCAGAACTGGCGGAGCATGTGGAGAAGCTGATGGCCCTGGAGACGGCCGATGCTTCCGGGGTGCGGTTGGGCCGGCGACTGGCGGAGTACCTGACCCCGGACGAAGCGAAAGACATGAACCGTTCCTGGCTCGAGGGTTGCATCTGGTCGGCAGCCCGTGCGAGCGGATTGCAATGGGACCAATGGCGGTGCGCGGCGGCGGCGGAAGTACTGCGTTCACAACGTGAAGGCTGGGAACT
>CAZWZH010000027.1:0-38741 GCA_964638775.1 uncultured Pseudomonadales bacterium
GATATTCGCTTGCCGGTCGATCCTCACACCGCTCAACTCAAATATTTTGTCGATGGGGTCGCTTCCCGTGAGATAATCCGCAGTCGCTTTCCATCAACCTCCCCGCGCGAAAGTCCGCTTTTACGGACAGGAACTAGCTAAGTTTTCGACCGCTGCCGCATGCTCATGCAGCGGTGGGCTGACCACCTCAATTGAGTTTCTTTACGTCACTCCTTGGATTGCGGCCCGGCGCAGGTTTCCGTTCTGGCCTTCAGTTTCTGACCGGGACGGAACGTCACCACGCGCCGGGCCGCAATGGCGAACGCTTCTCCGGTTTTCGGATTCCGACCCGGTCGCTCGCCTTTGTCCCGTGGCGTGAAATTGCCGAATCCCGAAAGCTTGACCGGTTCGTTGCCCTCAAGCACACCAACAATCTCGTCGAAGGATTGCTAGACGATCTCGCCCGCCTCACGCCGGTTGAAGCCGACCTCGTCGACCAGGCACTCGGCCATCTGTGCTTTTGTCAGCGCACCCAATTGTGCCCTCCCCTGCACGTTCGCGGACGCACGGTCGCTTCCCGGATCCATGGCCCGCATATGCACGTTCAACGCCAGCGGTTGACGGCAAGCAAACCGTCGTGCGAAGTCTCTCGCATCGGGCAATCGGAATTCGCTCCGACCGCCGCGCCGCCGGTGAAAGCTATCAGAACAGCCGACCGGTGGTAAGCCGCAAGGCTACACGCGCCGCGCAGGGCAGCAGGCTCTTGACTCGGGCGCCGCCGATGGTACTCATAATGCATCGAAAAAAGTTCGATCCGCTGTCACTCGCTCAACGGTCTCCGTGACGACGCCCAGGCCCTTGTCCTTGAGCAACTGGCAAAGCTGATCGCCGTCGATGGTGTCGATCGCCATCGCGCCTTCCCGTACGGCTTCGCGCTCCGCTTCCCTTGTGAACCTGCCCGTCGTGATGAACAGGCCCTTGTCGGCGCGGCCGGCCAGGGCGCCTCGAAAGTCGCGGAGGCTGCCCGGGCCCACGGATCCCGAATAGCGCTTGCACTGGTAGTTGACGTGGAACGACAGCAGGTTTACGCGAAGTACGCCCGTACCGTCGATCCCGCCGTCGCCCGACCGGCCGGTCACCTCGACCCGCGTGAAACCGTACTCCCTCAACAGCCGCTGGCACAGCCGCTCGAACGCAGCGGGTTCCATCTCGCGCAGAATGCCGAGCAAGCTTGCCTTCCAGGATTCTTCGGTCGCAGTTTCTTCCGGCGGCCCGTCGGCGGTCTCGTGTACGCCTTGCCGGTTACGCGAGTTGCGCCGGTCGTCTTTCCGAAACTCGCGGGCCGAGGGTTGCATGTCCTCCTCCGATCCGAGCTGGCGGCCTATTTCCGTAATCGCCCACACGCCGCGCGCCGAATTGTTCACGGCGCCGATCTTCCGCAAGTGCGTGCGCGCCCATCCGCATTCATACGCGAACGCTGTCTTTGGCCCATCCCGATGCGGGACGTCGAGCTGTTCTTCCGTCAGTTTCAGGTCGGTCGCCACCCGGTCGTCCAATTCGTGGATAGACGCGGAGCCGCCCAGATCCTTGAGCGCCTGAAGCGTCGGCCACATCAGATCCGCCCGTTTCGGCAGGTTGTCCGAACGTCCCATGACATCTCCTGTTCATCGATTGGAATAACTGTCGTGATTTCGCAACGGCCCGTCAAACCATAGACGCTGCCTGCGTGCCTCGTGCACGGTGTGGCGGCATGGTGCCGGGTGTCCGGAACGGCAGCCGATGTCAGGGCGGGCAGGAGTGGGCGCCCCTTCGGTCGGGCCCTATTGGCCTTCGGCCAACCGAGCCCCGCGGGCGGGTCTCGGCCCATAAAAGGTAACGGTCCCTGGCGCCTGCGCGCTGCGCTTGCCGATGTCGTATCGCCAGTGGAAAACTCTCGGCAACACCGGGAGCCCGTCCGCGTCGGCCGCCCGGACTATCCGCAGGTTCGCTTTGTCCGCCTTCGGCCTGGCACCCGAAGCGGCCTGCATCCCCTAATCCGCCGCATACCCTGAGTCGCCACGCGCGGTGGTCTTTCCGTTGGTCGCCCCTCGCCACTCCATCCCCAGCGTCCCGTCCGTCGTTACCGGCCCAGGGTGTCACACGCCCTTGGGCGGTCAACCGGGGCCGGTCCTGCGCTGGCGCTCCGGCCTCGCTGGCGCGAGGTGACCGCCCGAGTACTTCGCTTGCCGCCTACTGGCGGCTTTCATCTACGGGGACGCGCGTGCGATGGATCCCGGAATCTATCGGGAACCCGCGAACTTGTACGGGAGGGCATCCGTGGGTGCGCTGACAACCTCACAGATGACCGAGCGCCTGGTGGATGAGGTCGGTTTCCACCGGCGTGAGGCAAGCGAGATCGTGGGGGAATTCTTCCATTTGGGATTAAACGTAGCCCTCGACTACGAGGGTTGGCGGCTTAATCGGAGGTTTTCTGAGACACCACCACTTCAGTAAGCGCCGCGCGGATGCCCGCATCGATGTCGTCGACCTGAACGATCACGGACCGCATTCCGGTCCAATCGGCGATTCGCCCAGTAATGTCGTAGCCCCAGTTCCAGGTCATCAACGATCTTTTCTCCGGCGTGCTTGGGTTGCCATGGTAGGTCGGCTCCATGTGGTGCACGATCTCCCCGGAAGGCAATCGTTCGGCCCGCGCCCGGGAGGGCTTGAACTTGTTGACCATCGGCACCGTGAATATGTGCGTACCGCCCGGTTTCAGCACGCGGGCGATCGACTTGAACACGGTTTCGGCGTCGAATACGTGCTCCAGGACATCCAGGGTCACGAACAGGTGAAAGCTCTCGTCGGGAAACGTCAGGCGCTCCAGGTCCTCGCAGCGGATGCCGGTCTTGGGATGACGCTGGCCGAGGGGGATGTCGGGATAGAGATGCGAACAGGTGTACTTCGGGCAGTCCCGCGCCAGGCGCACACTGAGGCCGCGACGACGCTGGGGGCTAGACTCGTGAACGCTGAGCTTCGCGAATCCGGGAACGCTTTGCTTGAGAACCCGCATGAACGCGCGCTCCCTGGGAATGGAGCGGCAATTCGTGCAGTGCAGGCGATCCCGGAACCAGGCGTCCTCGGCCCGAAACACCACCAGTTCCTCGCAAATGTCGCAGACGCCAGCGCGCAGGAACGGAGGATCGAGAGGCCCCCGGGTCTTGCTGGGGAGAGCGTTTGCTCTCCTGCGCCCTTCGAGACGCGCAAGCCCGTAGCGCGCACGAGTCAGGCTGCGGAGCAGAAAAGACGAGAGCGCCACGATTCCCCCTGCCGTGTCGGCACGACGGGTGCCGGGCCGTTGCTATTGACTCATGCTATGAGCGTTCCGCCCATCGGTGCACGCGTAAGCGGCGGGCGATTCGGCGTGGGTGACCATGAATTCAATTGCGGGAGGGAGGTTATCCATCGCCGGGAGGTTTCGTCAAACGCTCAGAGTTCCAGTGGTCCGAATAGTGCAGATTGGCATCGAAGAACGGGGACAGAATGACGTCGTTGCTGCGAGCAATCGCGTGCACGACCGGAAACCATGTACTCAGCGGCAGCTTGTCGGTCACCTTGATTGGCTCCACGTTCATCGGTAGATAGGATCCGATCAAGGCTTTCCTCCACCATAACGCTTCCTCGTCTTCGTAGTTCTTCGGCAGCGATTGCAGGCAAGCGGCAACGCAGGATAGATCGTAGACATCCCACTCTTCACTCAAATCAAATCGCAAAAGCTTGCCGCGCTTTAGGCGTCGATACAGCCGCCGAACCCGCCACCGGCGCCGCAAAACCGGAATGCTCATGTCACGGAACACCCGGACAAAGAACGGTGCAGACATCGCTCCCGCTAAACCGGCTACGAGAGGCACCCACCCAGACGTACCGCCGGTCATGGTCCATTCCACCGAGCCGGCGACTCCAGCGCTTGCTACGCCGTCAATCCAACTAGCTTTCACGCGCATTCAGCCATTGTGGATAGGCGATTCTGCTTTATCAATTAAGTGCATGATCACGAATCAAGGTAGTCGGCCCACTGCTGCATGAGCGTCCTACGGCGCTCGAACAGGTCGCTACGGCGGTAGGCGGCCTCGACGCGGTCGCCATTGACGTGGGCGAGCGCCAGCTCGCAGACCTCGCGGCGCGCCTCGGTGCACTCGGCGGCCCAGTCGCGGAAGCTGGAGCGAAACCCGTGCGGAACGGCGTCAACGCCGACCTTGCACAGCAGCTTCGGCAGGCCAGACTGGCTCGGGATCCGGCCAGTGGCGGAGGGAAACACCAGTCCGGCGCTGTCGGCGAGCTGGCGCGCCGGGTTCCCGACTCGCATCGGGGCGATATAATCGTTTCATTCCCATTGAAAGCCGGAGGTCGCGTCGATGTCGGGACGTGTCGCAGGAAAAGTCGCGCTGGTTACCGGGGCCGCCATGGGCCTCGGGGAAGCCGACGCCAGGGCGCTTGCCGCCGAGGGGGCGCAGGTGGTGCTTACCGATATCGACCGGGAAGCCGGTCAGGCGGTGGCCGATGACATCGGCGGCGCCTTCAAGCACCAGGATGTATCCGATGAAGCCCGCTGGCGGGAAATCATCGACGAGATCAGGAATGAATACGGCGCCCTGCACGTATTGGTCAACAATGCCGGCATCGTCATCGGCGGCACGGTGGAAAGCCAGACCTACGCCCAGTACCGGAAACAGGTCGAGGTAATGGCCGACTCCACCTTTCTCGGCAGCAAGTACGCCATTCCGCTGATGGCGGCAAGCGGTGGCGGTTCCATCATCAACATGGCTTCCGTGGTTTCCAAGCTCGCCTACAGCGGCACCGTCGGTTACGCCGCCGCCAAGGGCGCCATCGAGGGCATGACCCGCTCGATCGCGGCGCACTGCCTGGAGTCCGGCTACAGAATTCGCTGCAACTCAATCCACCCGGGTGTCATCGACACGCCGATGGTGCGGAATCTGGCGCGCCTGGTGGCCGAAGCGGCGAGCGAGAATCCCGAGCCATCCGACGTGCCGGACCCCACCGCCCAGGTCGGCGTGGTCGGGCATCCGCGCAATGTCGCAGATTTGGTGGTGTTCCTGGCATCGGACGAGTCGTCTTTCATCACCGCCCAGGAATTCGTCGTGGACGGAGGCATGTCGATGCTCCCCGCGCCGCTGCCTCACGCACTGCAATAGCACGCGGAGTCGTCGAACCGCGATGAGCGGCGCCCACTCGACTACGTCAATCGTTTGATGCCTGGGGTCAAGCAGCAACTTGATATCGGCGAGGGTGCTCCGCCAGCGTGCCGCCCGACACCGTGCAACTCGCGCCGATCGCGCCGGTGTCGGCAAAGCTCATGCAACCGCCCGCGCAGCCGCGGCCATGGTCGCTTCGGTCACCGCCCAGCGATCCTCACCCCAGGGCAGGGGCATCAACACCGGATACTCCACGCCGGCCTCCACATAGCCGCGCACGAAATTCGTGACTTCTCCCGGAGAGCCGATGAAGTCGATGGACTGAATCATGCGCTCGGAGATCGCTGCCAGGGCGCCGAAACGGTCGCGTTCCGCCTGGCGCGCGCGTACTTCGGCAACTTCCTCGGCAAACCCGCTGGCGCGGAACATCCTGGCGTAGCCGTCGGCCATGCTGTAGTTGAACAGGTCCTTGCGGGCCGACCTTGCGCACTGCTCGAAATCGCCCACCGCGGCGTGCACATAGGCGAAGATGCGCGCACTACCGCCGGACCGGACCTGATCGATGGAAGCGCCCACATGGGAGGCCGGGACATAGTTGAGCAAGACGCCGTCCGCAATTTCCCCGGCGAGCTTCAGCATCTGCGGGTTCAGCGCCGCCATGACGATCTTCGGCCGGCGCTCGCCAAGACGCACGCCCAGGCGGAAGCGCTTCACCTGCCAGAAATCGCCCTCGAAGGTTACCGGCCCGCCGGACAGGCACTCTCGCATGAGGGCGACATACTCGCGCATCATGGCAATCGGCCGGTCGGCACCGGGCTGGCCATGCTGGCGAAGGATGCCCCGCGCGGAGACGCCCAGCCCCAACCAGACATCCGCTTCGGGGCTCAACGCCTGCAGGGTCGCGGCCGACATGGCGGTCAGCGGAGGCGTGCGGAGCTGAACGGGCACGATGCCCGTTGCCAGGCCCATGTCCGGGACGACTGAGGAAACGGCTGCTAGCAGGGTGAAAGCATCGGTTCCGGTCGCTTCTGCGGTCCACAACGAACGGTAGTTCAGCGATCTGGCCAGTTTCGCGACCGTAACCGCCGCCGGCGGCCCGAGCACGGCCAGGCTGCCGACCGTGACGCCCAGGGGTGTGGTATTGGACATTGTCGATTTCTCCTTTCCGGTCTCGAGACGGCGACGGCGCCCCAGCGGTGAGACGGGTCGGGCCCGCAAAAAACGCCGGCCGGTTTGCCTGCCGGGCAGCGTCATTGCCTACTGATGTTGCGCGCCGGAATTGCAGCATAGAATGTCGAGGAATGGCACCGGCAAACGAATCCTGGACAGGTACCTGCGCCCTGTACCCGCCTGCGTATCGATTCAGGGGCTGCGTTCGCGCCCGGTCATCGCTGTGTACGCAATGGGCGCTGGCCCTCCTGTTGATTCTAACGGCGCCTTTGTCCCGCCCTGCGGATGTACCGGTCTCGCCCGCGGAGATCGTCCAACGCGCCCATGAGGCCGCCGGCGGGGAGACCTGGGTACACCCGCGCAGTCTCTATCTGTCCGGCAACTCGACCTTTTACGATGGGGCCGCGCCCAGGCATTTCGACCGTCACGAAATGTGGCGCATCTATCCACGTACCAAGTCAGCGGCCCACGCGGCCGATGGCAAGGTGAGGATTCGCAGCAGCCGGAACGGCGTTACCGCCTTCGACCTCGCATTCGACGGCCGCCGCACATTCGTCAACGGGGAAGCGTCCGATGAACCGGGCAACAGTCGCCGGTGGGCATCGAATTTCGGGTTCGGCGTCATCCGGCACGCGCTCGATGCGGGCTATTCGCTGACCCGGCTGCCAGACGACCAGGTGGACGGGAACCCCAGCTTCACCATACGGGTGACAGACCCCGAAGGCGGAGAAACCATCTTTGGTATAGGGCGCGCCGGCTACGCCGTTCTCATGGTCGGGTTCGAGACGCCACGCGGCTGGCACGAGCGCATCTATTCGGACTTCTTTTCCAGGCCAGGCACCACCTGGAGCCAGCCCGGGCGGGTTCGGCTTTACTATGACGGCGTCAAGCAGAATGAGGTGCGCTGGACGGATTTTGCCGTCAACGAATCCATCGACCCGTCGGTCTTCCAGTTTCCGGGCGCACATTGACACTCCGAGAATTGTTCTATTATATTGTCTTACAGGATGTGGCGATAATCTGGCTTGATCGGCATCGTGTCCGGGCATTCCAAGCCACGACGCCCATTCGGGCCGGGCGGGCGGAAAACCCTCGCCATCCGGTCCAATTCGGGGGATGATTCCTGCCGGAGGTTGGGGGAATTGCTACTGTTGAACGTGATACAGCGGCTCGGGTCCGGCTCAAGGCGTCGGGTCCTGTGCCGGATTGAATCCAATGCCTCCCAAACCCCCTGCTCCATCCCCGGATCCCCCTCAATTTCCGTTTCCCCGCCTGAAATTCCGTCCGGCGCGAAAACCACGTCGTTTCACTAAATCGAGAGACAGACATGCACATACGAAAATACGACTTCGACTATTCACGTAGAAAGTTCCTTGAAAAAACGGTGAAAGGCTCGGTATCCGCCGGAATCCTCACATCGCTGTGGCCGCTTATCGCCAAGTCCGACTCGGGCATCACCGATATCAGCGGCGCCTATCCCGATGAGCTGCTCTCCATCGAGATGCACACCAAGGGCAAGATCAAGCCGGGCGACACCATCACCGCCGACAATGTCGAGCACGTGGAGCACCTGCTCGACCCCATCGCCGTGGAGCAGGTAAAGACCCTGCAACGGCGCATTCACATCGTCGAGACCACCACGGACATCACCAAGATGTATCCGCACGACTACCTGGAAGCGACGCTCAGGAACCAGGGGAAAGCGACGTTCGACGCCGCCGGCAACGTGCGCACCAACGAAGGCGGCGCCTGGATCGGCGGAAACCCCTTCCCGGACCCCGAGACCCCGCAGGAAGTCATTGCCGACATGACATTGAGCTGGGGGCGCAACGACTGGCAACTGAGCGCCGTGCGGGACCACGACATCGACCGGAACGGCGACATCGCCTATCAGTACGATTTCATCTGGACGGAGTTTCAGACGACCTCTCGATCGGATGGCGAATTCTGGCAGGGGCGCGACGACCTGTTGCGCCTGAACACCACCTGGTTCACCAGGCCGGAAGACGTGAACGGCACCTCGTATTTGAACACCTGGTACTACGACCAGCGCAGGTTCCCCGACCTTTTGGGTTACCTGCCGGCTTTCCGCCGCGTCAGGCAGTTCCCGACCAACCAGCGATTCGAGCCCCTCGTACCGGGCATGGTCCTGTTCCTGTCGGATGCCTGGGCCTCCGGCGACCCCATGCTGACCTGGGGCAACTACAAGATCGTCGGGCACGGGCCCATGCTGGGAGCCCAGGGCCCTGCGAACTTCATGGGAGGAAGGGAGAACTGGGAGAAACCCGTCCATGGCGGACCGAAGGGCGTGACGTTCCACGATGTGTGGATGGAGCTGTGCCCTGAATGCATCACCCTGGAATGCGAGCCCATCGGCTACCCGCGTTCGCCCGTGGGCAAGCGCCGCATCTGGCTGGACGTTCGCAACCAGGTCTTCATCGCCTCGATCACCACCGACCGCAAGGGCGAGGTCTGGAAGACGTTCGAGCCGCAGTTCGCGCAGTACCAGAACGAGCACGAGACCTTCACGAAGGCCGGCATGCCGGCCTGGTCCTGGACCGGCGTGATGATCTACGACCGGCTCGACGGCCGGATGACCCGGTACTTCGTCGGCAAGCGCGTTCAGGGCGGCTACCGCACCGAATTCGAGACCGACGATGAGTGGGATGTCTACAACAAGTACCTGACGCCGCAGGCGCTGCAGCGTCTGGGCGGCTGACGCTCGAACTCAGCGTGGAACATGACAAGGGGCAATAGCATGCTAAATCTCAGGAAAACAGGGTTCTGGTTCATCGGCGCCGGGCTCGGGTGCATCGCCGCATCGCCTGCACTCGCGGAGGGCCGCAGCGACTATTTCGACGTCAGCACCAGCGGCTTCATTCGCATCGAGTCGGCCGTGAGCACGAGTTCGAAACGCAATCCCTTCAACCAGATCGGCAACCCGTTCAACGGGGTCGGCGTGGACAGGCTCGACCTGTTCGGCGGTTCGGACACCTACGTCCGCCAGGGGCCGGAGCAGGATGAGGACATAAACTTGAGCGTCGTGCGCGGCAAGTTCGATGTCAATGTAGCCTTAAGCCGCAACTGGTCGTTCCGTGGTGAACTGCGTGCCCTCTTCGATCTGGATCTGTACAAGAACGTCGGCCTGGACACCACTCCCGGAGCCGACCCGATGGGCAGCCTGAACCGCAAGCCCAACCTGTTCGAGTACCGGGTGAACGGCGCCTCGCTCATGTCGCGCAAGAATCCCATGGCGCTCGAGGTTTCCGGCAGGAAGTTCATGATGGACCTGCCCCGCTTTTACCTGGACTATCACAAGGGGCCCCTGCATGTGCGCATGGGCAATCAGCAGATCGCCTGGGGCCAGTCCCTGTTTTTCCGGGTAATGGACGTACCGAACGGGCTGGACCTGCGCCGTCACAGCCTGCTGGACTACGTTCCCGAAGAATTCTCGGACAAGCGGGTTCCGGCCCTTGCGGTGCGCGTGCAGTACATGGCCGGCAGTTGGGAACT
This sequence comes from uncultured Pseudomonadales bacterium, assembly GCA_964638775.1. GTDB lineage: Bacteria > Pseudomonadota > Gammaproteobacteria > Pseudomonadales > Azotimanducaceae > Azophilus. Next base: position 9,855 of record CAZWZH010000027.1, read on the forward strand.
CGACGGGTTCGTCCAGCACTTCAGGCCGACCATCTACGGCAACCCCGATACGCCCTACAACGTGATCCCGGTCCAGTTCACGGTTCATGACCTGTACAAGGACTACGACGACAAGTTCAACTTCGGGATACGCGCCCGGGGAGATATCGGCCCGGTCAAGTTCCAGGCCATGGCGGCGCGCCGCTACAACCCCGACGGCACGTTCCGATGGACGCAATCCGGGGTGCACAAGCCATTGGGCCCCGGCTTCGAGGGAACCGAAGCGCTCATGGCGCAGACCGCCTATGAGCAGGACACCTCCGGCGTGCACTCGGCCAGGGAATGGTTCACTTTCGCAGGGCTGGTGCGCCTCGACGGTGTCAACGGCCTGAACGCGTCGATCGCGGAATTCCCCGCCGCCCAGGCTCTCGGAGCGGTGCTGGCGCCCGACTACGCGTTCGCCAGCCAGGAACTCGATCTCTTCTTCCGGCTGTCTGGCGGCCTGCGCGGCCACATCGCCCGGGAATACCATCGCGAAAGCCTGTTCGGGGTCGGTTTCGGATACGTGTTCAACGGCGCGCCGGGGTCCCTGTTCGACCAGCTCATCGCCAACATCGAAATCCAGTATGCGAAAGACCGGCATTTCACGAACCCGTCGCTGAGCCATCGGCGGCTGGTGGAAGACGAAACCGTCATCTCTGTCGTGCTGGAGAAGTACCAGCGCTTCACCCCCGCCTTCCCGGCCACCTATTTCGTGCTGCAGTGGATGCACCGGACGGAAAGCGACATCTTCGGCAGGCACCTGAGCGGCATGGGCGGCAGCGTCGACCGCGCTGCGCGTGACGCCAGCACACCGGGAAGCGCCAACTACATCGCCTTCGCGTTGCAGCAGCCCTTCCCGAACCTGGTGTGGCGCCTGGACCTCGGCATGCTGTACGACCTGGAGGGCGGCATCCTGATCCAGCCGGCCCTGCGCTGGAGGCCGGGCAACAGTTGGGCCGTCGAAGCCTTCTACAACTTCATCGACGGCGGAGTGCGCGACAGGAACCGCAACTACAACGCCCTTTCCACCACGGAGTGGGCGGACGAGTTCACGCTCAGGGTCGGCTACGAGTTCTAGACGCACCGGTTCACGAACAGGTGCGGCCGGGGAAATCAGGGGGATGGCTGCCGAGCCGTCCCCGTCGTTTCTTCGCGGTCGCCGGCACCGCTTCCCAGGCTACGACCCGGGGGATTTGAACGGCGCCCATGATTCTGTTACAGAGCGTTGTCTCCCGGCGCAACCGGCGCAAGGCAGTGTTCGCCGGGAAGGCACCTGAAAGGAACACATTCGGACAAAGGAGAAACCATGGGACGACTGGACGGCAAGGTTGCCATCGTAACCGGGGCGGGAACCGGCATCGGGCGCGCCTGCATGGAGCTTTTCGCCCGTGAAGGCGCCAGGGTGGCAGGGTGCTCCAGGACCCAGGGCAATCTGGACGAGGTTCTTGAATCCGTTACCGGCGACGGTGGCGAGGGCATGGTTGTCGCCGCGGACCTGTCGACCCACGAAGGGGCGGAAGTTCTGGTCGACGCCACGGTGGAGGCCTACGGCAGGGTGGACGTGCTGGTGAACTCCGCCGGCGTCGGTTACTCGCTGGAACCCAAGGTGCCGGGTTCCATGGGGTCGATCACCGACACGACGCCGGAACTGTGGCGGGAGGTCACCGCCATCGACCTCGATTCCGTGTTCTTCATGTCCCGGTTGGTGATACCGCACATGCAGAAACAGGGCAACGGGTCGATCATCAACATCTCCTCGGTGCTCGGCGTGAAAGGGCATCCGGACGCGCACGCCTACACCACGGCCAAGGGCGGCATGATCAACCTGACCCGGTCGATCACCGCGGCCTACACGCTGGACGGCATTCGCTGCAACTGCGTATGCCCGGGGTTCATCGACACGCCGATGATCGCCACGCACATGCACCTGTTCGAGGACGAGGCCACGGCCGACCGCCTGTGCCCCATGCGCCGGACCGGCACGCCCGAGGAGATCGCCTACGGCTGCCTGTACCTGGCGTCGGACGAATCGAGCTACACCAACGGGTCGGTGATGCTGATCGACGGTGGCACCTCGGCGCGCATCTGATTACATCCCCTTCGCAAGCCGGCCGCACGGCCCGCTCCGAAGCCGCGACGGCGAACATCGAATTGGCAAAGATCGAACCGATACCTGAGGAACCGAAAGGCGCCGAACCGGGCCAGCCGTCCGCTATTCAGGACGTGGACGACAGTTCGCCCCAGCGGGTGGTCAACGCCGTGATAAGCGGCATACAGAAAGGCCGCTTCGTTCCCGGGCAACGCCTGATCGAGGTTGACCTGACCCGCGAACTCAAGATCAGCCGCGGCCCCGTGCGCGAGGCCTTCAAGCGCCTCGCCGGCGAGGGGGTGCTGGTGCTGAACCGGCACCGCGGCGCCTACATCCGCGCCCAGACCCGCGAAGAAGTCGACGACACCCTGTGCGTGATGGAAGTGCTCAGCGGGCTCGCGGCCAAGCTGGCTGCGCAATCCATTCACAAGGGGAACAACCGGCAGCGGCTCAAGGAAACCTACGAGCGCATGATGTCGCAGGGAAAGCAGGGCGAGACTTTCGCCTTTCTCGGCGAACGGCGCCGCTTCTACGACATGCTCTACGACATCGGGGGCAACCAGGAACTGCAGCGGATGATTCCACGCATGCAGATCAGCCTGCTGCGCCTGCAGTTCCAGGCCTACGTCACCCCGGAGCATCACGAGAGTCAGCTCAAGGAAGTGAAAGCCATCGCCGAGGCCGTGCTGTCCGGCAACGAAAAGCGCGCCGAGCGCGCCTGCCGCGAACACCTGCAGCATCGCCGGCGCACCATGACCGGTTTTCCGGACGAAGCCTACGCCGCCGCACAGCGGTGAATCGTTGACTGCCGTTGCGGAACAGACCCTTCCCTCCGGCACCGAGAGTGGGTGTGCGGTGCGAATACTCCTAACGCCTTAGCGTGAGGTTTAGTCCCGCAGACTTGATTTGAACAAATGGCGAACGGGCTGTTTTCAGGAGTTGGTGCGCCTGCTCCAGTTCCGGGGTGGACATGACCGGGTAGCTTCGCTGGACCGGCCCCGCGGCACGCATCTTCTGCAGGTCCGGCTCGGGCATCAGGGCGCGCAGGATCAGTTCGTCCGGGTCCCGGGTGTCGTAGCGTTTGAACAGTTCTTCGAGGGTCGGTTCCTCGGGCGGCGATTCCAGGACCTTGGCCGCGCGTGGTGACGCCATGATCCGGTCGAGTATGTCTTCGTCGATCGGCGCCACGGGCTCTCCATAGAAGCCGGCTGCGTACTGGATGACTTCGTCGGGAACGATCTTGTAGCGCTCGCCGGTCACCAGGTTCAGCACCGCCTGGATGCCCACGAGTTGCGAGAACGGCGTGGCCATGCCGGGGTAGCCGAGTTCCTTTCGAACGACCGCCGTTTCCTCCAGGATCTCGTCCATGCGGTCGGTCAGGTTGTGCTTGGCGATCTGTGCCCGCAGGGTTCCGGTCATGCCGCCGGGAATCTGGTGCCTGGCGGCCAGAACGTCGTACTCGTTGTGCTGGTTCACCCGGAAGCCGGCTGCGCGGCCCACTTTTTCGAAGTGCTCCGCCACCGGGGGCAGCAGGGACAGGTCGATGTCGTGGGTATGGCCGAGCAGGGTCATGTTGCGGGTCATGATCTCCGTTGAGGGGACGGCGGGGCCGTTCGCCATGGGGCGGGTGGCCGTATGCAGTATGGTGACGCCGAACTCGACGATGTCGCAGTAGGCCTTGCCGGACATGCCCAGGATGTTGTTCGAGTGGAATTCCACGGGTTTGCCGCGGGCCTTGGCCACGATGGCGGGCACCAGCGTCTGCATCCGTTCCCGCTCGAGCACACCGGCCGTGTCGTAGAGCAGCAGCGTATCGATGTCCGGGCAGGCCGAAAGCCGGTCGGCCTTGTCGGCGTAGTAGTCGTCGGTGTGCACCGGGCTCGAGGTGAACATGATCGAGCCGGCGACCTCCGAGCCGTACTCCTTGGCGACTTTTGCCAGGCGGTGCATCTTGTCGATGTTGAACAGCACGTCGTAGACCCAGAACGAACGGCAGCCGTGCTCGTTCAGTTGCCGCATCCACACGTCCATGAGCGCGTCCGGGGTGACCCCGAAGGTAACGGAGGCGTTCGAGCGCATGCCGGCCCGGATCGGGGTTCTAGGCATCGCTTCGGTAAGCAGGTCGAGACCTTCCCAGGGATTCTCGTGGTTGACGCGGATCAGCACCTCGAACATGGACGAGCCGGTCAGGTCGATGACCCGGAACCCGGTACGGTCGAGGGTAGGCGCGATGGGCAGCGCCATGCCGCAGCGCATTTCCATGCCCCACAGGCTCTGCTGGCCGTCGCGCATGGTGGTGTCGAGAAACTCAATGTGCGCCATGATTTGGTTCCTGTTGTCGTTCGGCGAACGCCGGCAGGCCGGTCTGTTCGAGCCATCGGGTGGAGATGGCGTTGTTCCGGAAGTCCGCGTGCTGCACCACGAACCTCTGCAGCGCCAGGTTGGTTCGCAAGCCGCCGATTTCGAAGACGCCGAGCGCGCGGTCGAGCCGGCCGACGGCATCGTCGCGGTCGGCGCCCCGGGCGATCAGCTTGCCGATCATGCTGTCGTAGTAGGGGGAGACCCGTTCGCCGGCACGGCAGTACGTGTCGAGCCGTATGCCGTCGCCGCCCGGCGGGCTCCAGCTCGTGATGTCGCCGGGTGCGGGGCGGAAGCCGTGGTCCGGGTCCTCGGCGTTGATGCGGCACTCGATGGCATGCCCCCGCGATTCGATGTCGGATTGCGCAAGTTCCAGGGGTTCGCCGAAGGCAACCTTGAGTTGCAGCGCCACCAGGTCGGCATCCGTGACCAGCTCGCTGACCGGGTGCTCGACCTGTATCCGGGCGTTCACTTCGATGAAATAGAACTCGTCGGTGTCTGAATCGTAGAGAAACTCGACGGTACCGGCATTCCGGTATGCCAGGTCGGAGGCCAGCTTGACCGCGGCGGCGTGCAGCCGTGAGCGGGTGCCCTCGGGCAGGATCCCGCACGGCGATTCCTCGATCAGCTTCTGGTAGCGCCGCTGTACCGAGCAGTCGCGCTCGCCGAAGTGCAGCACCTTGCCGTTGCCGTCGCCGAACACCTGGACTTCCACGTGGCGGGCATTGCGGATGAAGCGCTCCATGTACATCAGCCCGCTGCCGAAGGCCGCCCGGGCTTCCTCCGATGCTCGCGTGAAGCCGCCCCTGATGTCGTCGGCGCGCTCAGCCAGAAACATGCCCCGGCCGCCACCGCCGGCACTGGCCTTGATGACGACCGGGTAGCCGATTTCTTCCGCGTCCGCACAGGCATCATCGGCCGAGTGCAGGGCCGGCGTGCCCGGCAGCAGGGGCACATCCGACGCAACCGCGAGCTTGCGCGCGTTGAGCTTGTCGCCGAGGGCGTCGATGGTCTCTGCCCGGGGCCCGACGAACACGATGCCTTCCGACTCGCAAAGACGGGCCAGGCTCGCCCGTTCCGAAAGAAAACCGTAGCCCGGGTGCAGGGCATCGCAACCGGTGGAAATCGCCGCCTGCACGGTGAGCTTCTCGTCGAGATAGCTGCGCGCGGGGACGGCCGGCCCGAGCACGACCACCCGGTCGGCGAGTTCGGGCCCGAGGCCCTTGCGGTCGGCGGCAGAGACGCCCAGCACGGTTTCCAATCCGATGGATCTGGCCGCAGTGAGTATGCGCACCGCAATCTCTCCCCGGTTGGCGACGAACAGGCGGCTCATCCGAATCGGGCCAGGTTAGCCGGACCTGGCCGTGAACGACCCCGGCCCGCATCCGTTGCCAACTTTCGTCGCGGGGGCGTCAAGGTGACGGATGCGCGCTGCCAACCTAGTGACCTGTTACGGGTTCGACGTAGAACAACGGCTGGTCGAACTCCACCAGGGCCCCGTCCTCGACGCAGACATGGCGCAGGATGCCGCTCACGCCGGCAACCACCGGGGTGAACAGTTTCATGACTTCAATCAGGCAGATCTCGGTGTCTTCGCCCACTTCCTCGCCGATCTGTACGTACGGCGGCGCCCCGGGCTTCGGAGACCGGTAGAACAGCCCCAGGTTGGGGGCGCGGACAACAGTCAGTCCGTCGAGATCCCCGTCTTCCACGCTTTCTTTCGCGGCCGCGGTTTCATCCGCAGCCGGCGGCGCCTCAGCGGCGATGTCAGGCCGCCGTTCCGGAGCCGAAAGAGATGCCCGCTGGCCAGGGCCGGCCCCGGCCCCATCGCGGGAAAGGTGCAGGCTGAAGTCCTCCACCTCGATGGACAGCTCCCGCCAGTCCGAGTTCTCGAACAGCTCTATCAGCGTGTTGATGTCCTGAAACGTGCGTTTTTCCATGGTTTTCCGCTTGGCAAGTTCGTCAGTGAACGCTATTGGGAAAAATTTTGGCCCGACCGGAAAACAGCCAACGGGAGCATGCCCGGGTCATTTGCCAACCGTTATCCGCGAACATGGTCTCAACTCTCCTTCCCGGCCGACATCTGTACGGCAGCCAGCAGCGGAGGCAGCGTAGGTTCTGCGACGATGTAACGCAGTTTCGCCGCGAGGGCGGCCGCGATGCCTTCGTCACTGGAAACCGTACGGCCGCCCGCTGCCTCGACCCCCTGCAACAGCTCGGCAAGCCGGTCGGGGTCGGCTGCCGCTTCCAGGGCATCGAGATCAAGAATGTCCTCCTCCGGCGCTTCGTCCGGGCGCAGAACGCGCAAGGGGCTCCGCTCGGCCACCCATTGCAGGAGCTGTCTCAGCCATTCGTCTTCGCGCTCGTCGGGGTGGTCGATTTCCAGAACGCCGGGATAGACGCCCCCCGCTCCGCCGTCGACCGTAACCGTCTCGCCATTGAGCGCCGTCACCGCCCCGGCGCCGCAGCCGACCACGCAAGGCAGGCCAAGGGAACGCCCCACCACCGCGGCATGGGAGGTGGAGCCGCCGAACTCGGTGACCACGGCGCGGGCGGCGATCATTCCGTGAACGTCGTCGGGGCAGGTGGTGGCAGTAGCCAGGATGACGTCTTCGCCCCGTTTTGCGCGCGACTCGGCCTCGTCGGCGCTGGTTACCACCACGCCGGCGCCCACGCCCGGAGACACGCCGTTGCCCGTGGCCAGCGGCGTGGTCCTCGCGGCGGTTGCCGTCAACCTCGGACTGAGCAGGCTGCGAACCTGGGCAGGAGTCACCCTCGATATGGCTTCAGCGATGTCAATGGCGCCTTCGCGCTGCATGTCCACCGCGATGCGCACGGCAGCGGCGGGTGCCCGCTTCGCCGTTCGCGACTGCAACAGGTACAGCGTCCCCCGCTGTACCGTGAACTCGATGTCCTGAACCTCCCTGTTGGATTCTTCCAGCCGGCCGGCCGCGGCCAGCAGTTCTGCATGCAGCCGGGGCGAGTGGGCATGCAGATCGTCCAGCGACTCCGGTGTATGCCTGCCGGAGACGACGTCTTCGCCCTGGGCGCGGCGGAGGTATTCCCCGTAAGGTACGGGCGCCCCGTCCAGGGGGTTGCGGCTGAACAGTACGCCCGTGCCGCTCTGTCCGTCGAAGTTTCCGAACACCATGAGCTGGACAGTCACAGCCGTGCCCAGTGTTTCCGGGATGCCGTGATGCTTTCGGTATCGGCGGGCGCGGCGCGAGTTCCAGGAATCGAATACCGCTTGTACGGCAGCGTACAGTTGCTGCATGGGCTCGTCGGGAACGGCCTGCCGGGCGTTGCGCTCGATCTGCGCCCGCCAATCGTCCAGGCTTTCGCCCCGCTTCAGTTCCGGGCAATCCGTCCCCAGCACCACTTCCGCGTAGAGCTGGAAGAACCGCCGGTACGTATCGCGGGCGAAAGCCGCATCGCCCGACTCGGCAGCCAGCGCCGGCAGGTTCGCCTCGCTGATGCCGAGATTGAGCAGCGTGTCCATCATGCCGGGCATCGAAATCGCGGCGCCGGACCGCACGGCAACCAGCAACGGTTTTTCATCGCCCCCGAAGCGGCGCCCGCTGCGGCCCTCCAGCCAGCGCATCCCGGTTTGAAGCTCGGTCTCCAGGCCGTCCGGCATGGTTCCGCTGCGCTGGTATTCCAGACAGGCTTCGGTGGTGACCACGAAGGCAGGCGGGGTCGGCAACCCCAACGATTGCATGTGGGCGATCGACCAGGCCTTGCCGCCGATCAATCCCCGGTCCGGCAAGGTGGACCCGCCGGCCGCGTCGAGCCCGACCAGCCAGCGGCCGCTGACGGCCGCGCCGACCACGTCGTTCACTCGCGTCGCGCCAGGCCCGTCACGCGCAACAGGTCTTCGTGCAGCTCGAACCAGACCGTGTGATAGCTGCCGATGGTCGCATCGCTCACCCAGCGAACGTCTCCGTCTTCCGCCTTTTCCAGGGCCGACAGCAGTTGTCCGCTGTAGTAGGCGACGCGGGGCACGTGCTGCGCCAGCCGGTCGAGCAGCCGCTCGGCACGGTCGTGAAGCCTGCCCAGGCGGCTGATGATCCGCTCGTCGTAGTGAGGGTCGGAATGGTCGTTGGCCACAGTCTCGCCGGCGATGGTCAGCGTCTGCCAATCGGTCATGAGTTGCTTGAGGTCGTCGTTCGTGCGCTCGAACGCCTCGTAGTCCTCCCTGAACCCGGCATCGCCACGCAACGTTCCGTACACCTTTGCATAGACGCCCTTCAGAGTTATCTGGGCGGTGGGTGTCACCATGTACCTGCCGTCCACTTCGTTCAGCCTGCCCCCCGCCACCGCCTCGGCCGCCAAAGCGCTGACCCGAGCTTCATCGAGCCCCGTCAGTGCAGCCGCGTCCTCGATGGAGCCGAGCTTCTTGATGGCGAACGCATGCAGAACCGAGTGCATTTCACGCATGTCAGCCATGCCAGCGTCCTCAGGAGGGCTCACCCTTGAGAATCTGCTCGCGCACGCTGCGGCGCAGAATCTTGTTGGCGGCGCTTTTCGGCAGTTCCGGCCAGATCTCGATGTTCTTTGGGCGTTTGTAGTTGGCGAGATGGCCCCTGGCGTGCGCCATCACCTGCTGGCTGCACAGGCCGGAACGTCCCGTGACGACGGCATGCACGCGGTCGCCCCAGATCTCGTCGGGCAAGCCGACCACCGCCGCTTCGCGCACGCCGTCACAGGCCATGAGTATGTCCTCGACCTCCCGGGGATAGACGTTGAATCCCCCCGATATCAGCATGTCGTCCTTGCGGTCGAGTATGTAGAAGAACCCGTCATCGTCCATGGTGCCCACGTCGCCGGTGTGCAGCCAGCCGTTGCGGAACGCCTCGGCGGTGGCTTCGGGCCTGTTCCAGTAGCCGGCCATGGTCTGCGGCCCGCGCGTCACGATTTCGCCCGGTTCGTTGGGCGGCAGGAAATTGTCTTCCGGGTCGACCACCGCGACCTCCGCTATGGTGAACGGCCGCCCGCAGGAGCCGGCCCGGCCGTGGTCTTCCGGCTTGAGGCAGGTTATGACCATCGGGCTTTCCGCCTGCCCGTAAGTCTGTGCGAATATCTGCCCGAACCGGGCTTCGGCGCGGCCCAGCAATCCGGATGAAATCGGCGATGCGCCGTAGGCGATGCGCCGCAGACTCAGCTCGGCGTCCGCCACTCCCGGCGCATCCATGATCATGGCCAGCATCGTCGGCACCAGGAAGGTGAGGCTGGCCCTGCTCTTCTCGGCCAGCTCCAGGAATTGCCCGGCGTCGAAGGCAGGCATGATCACCGAATGTGCGCCGCGCTCGATGGCGGGGAGAAAAAACGCCCCCGAGGCATGGGCGATGGGAGCCGCGTGCAGGAAACTGTCGTCCGGGCCGATGTCCGGTATCAGGTCCGTGAGAAAGGCGGAGATTTCCGAGAGTTCGCCACGCGTGGTCAACACGACGCCCTTGGGGCGGCCGGTGGTGCCGCCGGTGAATCCGATCCGGTACGGCGCATCGAGTTCCCGGTCGACGCGGCAGGCGGCATCGTCGCCGTTCTCCAGCATGTCCCTCAGGCGCAAGCGGTCGATTTCGACGTCCAGGCCGAAACGCTCCTCGCCGTTGTGAATCACCGCGTGGGCATCGGTTTCGGCCAGCTTGTACTCGTGGTTCTCCAGGGTTTCGCGGGTATTCAGTCCGAGCCTGACGAGCCCCGCTTTCGCGAGGGCGTAGTAGGCCAGGAGGCAGTCCGTGCCGTTCGGCAGCAGCACGCCGACCCGGTCGCCGGGTTTCAGCCCGGTAGCCAACAGCGCATTGCCCAGGCGATCGGTCGCCGTATCGAATTCACGGAAACTGAGGGTCTGTTCGCCCTCGGTGACACAGGCAGCGTCACCGAAGTGACGCGCCGCCCGGCGTATCAAACTGCCAATCTGCAAGGTCGGCTACCCGGTCTTGACGTCAGCCCCGCAACGCCTCGATGTCGGAGCGCCGAAGGCCGGCGCCCCTGCCTCGCAGGTTGCGTGAATTCTCTTGATGGAGCTTGTACAGCTCGTCCGCCGCCGCGCCGTCGTAGCGATACTTTATGGAGGGTTCGCACAGGAATCGAAAACGGTCCTCGTGGGTTTTCGGCTGCGAGGCGCGAACCCTGCGGTTGTATTCCTCGATGCCGAACGTGCCCCTGGTGGTGCGGTAGCGGTCCTGCTTCTCATTGAGGTACGTGACGCCCGGCTGCACGTCTCCGACCGACGGAGCGTAGTCGTCGTCGACCAGAATGGAGTACGGCACCGGCGAATAGATTCGCTGCGGCAGGTTGGAGTGCCGCATCATGAGGTATTCGTACATCTGGTGGCTGGGGCTGCTGCCCACGCAGATGTCGCCGAGCATGTCGCGGCTGTACTCGTCGTTCAACAGCGGCCGGAAACGCTCCGCTCGCCGGTCGATCTTGATCCAGTCTTCCGGGTCGTAGCAGCCTGCGATGTGGGCGAGATCCTTGATGATGGCGTAGTAGGTGATGGCGCCGGCATCGAGCATCTGATCGCGCGTCCAGCCGGCGACACGCTTCCACAGGCGGGCCATGGCATCCTTGAGGCGCTCGTCCAGGTCCTGGTAGGTGCGGGTCAGTTCCTCCCTGCTGCCCATCCCCACCGGCTCGTAGCCGTTTGAGAGCGGATCGGAGGTGTACAGGCCCACGCCCGTGATGTGCTCGCCCTTGAATTCCGGCTCGGCCGCGAAACTGCCCCAGTCGTCGATGATGTTGAAGTGCACGCCTTCGGTGGCCATGGGCATGGTGAGGTTGGTGTAGGGAACGTTCTCGGCGACGCCGTCCAGCCAGGGCAGGTCGCACTCGGCCAGGTCGACGAAGTCCCGCACCAGCATTTCCCGGTTTTCGCCCAGGTGGTAGGGGCCGTGCTGGTGCATGCTGATCCTGCTCTCGCAGGCCACCAGGAAGGCGTACTGGGCGGCGGATGCGGCGAAGGCCTGGGCCGCCTCGTGCAGCGGTTCACCAGGTTCGCAGTCGTACAGGTCCGCGTGAAACACCTGGATCTGCCGTTCGGGGAGAATCTGGGTACGGTGGCCGCCGTCGGAGGCCGTGATGTGGCCCGAATTGCGGCGCCACGAAAGCTGGAAGCGCTTCCAGAAATCGACGATGTAGATCAGGTCCTCGGCAGCGTCTTCCGGACGGATGAGCCCCATGTTGATCTGCCATTCCCGCCCAAGCAGGTAGAAACAGGGCAGGCCCCACATGGAGGTGGCGTGGGCCTTGGAACCCATGTTGCGCGCACGGTCGCCGAGTTCCTCGGCGGTCATGTACGTTTCGATCTTCCTCAGTACGCCCGGATAGCGATAGAAGGCGTTGAGATAGGACAGCAGCATGTAGGCCGGCACCGGAAACAGCTTCGATTCCTGCACGGTGCGGGTGACGCACAACCAGTAGGTCTGGTCGCCGTTGGTCTGCAGCAGTTGGTTCGTCTCGAGCAGTTGCGCATAGTCTGGTTTCATGGGAGATCTCCGCGGGCCGGGCTTTCGGGTTATGGGGAATGAACGCGCCAGATGTTGGCCGTGACCTCGCGTCCGGCCTGGTAGTCCTCGGTGTTCTTGGCGCGGGCCGTCGACTCCATGCGGACGGTGTCGCCCTCCATGATGCCGTTCACTTTCGAGTTCATCAGGCAGGGTATGCCGTACTCGCGGGTGAGGATGCCCAGGTGCGAGCGCACCGTGCCGCCGGCACAGATCACGCCCTTGAACCGCTCCAGGATGGGCGCGGTGAGCGTGCCGCCGGAGTCGTCGATCACCGCGATGGTGTTCTCCGGCACGCCCTCGGTCAGCCAGTTCAATACGCGGGTGGTGGAGCGCACGTAGCGGGCGACGCCCACGGTGTCTTCGGAGTAGCTCACCACGTTGTCGCCGACGCCGCGCAGTTCCAGGCCGTCGCTGTCGGTCTCGCCTGTCGGGGCCTCGGGGTCTTCGAAACAGAAGGTGTCGAGATCGTCCTCGGTGGTGCCGGTTGCCGGCTTGTACGCATCGGGACGCTCCTGCGGCGAGATGGCGGCGGACCAGTCGTAGCGATGGCCCGCATCGATCAGCGTCTTCTCGACCGCCCGGAAGTCTTCCTCCGTTATCGACTCCAGCGAGTCGCCGAAAACAAAGTCTTTCCAGGACTGGCCGGAAGCCTCGAAACGCTCGCGCACCACCGCCTGCATGGCGGTGTTGATGGCGGCAACGACGCTCGACGGCGATTCCGACTCGTACTTGTCTACATCACTGAAGATCTTCGACATGTGCGCATCCTTGTTTTGTGTTCGTTTTTGTGTGCGGACCGGATGGCGATTGGAACCAGAACGCACTCCCTCTGCCGCGCCGGAGTATACAATTCGCTCAAAAGTGTTACAACATTGTAGTACAATTGCCGCCGGGAATTTTCGCGTTCCCGAGGCGCTGCCATTGGGAAACGGGAGGACATGAGCGGACTGGCGGATCACCGGATTTTACTGGTCAACGACGACGGCATCGATGCGCCGGGAATGCGCGTTCTCGAAGGGGTTGCGCGGCAGGTCGCCAGGGAGGTGTTCGTCGTCGCGCCGGAAGTGAACCGGTCCGGTGCGTCGCACTCGCTGTCCATCGGAACGCCGGTGCGGGTGCGCAAGGTCGACCGTTATCACTACGCCGTGACGGGGACCCCAGCGGAATGCGTCATGCTGGCGCTCCAGGAACTGCTTGCCGACGAGCGGCCGACGGTCTGTCTCGCCGGCATCAACAGGGGCCCCAACCTGGCCGACGACACGGCCTACTCGGGCACGATCGCGGCCGCGCGGGAGTCCACCCAGTTCGGCGTACCGGCGGTTGCGATGAGCCAGGTCTTCGTGCCCGGAGAGAAGAACTTCGGCCTCGGCGAAGACCGGCAGATCCACTGGGAGACTTCCGAGCGCTGGGCGCCGCCCGTGCTGAAACGACTGCTGGCGAATCCCTGGGAAGACAGCGTGTTCATGAACCTGAATTTTCCCGGCGTTCCGCCCGAACGGGTGCGTGGCTTGCGCATCACCCGGCAGGGGCGGCGCCCTCCCGGATGTTACGTTCTCGAGCGGCACGTGGACGCCGACGGCGAGCCCTGCTACCGGATGTTGCTGGCCTACGAAGACGGTACGCCGGGGGTGGATTCGGATATCAAGGCGATTGCCGACGGCTATATCTCTCTCAGTCCGCTGAGCCTGGACCTGACCGCAACGGAGAGTCTTCGGACCCTGGCTGAAACCCTGGACGGCCTGCCGGAATTCAAGGATCGGGCGGGGCAGGAACCGGGCGATTCCGGCTGAATATTCGATGAATTGTACTATAATCCTGTTTGCTAATTTGTCCTATGGCAGGTCTTCGACGCGTACCCGTACGGGCCACGAACGACTCTTCGAGCCCGTTGTGCGCCATCCGTTCGGCTTGGGGGTAGGCGGCGTGCAAAAGGTCTGCGAGGCGACGGTCGGGCTAGGGGACGGCGCCCCGAAGAAGCCCTGCCCGGCAACTATCGACATGGAAAGGGGTAAGCGATGAGCAGACTGCGCTATCGGATTTCCCACTGGTTGTTCACCCATCGCCCGATGGCGCTGTTGCTGATAGCGGTTGCGACCCTCGTCTCCGCGCTCGGGTTGCCGCGCGTGGAAATCAAGACGATTTTCTCCGACCTGCAGCCCACCGGACACCCCTTCGCGGAGACCTTCCGAGACCATCCCAACTTCGGCAATCCCCTCACCATCCACATGATGGTCAAGCGCAAGCAGGGCGACATCTACAACACGGAAACCCTCCAGAAAGTCTGGGACCTCACCCGTGACGTCGACCTGGCGCCCGCGGTGGACCACGACCAGATCCTGTCGATCACCACCTCCAAGGCGCGCTATGCCGCGGCCACGCCCTTCGGCATCGACATGCGCCCGCTCATGGACAGCACGGTGCCGCAAACGGCCGAGGAGATGGAGGAATTCAAGCAGCGCGTGGAACGCTCCCCGAACTCCCGGGGCTTCCTGGTCTCCGAAGATGCCACCGCCACGCTGATACAGGCCACGTTCATCGAGCACCGCCTGGACTTCGGCGAAACCTTCGAATACCTGAACGGCCTCGCGCACGCCGCCCGCGACGCCGACCACGATGTGTTTCTCGCGGGTGAGCCCGCCCTGGTCGGCTGGGTCTACCAGTACCAGACGCAGATGATCTGGATCTTCGCGGTCACGCTGCTGGCGCTGTTCGCGGCGCTGTTTTTCTACATGCGCAACATCGCGGGCGTGGTGACGCCGGCCATCACGGGCGTGGTTTCCGCCATCTGGGGTTTCGGGCTGGCCGGCTGGCTCGACCTGGCGGTGGAGCCGCTGCTTCTGCTGGTGCCGCTGCTGCTCGTGGCGCGCGCATTCAGCCATACCGTTCAGTACATCGAACGCTTCTACGAGGTTCTGCACGTGGTCGGCGACAAGGAGGAAGCGGGCCGGCTGTCGTTGCGGGTGATGATGGGCCCCGGCGTACTCGGGATCATTACGGATGCGACGGCGATCCTGCTGATCGCCCTCGCCCCCATCCCCGCAATGCAGCGCTTCGCACTCTTCGCCGGCTATTGGGCCATGATCCTCCTGCCGACGTCCGTACTGCTGGCGCCACTGATCCTTTCCAGGCTGCCCGTGCCGAAAAACCTCTACTCGATCGTCTCCCGAGACCTGAGCCTGTCGGGCGTGCATCAGTGGATGGCCAGGGTGCTGCGCCAGGTGGCCATGCTGACCACGGGGAAGAGAGCCGCCTATACGGGCTTCGCACTGCTGCTCCTGGCGGCAATCTCCATCTACAACGGCCTGCAGATCAAGGTGGGCAACCCGGTGGAGGGCAGTTCGCTCCTGTGGCAAGACTCCGAGTTCAACGTGGCGGTGCGCACCATCAACGACAACTTCCCCGGCGTGAACACCCTGGAACTGGTGCTGGAGTCGAAGGAAGGAGAGACGCTGGAGAAGACCGCGCGCAAGGCCGGCCCCGTACACGCCATGCTGGCGCTGCAGGACCACATGGAACAGTCCGCGCACCCGCCCCGGGCAACACTGTCGTTCGCCGACTACCTGAGCGAAGGCGGGCGCCTCTACAACGGGGGCGACCCCCGCTGGAATCCCCTGGACACCTCCGACTGGGCGACCCAGGCCGCCGCCACCGCCGCGATGATGGGCAGCGGGCCGAAGGCGTTCAGCCACGTCATCGACATGCGGCAGCAACATTCCACCGTGTCGCTGTGGTACCGCGACAACAGGCAGGAGACGGTGGACGCGGCGCTCGCCAACGCAACCGAGGCCGTGAACGCGGTGGGCCTGGACCACGAGCAGTTCCGGATCCGCCTGGGCAGCGGCACCATCGCGTTGCAGCAGGCCGTGAACGACACCGTGCAGGGGCACTACTGGGTCATCGTCGGCGTGCTCGGCTTCCTGATGTTCGCGCTCTCCGCGGTGGCGTTCAAATCCCTGGTGGCGGGCTTCATATTGCTCGTGCAGGTGAATATGGCCAACTTCGTCATCATCGCCATGCTGGAAGCCCTGGACATGGGCCTGGACATCAACTCGCTCCTGGTGGCGGCCATGGGCATCGGTGTCGGGATCGACTACGGCATCTACCTGCTGGCCCGGGTCTGCGACGAATACAAGAACCAGGAGGGCGACTTCGCAGCCATCATCCGCGAGGCGACCACCACCACCGGCCGCGCCATCGCCTTTACCGCCACCATCATGCTGATCGGCATCCTGCCCTGGTATTTCCTTTCCGGGCTCAAGTTCCTGGCAGACATGGGCCTCTTGCTGGCCGCGGTGATGGTGATCAACATGGTCATGGCGCTCTTTGTGCTGCCGCTTCTGGTCTGGTTCCTGCGCCCGCAATTCGTCAGCCGCGACGATCTCCTGGTCAGTGAACGCGTGGACCTGGTGCGCGAGGCGCAAGCCGCGCGGCAGAGCGACGGGGCCGGTTCACCGGAATGGGGAGCGAGCAGTGCGGCTACCTGAAGAGGACCGGTTGCCGGCGCGGGCGGCCGGCCGCCGGCGAAGCACGGCGGCGGCTTTTCTGTTGACACTGCTGCTCACCGTCGCCGCCGGCCTGCAGGCTGAGACGGCGCCCCGCTCCATCACCATTGTGGCCGACGGTACGGTGCACCGGCCGCTGTACGGCATCGACTTCCACGACGACCTCAAGCGCGGTATCGCCGTCGGCGCCCGCGGCACCGTCATCACGACCGACGACGGGGGAAGGAACTGGGTTCCCGAACAACTGGATACCCCGCTGTCTCTCATCGATGTGGCGGTACAGGGCGACCGACGCATAACCGTCGGCCAGATGGGCAGCATTTGGGTCAACGATTCCGGCGAAGCGTGGCGGGCCGTCGAATCCGGCACCGAAGAGCGCTTGATGGCCGTCGACATGAACGCGACGGGCCTGGCAATCGCAGTGGGCAGCTTCGACCTCATTCTGCTGTCCTACGACGGCGGGGAGACCTGGGAAGAATCCCCCCTGCAACTGGCCCCCCATGTCGAGGGCTTCTACGACCCTCATCTCTACGACGTTCAGGTCAACCCGGACGGCAGCGCGCTGATCGTGGGCGAGTTCGGCCTGATCCTGCGCACAGTCGACGAGGGGCGCAACTGGGACATCGTTCACCAGGGCATCGCATCGCTCTCCGGAGTTCACGTGCGCACGGACGGGACCGGTTTCGCCGTCGGCCAGGACGGCGCCGTGCTGCGCACCACCGATGGCGGGCAGACCTGGACGAGCCTGGATACGCCGACCAGCGGCAACCTGCTGGGCGTCTGGTCGACTGCCGACGGCCAGGCGACAGTTTCGGGAATGCGCTACATGATCGTCAGCGACGACGATGGGGAAAACTGGAGGCCGGTAACCGACGCCGAGGTGAACACCAACTGGTATGGAAAGATGGCGGCCACCGACAGCGGCTTCATTGCCGTCGGCCACTCCGGCCGGGTGATCAGGGTCGCGCGGGCGGAACCCCTGTAAGCGGCTGGCACCGAGGTGCTTTCCAACGCCGTGGCGACGCCCCGAGCAAGTTCCGAATCGCTGAAAGTCGATCAAACAGGACACCAGGAATGCGCCTGATCCGCTTCGACCGGGATTACAGCCGCAGGCACTTTCTGCGCCAGATGGCCCAGGCGACCGCCACGGCCGGCGTTCTCGCTCCCCTGTGGCCCACCATTGCCGCCGAAGGGGACATCTCCGCCGCCTATCCCGACGAACTGTTGTCGCTCGACGAGTACACCGGCGGAAAGCTGAATACGGGCGACGTGATAACCGCCGACAACGTCGAGCATGTGCGCAGCCTGCTGGACGACATCAAGTACCAGCAGATCCGCGACATGGGCCGGCGGCTGGGCACCGCGCCGACCACGACAGACATCATGCAGCTTTCCCCCTGGGACTACATCGAAGCGACGCTCAGGAACCAGGGCAAGGCGCGTTTCGATGCGTCGGGCAACGTGGTTGTAGAGGACGGCAAACCCTGGATCGGCGGCAACCCGTTTCCGGATGCGACGACCGGGCTGGAACTATTCGCATCGCTCACCCTGAGCTGGGGGCGGCACGACGCGTCCCTGTATGCGGTGAGGGAACACGACCTGTCCGTCGAAGGGGACGTTCAGTATCAATACGACACGGTCTGGACGGAACTGTCGGCGGTGGCCCGGGTGCGCCTGGACCCGAAGCCCTACTGGACGGGGCACGAAGACAAGTTGCGCTACCAAAGCGTATTCTTTCTCTATCCGCACGACGTGGCGGGCACCTCGTACCTGAACATCTGGCCGTACGACCAGAACAAGTTCCCGGAACTGCTGGGTTACCTGCCGGCGTTCAAGCGCATCCGCGTCTTCCCCACCAACCAGCGGTTCGAGCCGCTCATTCCCGGCGGCACCCTGTACCTGTCGGACGCCTGGGCGGCGGGCGACCCGCTGCACACCTGGGGCAACTACAAAATCATCGACCGGGGCCCCTTCCTGGCCGGCATGTCCGGCGCCTGGAACGCCGATCACCCCAACTGGGAGCACACCACCCACGGCGGCCCGAAAGGCGACACCTTCTGGGATACCACCGTGGAACTCATTCCGGAGGCGATCGTGGTCGAGGCGGAACCGCTCCGCTATCGCCGGGCGCCAGTGAGCCGGAAACGGGTCTGGTTCGACGCCAGAACCGGCCTGCCCCTGGCCATGAACACCTACGACCACAAGGGAGAGGTGTATCGCAGTTTCGACGGCGCCTACTCCGTCTATCGGAAGGGCGACAAGGCGGTAATGGACGGGCCGCACCCCTACTGGTCATGGTCGCACGTGCACGCGTTCGACATTCAGACGGGGCGCATGACCCGGCTCGAGCAGGTCAGGCGAATCCGCGGCGGGCATCGGACGCGGGTCAACGACCCCGACATCTACGACGAGTACATGACCAGGAACGCGTTGCGACGGCTGGGATACTGAGTCTTTTTCCGCAACGCAGTGCAGAGGCCCCGCAACTCGGTGCACAGGCCCTCCGGTGCGGCTCGACAACGACAACGGTATCGCGTCGGCCCGCTTTGGCGGCGGGCGAGTTCGCCCGACCCCCGCAATGGAATGCAGCGCCTTTCAGGAAGCGTGCATGCGTTCCAGTAGAGTGACCACCGCAACGGCCGAACCGCCGCCCAGGATGCCGCCCGCATTTTCCGCCAGGGCGATGCGGGCGCCTTCCACCTGCCGCTTTCCGGCACGGCCCCGCAACTGGTCGGCCAGCTCCACGAGTTGCCCGGTACCGGTGGCGCCGATGGGGTGACCCCGGCTCAGCAACCCGCCGCTCGGGTTGACCGGCACGCGGCCGCCGAGGCGCGTGGCGCCGTCGTGCAGCAGCCCCGCGGCTTCGCCATCGGCCGCGACACCCAATTCCTCGAGCACGATGAACTCGGCGGGTATGGCCGCATCGTGAAGTTCGATCACATCGATGTCCTCCGGCCCGATGCCGCCGGCCTCGTACGCTTTTGCCGCCGCCCGGGGCACCGCATCGTCGGGGCCCTGCTTCCGCCCCGTCCGCACGGCGCTCGCCTGTACGCGCACGAGCGGCCCGCCCGCCTTTTGCGCCGCCTCCCGCGTGCCGAGCACCAGTGCGGCCGCTCCATCGGAGATCGGGGAACACATGAACAACGTCAACGGGTCCACGATCGTGCGGCTGGCCAGCACCTCCTCCGCGCTTACCGCCTGACGGAACTGCGCATTGGGGTTGAGGCTGCCGTGGAAACGGTTCTTCGCGGCCGCGGCTGCCAGGTCGTGGCGTGTCGCACCGGACATGCTCATGTAGTCGCGGGCGAAGCCGGCGTAGATTTCCATGAAGAGCGGTCCCGCCCCTTCGGTCAGCACGCTGTCTCCATGGTCAGCCACCAGCTCCTCGACATCGACCGCCCGAGCCAGGGCAACGTTTGCGAGATTGCGGTCGGCGACGTTCATCTTTTCCGCGCCGACGGCAAGGGCCACGTCGTGCTGACCAGAACGCACGGCGTTGAACGCCAGGTGAAAGGCGCTCGATGCGGACGCGCAGGCGTTCTCCACGTTGATCATCGGCGCGCCTTCGAGCCCGCTGCCGGCCAGCGCCGTCTGGGCGCGAATCATCTCCTGGCCGGTAAGGATGCCGGCGGCCGCATTGCCGAAGGCAACGAATTCGACAGCCTCGGGGGAAGCGCCCGCATCCCGCAGGGCTCCCTCGGCCGCCTCCCGGGCCAGCGAACCGAGACCGCGGTCGAAGTGCCGGCCGAAACGGGTCATGAATGCGCCCGCAACAAAAACGTCTCTCACCGTCTGAATCTCCCTGTCTTGCCGCTCTTCAGGGGAATGCGCCAATTTCGAACCGAACGGGCTTCGATTGCAATAGGTTTCGCCCAGGGCAGACCGACCGAGCGGCCAGTCGTCAGAACCAGATCATGGATGAAAGGGACGACTGTTCGAAATTGCGTTTTACAGACGGGTCGCATCGTCGGGCAGCGGCAGTGGGGCCGGTCCCGTTCCCAATGCGTGCGACAGACCGGATTCCAACGCGTCCCGGAAAACCCTTTTGTGTATCCCTTCCGGTTGGTTGTCGAAACTCCGCAGATAATCCGCCGCCGTCGGCCCGACGAACGGCTTTGCCCGGGCTTCGTATCGTCTGTAGATACTGCCACCCAGATACCGGCGTTCTTCGTCTACATCCACATGCCGGCTCAGATCATCGAAAAACTTGCTGTTTCCGTCCGCGATTTCAAAGATGGCCTGCAGATAGGCGTGCTTTCGCGCCGCTTCCTGATGGCTTTCCGCATCGAGTCGAACTTGCCGGTCGAAGGGTGTTTCCTCGGGTAGGTGCCGTCTGTAGAGGCGCACCAGTTCGAGCTCCGGGTCTTCGATGCCAACCGCGCGCAGGTGCGCCAGGGCAAGCCTCTGATACGCCCGCACCGGATCGCTGCTGTGGCTCGTCAGCGGCTGATCCGGCTGCAGGCCATCCGAGGCGGCCGCTCCGCCGATCTTCTGGGCAACGGGCCTCCGGCGCCACTGCACCGGTTGCTGTGGAGATGTTGCCGGTGGAGCATCGATCTCATCATAGATCGCTTCCTCTTCGGCCTCCGCCGCGGCACCCGGGTTTCCCTGCAGACGCCCCGGCACTGGTGGAAGGGCGCGTGCTCGCGGACCGCTTGGGCCGGGGCCGCCGGCTACGTCGTCGTGGATTTCCCGCGCCTGGGGGCTCGCCCCGGTACCGACGTTCAGGTAGGTGTGCTCCGGTACTGTAAGCGGCAGGGATGGCTGCTTCGACTTCCTGATCACGCCCTCGGCCATTTCCATATAGGGTTCTTCCACTGCGGGCCCCGTTGCGCCACCCAGGTTTGCGTACGTGCGATCGGGCAACGGTGGCGAGTCGAAAGTTAGCGGGGCCGTTCGCGGCGTCAGCACCGGTCGTCGCGATTGCGCTGAAGGTTGCATCGCGATCGACGACGGCCGCAAGCGTCGCGAAAGCGGGTGTCCGGTACGCTGTTCCGGTGCCGCTGCCTCCTGGGATGCGGGGCTCGTGGCGACAGCCGGTATTGTCCGTTTTAGCATGTTTCCATACTCGGGCTCCTGACCGGAATGCGGTGTCGGCGCGGTGCCGGAACGGCTCGTTGACGAAGGAACCGCCGTTGCGTGCCTCAACCGGATGCCCGGGCTTCCCCCGGCGCGGTCACCCCCACCGGGGGTTTCCCGCCGGTAGCGCGGGGCAACAGCCGGCGACTCCCGGGATTCCGATACCTGCCTGCCTCTGTGGTGGCCCGATCGAGGCCTGTCCGTGGCCTGCGCGGCCGTGCCCTGACCTTTGCCGAATACGGTTTCGTTGGTGCCTGATACCCCGTCCATGGTGTTGCTGATCCTCTGCTTTATCCGCGACTCTCATTACGGGAGCGCCCCCGATCGGGCTCTCTTTCGACCCCCGCCTCGCGCCGACAACACCTCGACTCTTGACGGGCTCGAACCGACAGATCGGAATCGAGGCGCGCCAAGGTGCTGGACGCTGTTGTCAGGCTTCCATCGTGACAGCGTTAGACACCCGACCGCTCAAGAGTTCCCGGCCCGGCGACCGGTGGACGGAACCAGGGCGGGCGCCGCACCATCGGGTACTTGAGAGGCGGTGCGCGTTACCGCCGGGGTGCGGGCGAAGCGCTTCGCGACCGTCAGGCGTAGGGCTCGTCCACCGCCACGAACTCGGTTTCCTCCAGTGCAAGCGCGGTCCAGGCTTTCATGGATCCGGTGTTGAGCAGTACCTGTTGATAAGCCTTCGCTTCATCGCCGAGGGCGACGCCATAGGTGACGAAGCGCGAAACCACCGGGGTGAAGAAGGCATCCGGCGCAGAGTATGCGCCGAACAGGAAATCTCCCCCTGAACCGAACCGGCGGCGGGCATCTGCCCAATGGCGGCAAATGGTTTCAATGTCACGTGCAACTTCCGGGTTCATGCCCTTGCCGGGGTGGCTGGACCGGATGTTCATCGGCATGGCGCTGCGCAGGCTGTGATACCCGGCATGAAAGTCGGCGACGAGCGATCGGGCCCGGGCCCGGGCGCGGGGATCCGCGGGCCAGACGCCGGCTCGGGGATGCAGTTCGTTGAGCCGCTCGAGGATCGCGACGGTGTCGAAGGTGGCGAACCCGAAGCCGGGCTCACCCTCCCAGAGTACGGGCACCAGGCCGGAGGGCGACAGGATTCCGATGTTGTCCTGCCAGTCGCTCGAATCGAACTTCACCATCCGCTCCTGGAACGGAATGCCGAGTTCCGTCATCACCAGCCAGGGACGGAGGGACCAGGACGAATAGTTCCTGTTGGCGATGACGAGGGTCAGGGGATCGGACATGGGCGTACTTTGCTTCTTGTCCGACCGGAGGGTAACAATTGAAAATGCGTCGGACAAAGCCGCAATCACTTCGTGTGAGGACTCATGAACTACATTGAACCCGCCGCAGCACGCGACCTGGATGGTTTGCGCCTCGCGCTTACCGCACACATACCCGCGCCATACAGCCTGTCGGCCCGCGCGATATTCGATCACCACGGGGTGGCCTACGCTCCGGTACTGCAGGTCGGGGCCGGCGCAAACGAAGACCTGGTGGCATGGACCGGGCACCGTAACGCGCCGGTGGCCGTCTACAACGACGAAGCGCCGCGGGTGGGCTGGCTCGAGATCCTGCATCTCGCGGAGCGGCTCGGGGCAGGCCCCCCACTGATTCCTCCAGGCATCGACGAGCGTATGCTGATGGTCGGCCTCTCGAACGAACTGCTCGGCGAGAACGGTTTCATCTGGAGCCTGCGGCTCGTCATGTTTTCGCTTGGCGGCCCGGAGCGAGCGGCGCAGGAACGCACCCGCAACCCGATGTACGACCAGTACGGCTACAGCGAGGCACGGGCCGCGGCGGGTATCGGGCTCGCCCGCGCGGTGCTGGAGCAACTGACCGCCCAGCTCATCGCCCAGCGGAAAGCCGGCCGCCGTTACATCGTCGGGGACACGCTCACCGCCGTCGATATCTACTGGGCCTACTTTTCCCAAGCCGTGAAGACACTGCCTCAAGCGAGTTGCCCGATGCCGGAAGGAATGCGCAAGGCCTACGAAATCGCCGGCGGCATGCTCGGCGACCAGGATCCCATACTCGTCGAGCACCGCGACCGGGTGTTCGCCGACCACGACCTTACGCTCGATTTCTGACGGGCGCGATTGCGATTCGAAGCGAACCCTCGGTGCCCTCAATCATGCCGACCGGAGCCGCCATGGAAATCGAAATATGGACAGGCGACATCACCAGGCTGGCGGTGGACGCCATTGTCAACGCCGCCAATGAACGCCTGCTCGGCGGTGGCGGTGTCGACGGCGCCATTCACCGCGCCGCCGGTCCCGACCTTCTCGAAGAATGTCGCGCCATCGGCGGCTGCCCCACCGGCGAAGCCGTGATTACCGGCGGTTACCGACTGCCCGCCAGGCATGTCATCCACACCGTCGGCCCGGTTTGGCATGGCGGCGCCCAAGGAGAGCCCGAGCTGTTGCGGTCCTGCTACCGCAATTGCATGGCGTTGGCTGAAGGTCAGGGCCTCGAGAGCATCGCCTTCCCGGCGATCAGCACCGGCGTTTATGGCTATCCCCTGCGCGAGGCCACGGAAATAGCTGTCTCCGAAGTTTGCGCGTCTCCCGGCAATACCGTGCGTCGAGTCATTTTCGCCTGCTTCGACGAAGCCGGCACGGCAATCTACACCGAGGTAGTCGAGGCGAACCGGTCGGATTCGTGAGGATTTCCGCCAATTCGCAACCTGACTACCCAATTCAGATGCGGATGAGCCAGACTGGTTGCCATAAAAAATTGACGATCTTTACATTAGTGGGATGATACTTTACCGTCAAGTTCATTCTTCCAACCAGAGCGTCGAACCGATGTCCCGCTCAACAATCGAAGATATAACCAACCCGGCCGAGGCTGCTCTAATGGCCCGGATCACACGATATTTCCACGGCGCCATACGTTCGCTGCCAAACCGCGAGCGAGCGAAAGCGCTCTCCGCGCCGGACGACTTCTGGACAACGCTTGAAACCCTTGCCGTTCTCCCGGTCAAGGAGTCACCCGAGCTTCGTGTTCGCATGCGGGGCGCTATCGCACGTCGGGAATTGCTGGAGCAGGACGGCGGCGTCCTTACCCCCTCCCACGTAGGCGAGTTGCTTGGAATCAGCCGCCAGGCCGTTGCACTGCGGCGAAACGCGGGCAAGTTGCTCGGTGTGGAGGGCAACCGCGGATACGTCTATCCGGCATGGCAATTCGAAGGCAGCGTGGTGCTCAAAGGCTTTGTCGAAATTCGTGAACTGCTTCACAACGACGACCCATGGACACAGTTCCTCTTCTTTCTCAGCCACGATGACGCAATTGAAGGGAAGCGACCCATCGACCTCCTTCGTGCCGGTAAATTTGACGAGGTTCGTCGAGCGGCTCGCATGCACGGCGAACACGGAGCGGTGTAACACCGGGAATGGCCCGGCCGCCGCGGCACGCCCGCCCAACTTCGCGTTTCTTCGAGCGCCCGCTCGCCACAACGCGCGTGGGCAGCTCTCATACCTGGATACGGCTGCATCGAGCCAGCCACAGCCCCATCTATTTTGGGTCTTCCGGCGAGAATCGATTCGACATGCCCGGGTCCGGCACCCTGTATCTGGCTCGCCGGATTCAGGGTTCCTTCGTCGAGGTATTCTGCCGCAAGCCCCACCGGGGAACCTCGCGCCTGGCCGAAGCACATCTCGACCAGTACCACGTGGCCGAATTTCGATCTTCGCGGGGGTTGAGGCTCGTCGATCTTGCCGGCAAAGGCCTGGTCAAGATGGGGCTGGATGCGCGACTGACCACCGGCAGCTACAGGCTGGCCCAGGAGTGGGCAGAAGCATTTCAGCAACACCCGGACCAGGCGGATGGCATTCTGTATCGCTCTCGGCATGATCCGAAACAACAACTTGCGGCAATCTTCGAGCGGGCGCAGCCAGCCCTCGAAGTGAACCGGTGCGGCACTTTGCAGGACTACCTGGGCGACGGTTTCTTCGTGCTTCTCGATCAATACCAGGTCGCCCTGTTGTGATCACCCGTCGCCGCGTCGGGACACGGGCAATTGCGGCAAGACAGTTCATCAGCCGCGTTCCTGGAAGACGGGCGGCAAGAAAACATGTGGTTCAGGGTGTTCGTTCCGGGGTGAATCGGGAGAAAGGTGGTACATCACGGAATAGACGTGACCCGCGATCGTCTGCCCGATGGCATCCGTGGATGTGAGAAAAGACAGACCGCATTTCAATCTGGTCGGCCAGCGGTGCTACAGCGCGGCCAGTGCCTCGCGAAGCTCGACCATGGCCAGCGTATCCCTTTCGCAATAGGCTCGAAGGTCCTTGAATATTTGCCGGCGACTTGCCGGATCGGAGTTGTCGACCGCCCGTGCGTAGTGAACCGCTGCCGTCCGTCCATCGGCTATCGAGAGATCGTCGTACCCCGATGCGGGCACCAACGCCGGAAGCACGTTCTTGATTGAGAACGAACCACGGAAGTCCGGGTGATAGTAGTTGTTCCGTACGACGGGGAGCAGGTCGAAGAGGCGAGCCTCGATCGCGCTCAGCGCCGCAGCCAATTCAGGCAACGCCGCGGCGAGGCCGCGAAGCACCTGTCGTTCGTAGCCCGAATAAGTGCAGATGCTTCCCTGCTGCCCCAGCGCCTCAATCAGCCGATTCGCGAGTTGCGGCCGCGGGTCGCCGCTGCCTTCATGCAGATAGTCGATGTGCTCCGGCGATTGCCCGTCACGCTCGATGTGAACGGAGAAGAGGAAGGGTATCGCTTCGTATGGCCGAGTGCCGATGAAGCGCGGGATCGCCGGGGCGAACGTTTCGAAATCCAGGTAGTGCACGGGCCCCTCAATTCGCGCGATCTGGCCTTGCAGGTCTCCATGAACGAGGCCGTCACCGTCGCATACTGCCTGACGGACGATCTGCTGCAAGCCATGGAGCGGAAACTCTTCCGGGATGTCGCGAATCTCGCTGACATGCGCCACTTCGAGTTGCTCCCTGCGTGCAGGGCTCAGCCGGGGCAGCTCGTCGATACCATGGTCGGGGTACTCGAAATCCCGGGTGCAGTGCGCGTGGAACGGACAGGTGTACGGCGCGAAGCAGTGGTCTCCGGGGTGGATGTCAGGAGCTTGAGGCAATGAAAGCATGGCCTGCATCTCAGACACGCCTGTGCCAATGGATTCAAGCAGCGCTGTCGCGGGTTCAAGCACGGGATGCAGTTGGAACAGCGCGTTCAAGTCGTGCTCACCACCCGCATAGACGTAATCCCGGTTTAGGGTGAGCACGCCAGCCTCTCTCACGTCCACTCCGGCACCGCGCAGCACCCAGAGTTGAACAGCCGCATCGAGAATGAAGGTGTCCTTGAGCCGGGTGGTCGACTTGACTTCGATCAGGCCCCAGCCGCCCTCAGGCAACCGCTCCAGTATGTCGACCCGAACCAGCACCCTCTGATGTCTGAATGCGGGTTCGAACAGTGCAGTTTGCGTTGCAGATGCCAGAACAACCCGTGTTTCTTCCAGCGCCTCCCGAACATGACGATGGTCATGCGCAACAACATGCCCATCCGGATGTCGTTGGCAGGCCAATTCACCCACCTCGTGGCCGGCATCGAAGATCCCCTGAAGAGTGTCGTCCGGCTCCGAGGCGAGATTCCGCGCGTGGGTTTCGTACCAGAGACGCAGGTGGCACTGGGAGCCAGACATGAAGCGCGACTTTGAGAGGGATGATTTTGTCATCTAATACTAGCAATTCGCCGCGGCGCGCAGCATGCAACTACGCCCCAATTGCTTTGAATAATTCATGTTCGCACCAACTGTCCGTGGTATTGATGCTGTCCTCGGATTCTACTAGAACGATGTCTTCACAGGAGTCCAGACAAAACATCGAAGGAGAGACTACCCGCCCGCCCTATAGATCTGTCAACATTGCCGCGGTTTGCGGGATTCGGTCACCGCGTTTAGCGCCATGGATACCGATTGCCGGCATCTAGTTCTGCCCAACCGCTCAAGTATTTTCGAAATGTCTCAACGAACCCAGAATCGAATTTTTCGTCGCAATTTTTCAAATGACCTGAGAATTCAGCAAACGGTATACAAGAGAATCCTTGTAGATGTTCTTTTGCGAATTCCTCATCCGGACGTTTCGGCACAATCACCACCAATTCAATTTTTGGCTCGTCCAAGTCAGTCCGAACACAAAGGTTTTTAAAGAAATCCGCTAAGCCGGGTCGCTTACTGTCCCATTTCTCGTTCGACAATTCCGATTCGATATACAAGTAATCCAGTTCTTTTAGCTTCCAAATCAGGTGTGCATATTTTCGTTTTTCCCGGCTCCGAATAGCCGACAATCTGACGCCGCGAAGTAGTTGTCTAAAACCGGCACGTTCCGCGCATTTCATATACTTCAGTTGTTGTTTGTCTAGCGACTTAATGTCGGTCTTCAACTCCACCAAGAAAACGCAATTCGCCCCATCCTTTTTGCCGAACACCGCGTAGTCAACCTTTACTGATTGACTGTTTCCCGCGGTACCGATGATCGTATTGTTCAATGGAAACTCCGGAATGACCGTCGGATCAGTTACACAGAATTTGTTCCTCATGAAATCCGGCAGAAGCAGCCCAAAAAAAATGTCGACGCGACGCTCCAACTGGTACGCAGGAAGATCTCTCCATTCTTTCAGTCTGCGAAAAACTTCAGAGATTGTATTCACCATAACTTCCTCTTCTTTCAACCGAGCCTATACGCCGTCAACCGAACGATGATGCGCCGTTAGCGATGCACACTTTTCGGCAAGGCGTCGGCGCAGATCCTCTGGTTCCTTGATATTGACTGCCTGGTTCCATGTGAACAGGTGCCAGCACATTTCTTCGAGCCCACCCGCCCGAAAACTCACCGTCAGCGAGCCATCGTCGTTCTCGAGAAGTGACTGACTCGGATGAAACAGAAACGTGGCGGCATCATTCGCCACCTCTGCATCAAATTGCCAAACAACATCGAACGGCGGTTCCTGATAGGCACCGAAGGATCGTTCCGCAAACTTCTGCAAATCGAAATCCGGATCGGGTTCAAAGGTTGTATTCAGCCAGCAGGCGTTGCTGATGTTGGAGAGGCGCCAAATCCGTGTGTCGTCTGCCCAAGGCATTCGGCCGACCAGGTAGGGCCGGTTTCCGTAGAGGACGCCGTAGGGTTGCACCTGGTGGCGGTTGCGTCGGCCTTTCGACTGGGAGAGGTAGTCGAACTCCACCTCGCGCCTGGTTCTTATGGCATCGCGAAGGAGCGATAACAGGCCCGGTTCGAGGCGCGGTCTGGGCCCGGGGCGCATGGCGAGGCCTTCTGCCTGCATGAGCGTCTGCAGGTCC
>CAZWZH010000028.1:0-20446 GCA_964638775.1 uncultured Pseudomonadales bacterium
GCCCAGTGATTTCGCTGCTATTGACGGCCGCAGTAGTTTATTCATGAATAGGTCGGGCTAGTGCTCCTGCCTGCATCCCGACGGGCGTGTCGATCGGATGCCCGTCAGGGGATCGAGCCGAGTTCCTCATAGATGTCGCCAAACCTGAGAATCCGTTCCGCAAGGTTGAAGTAGCCCAGGTAACGCACGTTTCCGGGCGTGATGTCGCCGTGATAGTGCCCGCCCTGCTGCGCCGCGTCATCGACATGGCAGAAGTGCGTGTGCTCGCCGGACGGCCTGAGATTCAGGTCTCCACCGGCCGGATCTCCTGTCCAGAGCGTGGAAAAACACAGCAGGTCAGGGCCCATATGCTCGTAGAACTGCAGAAAGTCGCGCACGACCCGCTCCTTGCCCGTATCGTAGTAGTCGAAGCCGATGCAGTCGTAATCCGGCATGACATGCGACCGGATCCTGCCGTCCAGCACCTTGAAGAATCCACCCATGCCAATTTGACCATCGCTGTCCGCGATCGGGCGCAGGCTGCTGCGGATGGCCTGTGCCAGGGATGGCTGCTCGCCGGTGCGCGTGCTGACGTCGATTCGAATGACCGGTCCGCTGTTGCCCTCACTGACAAAGAGGTTCGCGATCGGTCCGCAAACCGTGGACGGATACGGTTCCACGATGCATTCACGCCCGATGCCGACGCGCGCCACCCGGCTCAGGTTGCGTTCACCCCCCAGGATATTGGGAATCAGTTCGCCGCAGTGCCCATCGTTGACTGCCGTATGAGCCATTCCCGCACCGAATACGTTGCCGGCAGGCATCCCGCAAGCTCTCAGAACATCGTCAACGTCGACGCTTGTTCCTCGATACGCCGGATTGTGCGCGTAGGGTTCGCCGCCGAATTCGATCAGCCTGGTCGAACCGCACAGGCCTCTGCCGGCTGCACCGAGCGCGCACAGGTCCGGACAGTCCACGACCGAAACATCGACGAAGGCATAGTGATGCCGAAGTCCGGATTGAAGTGTCGCGGCGACCAGTGACAACTCCGGCGTCGAAAAAGCCGCCGACTTGCATTTTTCATGCGAGGTGTTCCCTCTCGCGCTTCCCGGCTGAAGGCTCCGCATGTTCCGCGGGGCGCCCATCAGCCCAGATACCGATGCTGCATGCCGTGCACCAGGGCGAGAAGGGCCTCGTTGACAGGCACCGCAATGCCGTGTTCCCGCGCCAGATTGACCACCGCGCCGTTGATGTAGTCGATCTCGCTCGGGCGTTCATTCTCGATGTCCATGCGCAGGCTGGACTTGTTCTGCGGAGTACCGTTTGGCCCCGCGATCTTTCCGAGAATCTCGCGCGCCTCAGCGGAACTCAGTTCGACGCCGCAGGCGCCGGCGACCGCTATCGCCTCATCAAGCGCGGCATAGGCAACATCGTCCGCCATGTGCTCATTGAAAATCTGGCCGATGTTCAGGCCCGTGATGCCGCTGACGGCGCTGATGGCGATGTTGGCCATGAGCTTGCGCCAGATGTCCCGGCGGATGTTTTCGCTGGCTTCGGTCGGCAGGTTCGCATCGGTCAGGATCTTCGCGATCGACCGGGTTCTCTTCGTTATGCCCCCGTTCATCTCGCCGATGTACGACGGCAACTCGGCGTGGTTGCGAACGATGCCCGGCGCCTCGATGTTGGCGCCCTGCGCCGTCAGCCCGCCGAGAACCCGGTCGGCGCCGAAGTACCCGGCAAGCTCTTCTTCATTGCCCAGGCCGTTCTGGAAACTGATCGCAACGGTGTCGCCGTCTCCAGCGAGGCCGCCTCTGGCAGGGCCGCCTTTGGCAAAAAGATGCCGCACACTAGCTGCCGCTGCCGCATTGAAGTTCGCCTTGCACTGAACGAAGACGATATCCGCCGACCGGACCGAGGCCGGATCGGTGGTGGCCGCGACGGGTATGCGCCGGTCGCCGCCGTGTCCGACCATCCTCAGGCCGCTTTTTCGAATCGCGTCGATGTGCTTCCGCCAGGGATCGACCAGGGTGACGTCCAGCCCTCCTTCGGCGACCAATCCACCGAACAGGCTGCCCATGGCGCCGGCGCCGAGCACTACCACATGAGTGGACATGAGATTTCCCCGTCAACGGCACTCATGATCGCATGCCTGCTCAATCCATCCAGGCCGTGGGCACCCAGAGCACGAGTGCGGGAAACACGCTGATCAGGATCAGCGTCATCAGATTGGCGAGCAGGAACGGGGAAGCCCCCCTGAAAATCTCGCCGATACCGAGCTTGGATATGGCCGCGCAGACATTCAGGCAATTGCCGACGGGCGGCGTACAGGCGCCAACGGCAAGCCCGGAAATGAGGACGATGCCGAATTGCACCGGCGATACACCGGCGGCTACGGCAGCGGGCAAAAGCGTTGGCGTGAGCAGCAGGATCGCGGGACTGACATCGATAAAAGTCCCCAGGACGAGAACGATCGCGGCGATCAACAACAGTACCGCCACGGGCCCCAGGTCCAGGCCGATGACGGATGCGGCGATCGCTTCCGGAACGCGCTCCAGGATCAGTATCCAGACGAACAACTGGGAAAACGCGATGATCATCATGATTTTCGCGCTCATCATCACCGCCGCGCGCAACGATTCCGGCAGGGCCGTGATTGCCCTGGAGCCGATCAGCAACGCGCCGAGCAAGAGCCCGAAGAGAACGCCCAG
The DNA here is from genome assembly GCA_964638775.1 of uncultured Pseudomonadales bacterium. Taxonomy (GTDB): domain Bacteria; phylum Pseudomonadota; class Gammaproteobacteria; order Pseudomonadales; family Azotimanducaceae; genus Azophilus. The sequence goes on from CAZWZH010000028.1 coordinate 2,688, forward strand.
GCCCGCGGATTCCGCGGCGGTGGCGACGCCGAGGACGACTGCCCCGACCACGAAAACCGGCATGGCCAACACGGTCGCCGATGCCGCTATCCGCCTGAAATCACGCCCAGGGGCCGATGCAAGCGTTTCGCGCGGGTACCCCCGGCGTTGGGCAGTCGTCATCATGATGACGATCTGCAGAATACCGATCATGAGGCCGGGTATGAGCCCGCCGAGAAACAGGCGCCCCACCGATTCCTGGGCAACGATGGCGTACAGCACGATCGGAACGCTGGGCGGAATGATCATTCCCATGGTCGAAGACGCAACGGTGATGCCGCTCGCAAAGCTCGCGGAATAGTTGCGCTTTCTCATTTCCGGAATCATCACCGAGCCGATCGAGGCCGTGTCCGAGGTGGAGGAACCGGAAATGCCGCCGAAAACCATGCTGGAGAACACGTTGACGAGCCCCAAGCCCCCCCTGAGCCTGCCGACGGCGACCATGGAAAGGTCGATGAGCCTGGCGGTTATGCCGCTGGAATTCATCACCTGCCCCATGAGTATGAACAGCGGCAACGAGATCAATGCGTAGTTGTTCATCCCGGAAAACACGCGTTGCGGCACCACCACCGCAAGGCTCGGCTGCTCGATCAGGAAGTACAGGAGGCTGGACAGCCCCAGGGCGTAGGCAATGGGCACGCCGATTACGAGAAAACCGGCGAATGACAGGACGAGGATCAGCATTTCGTACGGACAGGTGGGGCTATCGCCCCGCTGCCCGCCTTCGAGAGCCTTCAGCCGGGGTGCGCGAGGGGGCACCCCTCGCATGAAAAATACCGAGCAGGCAGTAAACGAAGGCCAGGCTGCTGCCGACAAAAACGCTGAGTTGCGCTACAACCTGCGGCAACTGCAATGCCGGCATCAGGTAGCTGCCGGTAGTGGCGATCCAGACGATCGAATACCAGACAATCGCGAAATTGACGATCGCCACGAGCGTCAACTGAAGAACGCCGAGAAATCGCTGTATCCCCTTGGGCATCCGGTCGACGAAATAGCGAATCTCGATGTGTTCGCGTCGTGCCACCGCCAGCGCCCCGCCGATGGCCGTGGTGTACACGAACGCAATCAGCGCGCCTTCGTTGCCGCCCACCACGGTCGTGTTGAAGACGTAACGCAGGATGACCAGCAATACGACGGTGCCGAAAATCGCCAGCAGCAGCAGCGCCAGAAATCGTTCCAGCACGCGGCTCAAACCGGTCTCGATCGGCCCCGGCACGGACATGGTTTGTCAGCCGCTCCTATTCATGAAAAGGTGCGGCCGGCCTACCCGCAGTTTCCCGTGCTTCGTTGACTTCGTCCGCTGTGAACACGCCGCGGGCGATGAAGTCGCGGGCGACGGGTTCGGTCAGTCGGCGAAACGACTGAATCTCTTCAGGCCGCAAGTGGATCACCTCCATTTCGCGTGCCAGCAGGGCGATGTACCTCTCCTCGGATTCCCGATTCAGCCTGTCTGAGAGTGCGATGGTTTCTTCCGCAACCTGATCGAACGTCTCCCTCAGATCCGCCGGCAGCGACTCGTACCAGTTCAGGTCGACGATGAACGGATCGGGGCCGGTGGTGTAGTTCGACACGGTCATGAACGCCTGCACTTCGAACAGCTTGTAGTCCCATATGTTCGACGGCGGATTATCCTGGCCGTCCAGAACCCCGGTTTTCAAGGCGCTGTAAAGCTCGGATGCCGGCATTTCGTGCGGGCTGGCGCCGAGAGCCCGCGCGGTCAGAACGTAAATCTCCTGGGGCGGTACGCGCATTTTCAGTCCCGCCAGGTCCCCGGGGTTCTTGATCGGCCGAATGCTGTTCGTGTGGGCGCGAAAGCCCTGGCTGATGCCGGTGGCGGGGATGTGAAAGCCGTTGCGCCGCGCGCCCGCATTGATTCGCCGCGCCAGGTCGCTGTTGACCAGCCGCAGCGCCTGGTCCCAGTCGCTGACGAGAAACGGCACCATGAACAGCACGAATTTCGGATTGGCATCGGCAAAGAGGCCGCCGCGCGTACCCTGCAGGACGCCGGTGGCGACCATGTCCATCATTTCGCGCTCGCTGCCCAGCGTCGCGGAAAAATAGTTCTCGACCCTGATGCGGCCGTCGGTGCGCCGTTCGAGCTCCCTCTCGAAGAAAACCATCGACTGGCTGCGCGGCGCCTGGGCGGGCTGCGAGTGGCCGTATCGGAACAGATATCCGTCTTCCGGCGCCCCGCAACCCTGAGACAGTACCGGCAGCAATATCGCAACGAGGACCCGCGACAGGGCGGGCAAGCCAACCAGGCCTGCCCGCAGCCCGAGAAACGGCATGCGCTATCTGAAGTTGTACTGCACGCCGACCGCCGCCGTGGTTCCAAACTCATCGTATTGCAGCGCCCGGTTGCGCCGGCCGGAATAGTAGTACGCCGGCTCGTCGCCCAGGTTCGATATCTCGGCATAGACCAGCCAGCTATCGGTGACGCTGTACTTGACGGTCAGGTCCCATTGCAGGTGTTCGTCGGTGTAGCGGTCTTCGCCCTCACCCTCCAGGGAGTCGATGTAGCGGTCCCGGTACTTCATGGCCAGGCGGATATCGAAACCGTGCTTGTCATAGCCCAGCACGACCCCCGCGATGTTCTTCGACTGCTTCGGAAGATCGATCTTGCGGCCGTCGATGGTCTCCGCGCTGGCATCCACGTAGGTGTAGTTCACGCCCACCAGAAACGCATCCCAGGGCGCCCCGAGAAATCCGAAATGCTGCTGATAGTTGAGTTCGATGCCGATACCGTCCGCCTGGTCGCCGTTCTGCGCCACCGTGGCTTCATCGAATACCCTGCCTGCGAACGGGTAGTCGTCAATGGTCTGGAGGAAAATGAAATCGTCGATCCGCTTCCAGAAAAAGCCCGCTGACATCACGCTCAGGTCGGTGGGGTAGTAGGACAGCGAAACATCCGCGTTCCAGGCCCGGAACGGATCGAGCGACGGGTTCCCCAACTCCGCTTCGTCGCCGTCGATCGCGACCCGGAACGCCACGTCCTCGACACGCGGACGAACCACCGCCCGGTGTACCGAGGCCCGCCCGATCAGGTCTTCGTTGAACTCGTAGCGCGCGTTGATGCTGGGCAGATAGTCCGTGTAGGAATTCTTCTCATCGACGGGCGTGATGAATACGGTGTCGTCGTCCAGCACCGCGCCGTTGTAGGTACCGCCCTCCTCGATCAGTTCCGTGATGCTGCCGCGGCTGTCGAGGCGCGTCCACTCGATGCGCAGGCCGGCGGTGACCGACAGGGGTCCGTTGTCCCAACGGGTCATGCCGTAGACGGCATAGACGTCTTCGTCGAACGTGAAATCGGCCACGCTCGAATCGATTCTGGAGTCGACGTCCTCGAACTCGATGCCCGTGCCCCCGGCCAGGATGTCCCGCTCGCCGGCGTTGTCCGGCACCGGGTCCATGGGGGTCGGGAACCCGTACGCGGAACCGCCGTCGGGCAGCAATGCGTCGGACAGGAACCAGGCATCGTCCCCAGACCACAGGCCCACTTCCTCGTCGGTCTTCTTTTCGCGCAGCCGGGCCTTGGCGCCGAACTTGACGATGCCGAAGCCCATCTCCCGGGTCGCGTCCAGCCGGAACGAGTACTGCGTGTCTTCGTTCTTCTCGTTGAGATGCTCGATCTCGTCGAGTTCGTACAGCGAGGCATCCTGCAGCGCGCTCCAGAATGCGGATTCGGCCACTATGATCTGAGGATCGCTGCGATCGATGGTCAGCACCGGCTGGCCGTCCGCGATATTGCCGTCGCCCGATTCGAACTCCGCCACCCAGGTGCCGCTCACCTGGTCGGGCGTTCGCTCCCGTGCGTAGGAATAACCGAAGTTCGTTTCGATCTGCCAGGTGTCGAGCTGGGTATCGGAACCGAAGGAGATCGACAGGTTCTCGGCGATCTGCCCGCGCATGTCGCGGCCCTTGGTGTCCCGCTCGATCTCCACCTCGGAAAACTCCATCCTGTCCGGGGTGAGCGTGCTTTCGTTCAGCCCGTCGAGGGCGAACGTCGTCCGGTTTCTCAGTTCCGTGTCCTTGAACCTGCTGTAGAGGGTGTACAGGTGCAGCGCGGTCGTATCGGTCACGTCGAGGTCGAAGTTGAGAGCACCGCCGATGCGTTCGCGCTCCACCTTGTACAGCCGGGGCTGGAATTCTTCGAGAAAGTCGTTGCCGTCATCGGCCACGTCCCAATCGTCGGATTCGGCATTGTCGGCCTGCAGCTTGCGGTCGTGCCAACTGACGGCGCCCGCAACGCCAAGGCGCCTGCCGCCTTCCAGCTCGAATATATTGCTGCCGGCAAAGGAAGCCTTGGGGCTCCAGGCATCGCGAATCTCGTTGTGGGACTGCTCCACTCTCGCCTTGGCGTAGGGGCCCTTGCGGCTGAACGCGCTCAGCGTCCTGACATTGATGGAACCGCCGATCGCATCGCCGTCCATGTCCGGGGTGAGGGACTTGTTCACCTCGATGCCGTCGAGAACGTCCGATGGGATGACGTCGAGCTGCAGCGCCCGCCGCGGTTCCGCCGCGGTGGCGCGCACCCCGTTTATGGAGGTCGAGTTCAGGTCCGGGTCCATGCCGCGGATGACGACGTAACGGCCTTCCCCCTGGTCGGTTTCGACGGTCACGCCGCTCAGGCGCCGCAAGGCTTCGGCGACGTTCTGGTCCGGAAACTGGCCCATGGCGTCGGTGTCGAGAACCGATACCGTGTTGATGGCCGCCCGCTCCTGGTTGAGCGCACTGGCGAACGCGGCCGCCTGGCCGTAGACGATCACTTCCTCGACCAGGCCCGACAAATCGGCTTCGCCAATCGCCACGTCGCCGAGGTCAAGGCCTTCCGGAGGCACGCTGATCTCGATCCGGGTGCTTGTCGTGCCAAGGTAGGAAATCACGAGCGTGTAGGTGCCGGCAGAAACGTTCGACAACCGGAAGCGGCCCCGCTCATCGGTTGTGGCGGACCCTTCCCGGCCATCGATGCTGACGATCGCACCCCGGAAGCTGACCTTGTTGCCGGTGTCCGTCACCGCACCGGAGACGCTGTCGGCAAAGGCCGCCGGTGCGCCCAGCAAACCGCAAGCCAACCAGGCGAGAGCCCTCTGCGCGAGGACGACGGAATTTGGCGCCCGCCGGTCATGGCCGGCAAGCAGTTCAAGTGTCTTCTTCAAAATTGCCCCCCAAATCAGCCACGACCCGGGATCGTGATTGATCCGGCCGCGAATCGAACCGAATACCGCCTGGACTTGATGAACGGGGGAACAAGGACGATCGAGAAATCGAGTTTGCGCCCGCCGATGGTCCTCGCGTTGATCCGAGGCAACGCCTCGTTGTCCGCATTATGGGCGAATCGTTTTGACGGTGTCTACCGGCGGGGAGGCTGATGAATCCCCCGTTTCAATGACCCGCATTCGGCTCCGCCGGTTTCAACTCGCCGGACGGCGAACTGCATGGGTGTGCCTTACCGGCATGAGCACCGTTCGGACCTCGCTGACGATCACGTTCACATACCCCGACAACGCCTCGTCCAGCCCATCCTTTCCCGTATCGACAAGCAGGCACCGGCCGGGAAGCGCCACCAGTTTCTCCATGGACGCCACGACCACGATGGCGTCGGTGCCCACCTCCGCAATCACCCTGGCGCTCAATTGCTGGTTGCCCCGCCCAAAGAGGAAGCCCTGCCCGCCGACAACACCGACCACGATCCTGGCGGAGGTGTTGCGCAACAGTTCGAGTATCTCCCGCTCATTGACGTCCAACGCGACGCAACGTCCGTCACGTACCGCATCGACGCCGAGGGGGGTGCCCTCGAATCCGCATTCCCGCTTGATGAGTTGCATGGTCGAACCCGGCCCGAGCAGCGACAGGCTCCCATCGCCGAGGAGCCTGGCCACTCGCCGGACTGCGCCCCCGAGCGCTGCCTGATCGGTCAGGCGGCTTGCCGACTTGGCGCCCGGCACCAGGAAGGAAAGCGAGGGCGTGCGGACCATTCCGTACAGCCGCGGCGACAGTGCTGCGCCGGGCTCCGGGTCCCGTTCCCGATCCATGATTTCCGCATCTCGCAGCAGGACTTCGCGATCCGGCGCCGCCAGGAAGTTCCGGGCCACCTCACCGGCCGCCCGTGCCGTCGCGGCAAAAACCGCCGAATGCATCTTCACGCCGGAGGGCACTCCGAGCAGCGGCGTCGAGGACCCCACCGCCGGCAGCAGATCGCGGGCGGTGCCGTCGCCGCCGGCGAACAGCAGCAGGTCCGGACGCCGTTCCGCGATGCGCATGGCGCCCGCCAGGCTGTCCTGCGCCGTCGTGTCATTCCCGCCGGCGACATGCACGATCGAGGGATCGAGGCCAATGCCACGCGCCGCGTCGGCGCCCATCGCGCCGGAACAGGTGAGAATTTCAATATCCATGCCGGGTGCGCAAAGCTGCGAAAGCGCAACGCCCGCGCGGTGACCGGACACCGGTTCCGCACCGAGCGACTTCGCTTGCGCGGCAAGATCGCCGTCCGTGCCCTTCAATCCGACCGAGCCGCCCATACCGGCGATCGGGTTCACGATCAGCCCAAGCCGATACCTGCTCATTGCCGTGTGTTGGTTCGAGGTGCACGCATTCGTGAGCAATAATATAGTTCACTGATCGATGGGGCAGGCGGGGAAACCGGTCCGCACATAGTTCCGATCGATGCGGCGAGCCGGACCCGGTGCAGATCCGGCCGGAACAGGACCAACTCAGGAACAGCCAGCCAGAATGTCACGTGCCCATCCGTTCATGCCCAACTCTGTGCCCGCCGTGCGACGGCAGTTGCTCGATGCCCTCCAGGTCGGGGACGTGGAGGAGCTGTTCGAACAGATTCCCGAGAACCATCGTTACCGAACGCCGCTGAATCTCCCCCCGGCCATGTCGTCGGAGCTGGAACTGCGGCGGCACATGCTGGGCCTGCTCGGCAGGAACCGCTCCTGCGAGGAGGTGCTCAACTTTCTCGGCGGTGGCTGCTGGCAGCATCATGTGCCCGCGGTGTGCGACGAGATCATCCGCCGCAGCGAGTTCCTGACCCCGGTCTGGGGCACGCCGTCGTCGGACCTCGGCCGCAATCAGGCCTGGTTCGAGTTCACCAGCCAGCTCGGCGAGTTGCTCGACATGGACCTGGTGGCGCTGCCCGTCTATAGCTGGGGTTGCGCCGCCGGGCACGCCATCCGGATGGCGGCGCGCATCACCGGGCGGAACCGGGTGCTGGTTCCCCGTTTCATCGACCCCGAGCGCCGTTCGGTGATACAGACCTACTGCGAACCGCCGGAGATGGCATCCCACATCCGCATGGATGAGTTCGATATCGACCCGGCCACCGGGCTGGCCGATCTCGACGCGCTAGAGAAGCAGTTCTCCGCCGACCACGCCGCCATCTACTTCGAGAACCCCTCTTACCTCGGGCGGATCGAGGAACAGGCGGCCGGGATTGCCGCCATCGCCCGCCGCCACGATGCCGAGACCATAGCCGGCGTCGACCCGGTTTCGCTCGGTGTTCTCGCGCCGCCCGGACGCTACGGGGTGGACATTGCCGTGGGATCGATCCAGCCGCTGGGCATTCACATGAACTGCGGCGGCGGCCTGGGCGGCTTCATCGCCTCCCGGGACGAGCCGCGCTACGCCTACGAATACCCCGCACTGATGATCAGCATCGGCGAGACCAGCCAGGGCGAGCGCGGGTTCGGCATGGCGCTGATGCACCAGAGTTCCTACGGTTCCCGGGAGGAAGGCAAGGACTGGACCGGCAATTCGACCTACCTGTGGGCCATCGCCGCCGCGGCCTACATGGCGCTGCTGGGTCCGGAGGGCTTCCGGGAACTGGGGGAACTTGTCGTGCGGCGCGCCCACTACGCCGCCTCCCTGCTGAACGCAATCGACGGCGTCTCGGTCAGGCCGGTGCGCGGCCATTTCAAGGAGTTCGTGGCCAATTTCGATGCCACCGGCAGTACGGTTGCGGAAATCAACGCACGCCTTCTCGAACAGGACATCTTCGGCGGTCTCGACCTGAGCACGACCTTTGGCGAACTCGGCCAGAGTTCCCTTTACTGCGTCACCGAACTGCATGCCCAGTCCGATCTCGAACGGCTCGCCGACACCCTCCGGAGGATCTGCACAGGATGAAAAACGACAACCTGCGCAGGTTCCACTCGGCCGTCTGGGACGAACCGGTCATCATGGAAATGGGCGTCCCCGGCCGCCGCGGCTGCCACTTTCCCGCCGTTGAGGACGCCGTGGCCGCGGCCGTCGGCGAGGCCGCCGACCTGATTCCCGCATCGATGCGCCGCGACGCCGCCCCGGGTTTGCCGGAAATGTCGGAACCGGACGTGCTGCGCCACTACCTTCACCTGTCCCAGGAAACCCTCGGCATGATGGGCATCAGCTTGTTCGGCACCTGCACCATGAAATACAACCCGCGGCTCACAGAAGACCTTGCCTGCCGCCCCGAAGTGGCCGACCTGCATCCCAACCAGGATGTGTCCACGCTGCAGGGAGCGCTGGAAGTGATCCACCGGCTCGATGAATCGTTGCGCGAGCTGTCGGGCATGGACCGGTTCGTCTTCCAACCCGCCGGCGGCGCCGATGCCGCCTACACCCACGCCTGCGTCACACGGGCCTATCACGCGGCGCGCAGCGAACTCGAACAGCGCAACCAGATCGTCACCAGCATCCAGGCCCACCCCTGCAATCCCGCCACCGCCGCCGCGGCCGGGTTCGAGGTTGTGACGCTGATGCTGGAGGACGGCGGGTACCCTTCCGTCGAAGCGCTCAAGGCCGCGGTATCCGACCGTACCGCGGCGCTGATGATCAGCAACCCCGACGACATGGGTGTCTACAACCCCCACATCAGGGAATGGGTCACGGTGGTGCACGACGCCGGCGGCCTGTGTTTCTACGACCACGCCAACTTCAACGGCGTGATGACGAAGGTGCGGGCCCGGGAACTCGGCTTCGATGCCTGCATGTTCATGCTGCACAAGACCTTCGGCGCCTCCAAGGGCGGCGGCGGCCCCGCGGTCGGCGCCTACGGCTGCACGGCGGAACTGGCCGAATACCTGCCGGGGCCCCTGGTCGAGCGTGAGGGCGGCCGCTATGTGCTGCAACCGGGCAACGCCGAAGGCATCGGCCGGGTGCGCGAGTACCTGGGCAACGTGCACCAGGTCATCAAGGCCTACGCCTGGCTGCGCGCCATGGGCGCCGACGGCCTGGCCGAGGCCGCCGACCTCTCGGTGCTGGCCAACAACTACATGGAAAAGAAGCTGCTCGGCATTCGCGGCGTCACCCGCTCCCACCCGCAGGACAAGTCCTGGCGGATGGAGATGACCCGTTTCAGCCTGGGGCAGCTCTACGAAGACACGGGCGTCAGCGTTCTGGATGTGCAGAACCGGATGGTCGACTACGGCATCGATGCCTTCTGGCTGAGCCACGAGCCCTGGGTGGTGCCCGAGCCGTTCACCCCGGAAGCGGGCGAGATGTGGTCGAAGGAGGATATCGACTACTGGATCGCGGTGCTCGAACGGATTTCGGAAGAAGCTTACACCACCCCGGAGATCGTCAGGTCCGCGCCCCACAACCACGCCATCGCCAAGCTGGATGCCGGGCCGCTGGAAGATCCGGAGCGCTGGGCGATGACCTGGCGCGCCTACAAGCGCAAGCGGGCGCCAGGCGCGCAACGGTAAATCCGGCTACCGGTCCAACCCCGAAGCCGGGCGTTCTGTATACTGCGCGTCGATTGACAACCTGGGGAGATTCACATGCCGTATCACGCGATCGCCTATCGGTACACCTGCACGATCGGGGCGGGGCTTGCGTTTGCATTCGCCTGCCTGCTCGGCAACCCCGACAGCGCGCACGCGCAGGCCGTCGGCGAGGCCGCGGCCATCGAGGAAATCGTGGTGACGGCCCGCAAGCGGGAGGAGTCGCTGCAGGACGTGCCGCTGTCCGTTTCCGCCTTCAACGAAACGGCCATCGAGAACGCCTACGGCGAGAACATCGGCGAATTCTCCAAGCTGGCGCCGAACGTCACCCTGGCACGCCAGCCCTATGCGGGCAACGCCCTGTTCGCCGGAATGCGGGGCATCGTCTTCGGCGACCTGGAAAAGAGTTTCGACCCGGCCGTGGGTGTGGTGGTGGACGGCGTGCCGCTCGTCACCAACACCGGCGCCCTGATTGACACCTTCGACCTGGAGTCCATCGAAATCCTGCGGGGGCCGCAGGGAACGCTGTTCGGGCGCAACACCATCGCCGGGGTGGTGAACGTGCGCCGTACGCGGCCCACGGGAGAGTTCGGGCTGCGCACCCAGTTCCGCTACGGCGCGCACAACGAAACGGACGGGAAGGCGGTTCTCAACTTCCCGCTGGGCGACACCCTGGCCGTGAAAATCGCGGCTTTCTACGACAAGGGCGACGGCTTCCAGGAACAGGCGGACTTCAACCTGGCCACCGGCGAGGTTACGGGTACCGGCAAGGACATCCCGGGCGAGGACACCATAAACGTCTACACGAGCATCCTCTGGGAGCCGACGGAGGCGTTCGATGCGTTGCTCACACTCGAATACATCGACGACAAATCCACCCTGGCGACGCCGGTCAACCTCACCGTTCCCAATCTCGCCCCGGCCCAGTGGGGAGCGATTACCGGCTCGATTTTCGCCAACCTTTTCGCCGGCGTTCCGCCCGGCGCCGCCGTGGGCGGCGGCATCGGCAGCACCCTGGTGCAGGGCGGCAACTTCTGCGACATCTACGGGGCCGTGCTCGCCCCCCTCAACGGCTGGGTATCGGAAGTGGCCTGCGCGAAGTACGGTTATGAACTCGGCGAAAGCAACGGCTACAAGTACTCCGTATCGGCGCAACTGTTCAACAACTCCATCGAGCAGAAGGGCGTATCCCTGGAACTCAACTACGACATCGGCGACCTGACGTTCACCTCGGTGACCGGCTACAAGGAAGAGGAGGAACTGCTCGACGAGGACAATCTCGGCGCACCGGTGTACATCTTCCATCCCTGGCGGCCCCAGGAATACGACCAGTTCAGCACCGAACTCCGGGTGGCTTCGGACTACGACGGCAAGTTCAACTTCGTCAGCGGCGCCTACTACGTGGAGTCGGAATACTTCATCACCGCCAGTGTCTACGTGTTCGGCAACCGCCGGGTGCCCGGCGCCATGCCGTCGCCCGATGGCGACGCCGGCCAGAACCTGAACGCCTTCGCGCTGTACGGCGAAGGCTACTACCAGGTAACCGACGACCTGCGGCTGACCCTGGGCGGCCGATGGACCCGCGAGAAAAAGGACTTCTTCATATTCCAGCGCGTTTCCGGCGATGCCAGCGGGCTGCTGCCCCCCACGGCCTGGGGTTGCGGTCTCAGCGGCGACCTTAAGGCGCAGGCCGACGCCGTAGCCGCGGCATGGATCGGCGGCGCTCCGACCCCGGCACTGGCCGATGCCCGGGCCGCGGGCCTGACCTGCAATTCCGACGGCGACGAGAGCTGGTCGGAGTTCACGCCGCGGGTCAGCATCGACTACTCGTTTGCGGATGACGACATGGTCTATGCATCCTGGTCGCGCGGTTTCCGGTCCGGCGGGTTCAATGGGCGCGCCACCACGCCGAGTTCGATCGGCCCCTACGATCCGGAACAGGTCGACAGTTTCGAGATCGGCTTGCGGTCAAGGTCCCTGAACGACAGGCTGGTTTTCAACGCGACGCTGTTCCGCGCCATCTACAAGAACAAGCACGAAAGCGAGATCTACCAGTTCGGCGCAGCCACCGAGACCGTGGTGAACAACGCCGCCAAGGCGACGATCAACGGCATGGAGATCGAAACCCAGCTCGCTGTTACCGAAAACGTGCTGCTGCGCGCGACCGTGGGCATGATCGACGGCAAGTACGACGAGTTCCTGGCCCCGGACCGGATCGCCTGCCAGGGGATCTCCCGCGCCACCTGTCCCCGGGTCGACCGTTCCGACGACTTCGCCTTCGGGTTCCAGCCCGACTGGAACTTCAGCGCCGGCCTGATCGTGCGGCAGCCGCTCGACAACGGCTGGGGGGCGCTCACGGGCATCGCGAACTATGCCTGGGCCGACAAGACGGTCGGAAACTTCGGGCAGCCCGACCCGCTCGGCCTCGGGCGCAACGAGTTTCCGGCCCGCGGCGAACTGGACCTGTCGCTCATCTGGGAACGCGCGCCATTCAAGATCGCCGGATATGTCAAGGACGTCTTCCACAGCGACAACTATCTCGCGACGTCGGTGGATGTCGGCGTTTTCTGGTTCGGCGCCGTAGCCGTGGGCCGAACCTGGGGCATCGAACTGACGCACGAACTGTGAGGCGGCCGAGCGCCCAGGCGGACACCCGGCCCCACTGCCGGATTGGACGCCATATTGTGACAATGGAGCAACGAACTTGACCAGAATCACCAAGCTCGACCCCAAGGATTGGGACGAAGGCCTCCGGGCATTGACCCGACCGGACACCGCCACGCCGCTTGAACAGGGGCTGATGCGGATGTTTGCGCACACGCCGGGGATCGCCAGGGGCCTGGCCGCGTTCGGAGGGTCGTTGAAGATGCACCGCACCCTGCCCGGCCGGCTGATCGAACTGGTTCGGCTGCGTGTCGCTTTCCACAATCAGTGCCGCAGTTGCATGGCGATCCGCTACACCGATGCCGTCGATGCGGGTGTCACCGAAGACCTGGTCTGTGAACTTGCGGATCCGCCGAGCGCCGAAAACCTGACGGACGCCGAACAGTCGGCGCTGGGTTTCGCCGACCGGTTCGCAACCAATCATCTCGCGATTGACGAGGCGACCTTCGACGGCCTCCGCGAGCATTTCAGCGAACCGGAGATCATGGAACTGGCCATGAACGTGGCGTTCTTCGTCGGGTTCGGGCGGCTTGCGGCAACCTTGGCCATGACCGAAGAGCTGCCCGACGCGTTTCAGGCGCCCGATGGTGAGGTACTGACCCCCTGGGGCGAGGAATCCATCGTCGTCCGCTGATCGCGCAACGGCAGGATGGGCGGTCGTTCGGCCGCCCATCCCCGTTCATCGAATCGCGCCGTACCCGGCGGGGCAGTCAGCCGGTAACCGTGCCCGTTCGAGCGCCTTCCAGTTCCGCGCGCATCTCCTGGTGCCGGGATTCGGTGATCGGATAGTTCCAGACGATGGCGCCCGATGCCAGGTAGAACAGCGACGGGAACACCGCGAACAGGAAGCTCACCCAGAACAGCTCCTCGGGTCCGTTGACCGCATCCGGCGCCGGATCGAATCCGAACAGGGCGAGGCCCAGAAGCGCGATCGTGGGGCCGAACGATGCCGGCAGCTTCTGCAGGAGCGACCAGATCGAGAAGAAGACAGCCGCCCGGTTTTCGCCGCTGCGCAGCGTATCGAGGTCGATGACATCCGCCTTCATCGAGTTGGGCAGCGCCGCAAAGCCGCCGGCGGCGAATCCGGTGACCATCGAGATCGGCGTCATCCACCAGAAATCCCCCTCGCCCAGCAACATGTAGAACGGGTGGGCCACTGCGATCAGCGCAAAGCTCCCCACATAGGCGCGGTGCTTGCCGATCCGGGTGGAGAGCCATACCCAGAAAGGCACGGCGGCGAAATTGGAGAGGTAGAAGAACGTCAGCATGATGGGAGCGAGCCCTTCCGCACCCAGCACAAAGGCGATGAAGAAGATGTACAGCGGTGTCGTGATGGACAGTCCCGTGTAGCTGATCAGAAACGCCGTCGCCAGGCGTTTGAACGGCCCGTTGCCCGCCATCAGCTTCAGGCCGTCACGGACGGGCATGACCGAACGTTCGTAATCCCTCGACTCCCTGACCCGGGTGACGGTGAGAAGTACGCATACGGGCATCACCACCAGCATGGCAATGCCCACAACCTCGAGAAACTCCCTTGAACCCGCATCGCTGTAGAAGAAATAGGCAAAGATCGCCGCGACTTGCGCGAGCAGACTGCCCACCACACCCATCATGGAACGCGCGCCGGTTATCCTCGACCGCTCGTTGTAGTCCGGCGACAGTTCCGCTCCCCAGGCGTAATAGGGAATGAGCATCAGGGTGGTGCCCAGCGACATCACCACCATCCAGAGGAGCATGTGAAGCGCACCGGCTCCGTCCGGCGGCAGGTAGAGCATGTAGACGCCGGCCATCATGAAGGGGACGGCCAACACGATCCAGGGACGCCGCCTGCCCCAGCGGCTGTGGGTGCGGTCGCTGATATAACCCATCAGCGGATCGCTGACGAGATCGAACAGCCGTACCAGGAGCATGATGGTCGCCGCCAGCGTCAACGGCACGCCCAGATCGCTGGTGTAGAACTTGGGCAGGAACACGACCGCCGGGAATATCGACAGCATCACCGGCAGGTCCGTGAGCGAGTAATAGAACAGCGTGGAGCGTTTCAGTTGGGCCAAAAAACCGTCATCCTTGATTGGCGGACCGCGAGATGTTAGACGATAGTCACCAACGGAAGGAACAACCAATGAGCTTCGCCATCAATCCCCACAACAGTTGGCTTGCCCTGGAAGAACGCGCCGCAGTCGAGGAGAATCCCCGCCGCAAGGCCCTGGTCACCGCGGTGCGCGACCACATGGAGTACGAAATCAAGGGCGAACTGGACCCGCTGATGGACACCCTGACCATCCATCCCATCTACCACTTCTGGGTGCGACGAGCAATCGTTGCGTCTTCTACAAGCCTATGATTTTACTAGAAAAATCGGCTTGGACTCCTGCGTGTTGTGACGTTGATACACTTGTTATCGTCACTGTCTTTAGACAGTGGTTACGACGTGCGGTAGCTTGTTGGAGGCATCCAACAAGCGCTCCAACGGGGGCGTGTTCCAGCCCCCCTGGGGGCGCCGCAACGCGGCAGTGGCTCCTTCGGGAGCCGTTACTTGGAGCGCCGTACGGAAGGCAAAATTCTAGTCTGCCAACCAGCAAAAAACCCCTCGGAGCGTTTAGCATTAGCGCGCTGATAAAGCCGTTTTTGCAATTGTCTCGGTCGGTTCATTCACCGACTAGGAGACCGGCTGTGCAGCCAGCCGTAGCCTACGGGCAGTGCATTTCTGGCAACGGAAATGTGCGAAGCGCCCTGACAATGTACCCCCTCGACAAGAGGCCCGGTGACCGCGAGGCCACGGGAGAATTCTGCCAGCTACAAGGCGGATGCGGGGCTAGGCTGACGGGTAAGGTGAACGTAAGTGAACGTGTCGATAAACGCCGTAAGATAGAGCAAGCGGAAGTAGCTACTACGCTTGAACCAAAACGGTACGGAGTCGGTTCCATCCTTCCAGAATGGATGGACGCTGCTACCAGCACTCCCGGCGAACAGACCGCACCTAACCCCGTCCTGTTGCAGATACGGAACTCGGTAAGCCCGTCACTGTGCCCCACCAGGGGCAGGAAAGCCGCAAGGCGATCTGTTGCAGTAGCGGGTAGAGGAAGACGGAAAAAGCGAATGCCGCGCTGTAATGGCGTGGATACCGGGATGGAACATGCCCGGCAGGGAAACCTGTGCCCACTTCCGTCGGGTCGCTCATCGCGAGATGACCGGCTGAACCCCGAAAAAGGAAACCCGACAAGGCTCTCGCCAAGTCGGGCAACCATTTACCAGAAGGGGGTAGATCTACGTGCCCCCTTGGGGGCTTCGTGGGTTTTCCTCCCAAACGAGGAGGATAGCATGAAAATGCAACGCAACGCGATGTCTGCGTCTTCCCGCTGTCCTGACGCGTGGCACCAGATCGACTGGGGTCATGTGGAGCGGACGGTACGGGGCACGCAGGTACGCATCGCGAAGGCAGCGCGGGAAAACGACTGGCGCAGGGTGAAAGCTCTGCAAAGGATGTTGACCCGCTCGTTTTGCGGCAAGGCGTTGGCCGTGAAGCGAGTGACCGAGAACCAGGGCCGTCGTACACCCGGTGTGGACAGCGAGCTTTGGGAGACGCCAACAGCCAAACGTGCAGCGATCGACCGCCTCAGCCGAAGGGGTTACAGGCCCTCGCCCTTGCGGCGGGTCTACATCCCGAAGGCGAACGGCAAGCTGCGTGGTTTGGGTATTCCGACGATGACAGACCGTGCCATGCAGGCTCTACACCTGCTGGCGCTGGCTCCGGTGGCTGAGACCATGGCCGACCGGAACTCTTACGGGTTCCGCATAGGCCGGTCCACGACGGACGCCATTGTGCAGTGCCGAACGGTACTCGCGCAAAAGCGCTCCGCACAGTGGATCCTCGAAGCCGACATCGCCGGATGCTTCGATCACATATCCCACGATTGGCTGTTGAACCATGTCCCCATGGACAGGGTCATTCTGCGCAAATGGCTGAAAGCTGGCGTGGTCGAACTCGGCCAGTTGAAGGCAACCGAGGCTGGGACGCCACAGGGCGGGATCATTTCCCCGACGTTGGCAAACGTGGCCTTGGACGGACTGGAGAAGCGGGTCACCGAGCATTTCGGTGGCAAGTGGAGCAAGTCAGCGCGAAAGCACAAGGTTCATTTCGTGCGGTATGCGGACGACTTCATCATCACCGGCACCTCGAAAGAGGTGTTGGAGAACAAGGTTCGCCCGCTGGTCTCAGAGTTCCTCGCGGAACGGGGGCTTCGGCTCTCCGAGGCCAAGACGAGAGTCACGCATGTGGACCGGGGTTTTGACTTCCTTGGCTGGAACGTTCGCCGCTACAACGGCACCGTTCTGGTCATGCCTTCGAAAAAGAACGTGCAAGCGTTCCTGACGAAGGCACGGGAGACCATCAGGACCCAAGGGAGCGCCAAGCAGACGACTCTAATCCGGTTACTGAACCCGATCCTCCGGGGTTGGGCGAACTACCACCGGAGCCAGAGCGCGAGCAAAGCCTTCCAGACTGCGGACGCGCAGGTGTTCGCCGCCCTGTGGCGGTGGGCACGGCGGCGGCATCCGAAGAAGGGACGCCGTTGGGTGCGCCAGCGATACTGGCAAACCCGCGGCAACCGGACATGGGTGTTCGCAACTCCGCGCCCGGACCTCTGCGACAAGGCAGACTCGGTGCGCTTGGTGGACCTGTCGGGCGTCAAGATTCGCAGGCACCCCAAGGTGAGGGCGGACTACAATCCGTTCGATCCCCAATGGGAAGCCTACGCGGAGAAGAGGCGCACGGCGGCGATGAGCAGGACGCTCGGATACCGCAAGCAGGTAATCAGTCTGTACAATCGGCAGCAAGGAAACTGCGCCCACTGTGGCGCGCCCATCACCGACGAGAGTGGGTGGCATGACCACCACGTCATCTACCGCAGTTTAGGTGGAAGTGACGCACTCCAAAATCGGGTACTGGTGCATCCAAACTGTCACGCGCAAATCCACAACTCGGATGCGTTGCTGGCTCCATCCGGGGCTACGCAAGCGGCTTGAGCCGAATGCGGGGAAACTCGCACGTCCGGTTCTTAGGGGGGGAACGGCCAGCAATGGCCGTTCCCTACCCGACGGGCAGGCGGAGCCCTCGGTCATCGAGGGGCGCGACGAGGTGCGGGCCTTCTACAGCGGCATGTTCGCCACCGGCGGCCAGCAGTTCGAGGTGGTGGTCGACAAGGTGGTGGTGAGTGACAACCACGTCATCACCGAGGGCCAGGTCAAGCAGGTGCACCGGGGCGCCTCGCTTGCCGCGATGGGCATGTCCGAAGTGGACGGCGAAGCGGTAGCCGATGACGACCTGTTCGTGGCGACGGCGCAACTGGTCACCCT
>CAZWZH010000029.1:0-41096 GCA_964638775.1 uncultured Pseudomonadales bacterium
AGTGGCCCTACCGAGTCTCGACGACTATTTTCCCGACTGGAAAGAGCGCGAAGCGCTGGCCGAGGCGATGATCCCCATCATCGGGCGCCTCTACCGCAAGAACGTGGTGAGCTACTGCTACGGCCGGGCGCTGTACAACCAGAGCGTCATCCAGATCATGAAGACGCACCGCTACGTTCGGCAGGTGGCGCACAACGAACTGTCGGAGTTCGAGAGCTACCCGATCTGCGAGGCGCTCTCGCAGCTTGATCTCGGGCCATCGCACATCGATGTGGGGAAGCTCGCCACCCTGTTCATGGAGGAGTCCGGCAACGGCAGCAGCATCACGCCGATGGAATTCGTGAAGCGCGAATGTGCGCAGGTGATCGGCCGGGCCGTCCCGCCGCTGGAGAAACCCCAGGACATCGTGCTGTACGGTTTCGGCCGCATCGGCAGGCTGCTCGCACGCCTTTTGATCGAGAAAACCGGTGGCGGCCACCAACTGCGGCTGAAAGCCATCGTCGTGCGCAAGGGCGGGCCCAACGACCTGATGAAACGGGCGGCGCTCTTGCGGCGCGACTCGGTGCACGGGGCCTTCCTGGGCACCTTGAGGGTCGATGAAGAGAACAGTTGCCTCATCGCCAACGGCAATGTCATCCGGGTGATCTACGCCGACCGCCCCGACCGCATCGACTACGAGCGCCACGGCATCCACAACGCCATCGTCATCGACAACACCGGCGCCTGGCGGGATGAGCCGGGCATGGGTCAGCATCTGCAGTCCAGGGGTACGGCCAGGGTGCTGCTTACCGCCCCGGCGAAGGGAACGATCAAGAACATCGTCTCGGGGGTCAATTCCTCGATCATGAACCAGAACGATGTGCTGCTCGGCGCCGCGTCCTGCACCACCAACGCCATCGTGCCGGTGCTGAAAGCGGTCAATACGGGATTCGAGATCGTGCACGGGCACATGGAGACGGTGCATGCCTATACCAACGATCAGAACCTGATCGACAACTATCACAAGAAGAACCGGCGCGGCCGGGGTGCGCCGCTGAACATGGTGATCACCGAAACCGGCGCCTCGACCGCGGTGACCCAACTGCTGCCCGAACTCGAGGGCAAGCTGACCGGCAACGCCATCCGGGTGCCGACGCCGAACGTCTCCCTGGCGATTCTCAATCTTACCCTGGCCAGCGACGTGAGCGTCGCGGAGGTAAACGACTTTCTGCGCAACGCCTCCCTGCATTCGGGCCTGCAGCGGCAGATCGACTACACGGAAGCCGCCGACGTGGTTTCGTCCGACTTCGTCGGCAACCGCCACGCCTGCATCGTCGATGGCGGGGCGACGCTCGCCAAGGACAACCGGGTGGTTCTGTACGTGTGGTACGACAACGAGTTCGGCTACGCCTGCCAGGTGATCCGGGTGGTGCAGAAGTGGGCGGGTATTTCCTATCCCCTGATTCCGGAGGATGTGGAAGAGCAGGGGTTCTGAGCGCGGGTCCGCCCGGATCGGCAGCCGTTAAGGCGCAGGTTCAGGCAGCGTAGGAGATCGCGTCGGCGAGATGCTCGTCGATGATTGCCTGGGCGGTCTCCAGGCAGGAACCGCAGTTGGCGCCGACACCCAGTGCATCGTTCAGGCCCTCAAGATCGTGGGTGCCGCTGTTCGCGGCTTCGCGAATCTCGGTGTCGGTTACGGCTCTGCACAGGCAAACGTACATGAGGCGCGTAGTGTAAACAAAAACGATTCTCGATAGCAAGGGCGTATGCATCGCAATCGCCAACGAATGACGATTTGCAAAAGCGAATAATTTTCAATATAAATCAATAGGTTAGGGTTGTTTTTGCGATCCGGGGATGGCATTCTTTCGTTGTCGAAAACCAGCCGGGGCCTGATCATGCAGCCGATGCACAAGGACATTGTCGTTCATCTCAACAGCGTGCTGAAGAACGAACTGACCGCCATCAACCAGTACTTCCTGCATGCCAAGATGTTCGAGGACTGGGGCTTGCGCAGGCTGGCCCACAAGGTGCGCGAGGAATCCTTCGACGAGATGAAGCATGCCGAGGCGCTCACCGAGCGCATCCTGTTCCTGGAAGGCCTGCCCAACCTGCAGGATCTCGGCAAGCTCAGGATCGGGCAGCATACCAGGGAGATGCTGGAGTGCGACCTGGGCCTCGAGATGGACGCGATGCCGAATCTCAGGGAAGCCATCGCCTTTTGCGAAGACAGCGGCGACTATGTTTCCCGGCAACTGTTTCGGGGCATTCTCGACTCCGAGGAGGAGCACGTCGACTGGCTGGAGACACAGCTCGAACTCATCGACAAGGTCGGCCAGGAGAACTACATCCAGTCGCAGATGCGCGGGGAGTAGATCGGGGCGAGAAATCCATGTCGAATATTGCGCATGTTTTTCTCGTCAGCGGGGCGATTCTTTGACAAAATGCGCTCCCCGAGCACGGAGGTTGCGCCAGGGGCAACTGCGGTAGCGGCATCCGGGCGTGAGGCTCGGGCGCGAATTCGCGCCGGTCGGTAAGCGGACACAAGCCACAGACCATGTATTGATGAACGGGCCTCGGCTCGTTGGGCGGTGCATGTCGGAGCGAGGCGGAAGATAGATGGTATTTGCGATTGCACTGATCGTCCTTATTGTGGGTTCGGTACTTTTTCACGTGCTGAGCCCCTGGTATCTGACGCCGCTGGCGTCGAACTGGAGCACGATCGACTTCACGATCGACGTCACGTTCTGGGTGACCGGCTTCGTGTTTGTCGCGGTCAACGCCTTCATGGCGTACTGCATCATCCGGTTCCGGTACAACAAGAACAAACGCTCCGCCTATCAGCCCGAGAACAAGAAGCTGGAGATCTGGCTGACCGTGGTCACGGCCATCGGCGTGGCGGCGATGCTGGCGCCGGGGCTGATCGTGTGGGCCGATTTCGTGACGGTGCCGGAGGATGCCCACGAGGTCGAGGCGGTGGGGCAGCAGTGGCACTGGAGTTACCGGCTGCCGGGCGATGACGGCAAGTTCGGCAATGTCGAAGCCCGTTTCATTACCAACGACAACCCCTTCGGCATGGACCCGGACGACCCGCACGGCCAGGACGACCGGCTGATCGCCAGCAACAGGCTGCACCTGCCGATCGACAAGCCCGTCAAGTTCAACCTGCGCGCCAAGGACGTGCTGCACAACTTCACGGTCACCCAGTTCCGGGTCAAGATGGACCTGGTTCCCGGGCTCGTCTCCTACCTGTGGCTGACACCCACGAGAACCGGCGAGTTCGAGGTGCTGTGCGAAGAACTCTGCGGCATCGGGCACTTCGCCATGCGCGGCCGGGTCATCGTCGATGAACAGGGCGACTACGACGCCTGGTACGCGGCGCAACCGACCTATGCACAGACCCAGGACCGGCCGGTTGGCGACCCGGTGATGGGGCAGGCGCGCTATGCGGTCTGCATCGCCTGCCACGGCGCGCAAGGAGAGGGCATCGTCGCCCTCAACGCGCCGAAGATCGCCGGGCAGGAAGACTGGTACATGCGCCGGCAGCTCAATTACTACAAGTCCGGCGCACGCGGCGCCCATCCCGAAGACCTCTACGGGATGCAGATGGCGCCAATGGTCCTGACGCTGACCGATGAGCAGGCGATGGAGGACGTCATCGCCTACATCGGCACCCTGCCGGATGAGCCGGCCGAGGTGACGGTCACCGGCGATGTGGAGCGCGGCCGCAACCTGTGGGTCACCTGCGGCGCCTGCCACGGTTACGCCGGCGAAGGCATCCAGGCGCTCAATGCGCCGCGCACGGCGGGCATGACCGACTGGTATCTGAAGCGGCAACTGGAAAATTTCAAGGCAAACATTCGCGGCCGCCACGACGACGACCTGTATGGCTGGCAGATGGCCGAAATGGCGCGTATTCTCAAGGACGACAGCGCGGTGGACGATGTCGTCGCCTACATCAATACCTTCGGCCGCGGGGCGGCCGCCACGGATATTGGAGCGGAGGAATAACATGGCTCAAGTCGCACACGATGCGGTGTCTGATGCGCAACTCGGTCCGTTCGAGGTCGAAGATGTCGAGCTCTATCACCCGAAAACGTGGATCGGCAAATACATCTGGAGCCAGGATGCGAAGATAATAGCCATCCAGTACGGCATTACCGCCATCGGCATCGGCCTGGTGGCATTGGCGCTGTCCATTCTCATGCGCCTGCAACTTGGCTGGCCGGACAGCTTCTCGGTGATCGACCCGGCGAACTACCTGCAGTTCGTCACCATGCACGGCATGATCATGGTCATCTACCTGCTCACCGCGCTCTTTCTCGGCGGCTTCGGCAATTACCTGATTCCACTCATGTGCGGCGCCCGGGACATGGTGTTCCCCTACGTCAACATGATCAGCTACTGGGTGTACCTGGCCGCGGTGCTCATTCTCGTGGCCAGTTTCTTCGTCCCCGGCGGCCCTACCGGGGCGGGCTGGACGCTGTATCCGCCCCAGGCGGTGGTGACCGGCACGCCGGGCACGGGCGCCGGCATCATCCTCATGCTCATATCGCTGTGCGTCTTCATCGTCGGCTTCACCATGGGCGGCCTGAACTATGTGGTCACGGTGCTGCAGGCCCGCACCCGCGGCATGACCCTGATGCGCCTGCCGCTGACGGTGTGGGGCATCTTCATGGCGACGGTGCTGGCGCTGCTGGCGTTCCCGGCGCTGTTCGTAAGCTGCATCATGATGATTCTCGACAGCCTGATCGGCACCAGCTTCTTCATGCCCGCCATGGTCTCCATGGGCGAACAGACCAGCTACGACGGCGGCAGCCCCATCCTTTTCCAGCACCTGTTCTGGTTCTTCGGGCATCCGGAGGTGTACATCGTGGCCCTGCCGGCGTTCGGCATCGTCTCCGACGTGCTGTCGACCCACGCCCGCAAGAACATCTTCGGCTACCGCATGATGGTATGGGCCATCGTCGCCATCGGCGCGCTGAGCTTCATCGTCTGGGCGCACCACATGTACGTGAGTGGCATGAACCCGTACTTCGGCTTCTTCTTCGCCACCACCACCCTGATCATCGCGGTACCCACGGCCATCAAGGTCTACAACTGGGTACTGACGCTGTGGCGGGGCAACATTCAGCTCACCGTGCCCATGCTGTTCGCCATCGGTTTCATATTCACCTTCATCAACGGCGGCATCACCGGGCTCTTCCTGGGTAACGTCACCGTTGACCTGCCCCTTTCGGATACCTACTTCGTCGTCGCGCATTTCCACATGGTGATGGCGGTCTCCCCGGTATTGGTGGTGTTCGGCGCCATCTATCACTGGTATCCCAAGATCACCGGCAAGATGCTCGACGACACCCTGGGCAAGATTCATTTCTGGATGACCTTCCTCGGCACCTACGCCATCTACTTCCCGATGCACTATCTCGGCTTCGAAGGCGTGCCGCGGCGTTACTATGCCTACGGAGAAACCGCCTTCATGTCCCAGTCGTCACAGGACCTGAACGCAGCCATCTCGATCGCGGCGATTTTCGTGGCGGTGGCGCAGGTGATCTTCATCATCAACGTCGTCAAGAGCCTGTTCGACGGCAGGAAGGCGGGCCACAATCCCTGGAACGCCACGTCGCTGGAATGGCAGACGCCGCATACGCCGCCGCGGCACGGCAACTTCGACGAGCTGCCGTCGGTATACCGCTGGGCGTACGACTATGGCGTGCCCGGGGCGGAGCGCGACTTCATTCCCCAGAACGTGCCTTCCGAAGATATGGCGGGAGCCCAGGCGAAGTCCTGAGGCGGGTTTCTGGCACAGGGGCCGAACGGGGCGATTGAATGACCGCGACACTGGTCTTTCTGGCGATTCTCATGGGTATCGTGGTTTGGTGGCTGGTTCGCCAGACCATCAACACCAAGCCCTGGGTGGCCAGCGCGCCGGTGGGCGCCCAGCCGGGTGTCGGGTTCCTGCCCCCCGTAAAGGTTGGGCTTGGCGTGCTCCTGGCGGTGATCACGTCGCTGTTCGCCCTGTTCGTCAGCGCCTATGCCATCCGCATGGAGTACGGCGACTGGCGCCCGCTGCCGGAACCGCAGATGCTGTGGGTGAATACCGGCATCCTGTTCCTGGGGAGCGTCGGCCTGCAGATGGCGTGGCGCGCGGCGCGGCGGGAGGACTGGGCCGGGGTAAAGACGGGCCTGTCGATCGGCGGCGGTTTCGCCGTCGCGTTCATGGTGGGCCAGTTCCTCGCCTGGCAACAGCTTGCCGATGCGGGGTACATCGTTTCCGGAAATCCCGCCAATGCATTCTTCTACACGCTGACCGGCCTGCACGTGCTGCATCTGCTGGGCGGCCTGGTGGCCTGGGCGCGCACGGCGAGCCATGCCTGGGCGGGAGAATCGATGTCCAGGACGCGGCTCGGCGTGGAACTGTGCGCCGTGTACTGGCACTTCCTGTTCGTTATCTGGCTGATTCTCTTCGGCCTGATGTTGTCCACTTGACTTAGGATCAAACCACCGTGGCTGAAACCGCTGCTCCGGCTCCGGGCACAACGCTTGCCCCCGGCACGCTTGCCCCTGGCATAAAAGGCATTGTCGACGACTGGTCTTCGGACCAGCGGGCGTTCAAGAAGGTCCCGTGGGGAAAGGCCATGATGTGGATCTTTCTCCTGAGCGACACCTTCATTTTCTCGATTTTCCTGGTCTCGTACATGACGGTGCGCATGTCGACCACGGCGCCCTGGCCGAATTCCAGCGAGGTGTTTGCGCTGACGATGTTCGGCGCCCACATTCCGCTGATCCTCATCGCAATCATGACGTTTGTGCTCATCACGAGCAGCGGCACCATGGCCATGGCCGTGAAGTTCGGATACGAAAGGCGGAAGGTGCCGACCTTCCTGCTGCTGGTGGCCACGGCGACGCTCGGCGCCACCTTCGTCGGCATGCAGGCCTTCGAGTGGACCAAGCTCATCGTCGACGAAGGGGTGCGCCCCTGGTCGAATCCCATGGGGGCACCGCAATTCGGCGCCGCCTTCTTCATGATCACCGGATTTCACGGTACCCACGTATCCTTCGGGGTGCTGTTCCTGATCATCACCGCCGTAAAGGTGGCCCGGGGCGATCTCGACAAGGAGACGCCCGGGTTCATGACCGGCCGCAAGAACCGCTACGAGATCGTCGAGACGATGGGGCTGTACTGGCACTTCGTCGACCTGGTGTGGGTCTTCATCTTCGCGTTCTTTTATCTTTGGTAGGAACTGGGGCAATCAAACATGGCTGACGAAGGTCAACAACATCCGATCGCGATCTATTTCTGGGTGTGGGGGCTGCTCTTCGTACTGAGCGCGGCTTCCTACATGGTTGACTACATGGCGTTTCAGGGCTACCTGCGCTGGAGCCTCATCATCATCTTCATGATGCTGAAGGCGGGGCTGATCGTGGCGGTGTTCATGCATATGATGTGGGAGCGGATGGCGCTGATTTACGCCATTCTGGTGCCGCCGCTGGTGATTATCGTGCTGGTGGGCCTGATGGCGGGCGAGGCGGACTACACCTGGCTTACCCGCATGGAGTTCTTTACGAACATCTTCTGAGCGGCCGTGCTCGTGCGGCGGCGGCCGTTCCGTGGGCCGATTCAGGAGGGTATCGGTACCCAGACGTTGCACCAGCCCTTGGCGGCGACCAGCTTGCCGGGGAGTATTACGCAGGTGCCCCAGCCTGGTTCGGTTTCGGCGTATTGGCCGCAGTTGTCGCAGAACTGGTCGGCGCCGGCGGGGAACATGGCGTTTGCGGGGGCCGCCCGTTTCGGGAATTTTGTGGTGTCGACATCCGCGGCGTCGTGCTTGTAGCCGAACGCGACCGCCAGGGGGTCGTCTTCGCTGATCTTCACTTCGCCCGCTGCCCGGGCCGGGGCTGTGCCCAGTACGTTGAGCAGCGGGATGGTTGCAAGGCCGGTGGTGACTTTCAGGACGGTGCGGCGTGATTTCATGTTTTCCTC
Source organism: uncultured Pseudomonadales bacterium (assembly GCA_964638775.1). Lineage (GTDB taxonomy): Bacteria > Pseudomonadota > Gammaproteobacteria > Pseudomonadales > Azotimanducaceae > Azophilus. The sequence goes on from CAZWZH010000029.1 coordinate 7,964, forward strand.
GTTTCGATGCGTGAACGGAATGGGGGAAGTATTCCTTACCCGGGGCGGCTCTGTCACTACAGCAGGTCCAGGATGCGGCTGTATTTCAGGATCAGTTCGCGGCGGGGCTTGCCGAGGCCGCGTTCGTCGAACTCGTTGTAGACCAGGAAGAAACCGGTGTTGGCCGATTGCAGCCAGGCGAAGCGCAGGTTCGCCGCCAGGGCGTCGTCGCGGTCGTCGTACTGCACCAGCGCCTGGATCGAAATGCTCGGTGTGAACGAATAGGTTGCCCGGAAACGGCCTACGTTGACCCGGAACCTGGAGTCCGGCAGCTTGAAGTGGTTGTAGTTCCAGGACAGCTCCGAGGTGAACTTCTCGCCGATGCGGTAACGCAGAACGGGTTCCGCGTTGATCAGGGTGCCGCCGAAGCGTCCGCCGAGTTTTGACCGCACCTGGAAGCTCAGGGGCGCGGCCTCGTCGGTCTGGAACACGAGTTGGGCTTCGGCATGGTCGTAGTCGCCGGCGGGGATGGTCTTGCCGCTGACGATCTCGAAGGGTTCACGGACGCCCTCGTAGGTGAAGTTGACGCCGGTGTGGATTTCCAGGCCTGAGTTCCATTCCCAGTGGGTGTCGACGTGCACCCAGTTCGACTCGTGATAGTCGTCCTCGTAACCCCAGTAGCCGAAGTAGCCGACATGGGGCCGTATTTCGTGCAGGCCCAACAGGTTGTTCGGCCGGATGCGGCGCAGGAAGTAGGCTCCGGCCCGCCGGTATGACTTGCGCGCCAGGAAGCCGACCTCGGGGTTGAAATTGGTGGCCACCTCCGTGAAGTTGACGCTGTGGGACCAGCGCTCCGTCGAGCGGCTCGCCGCCAGATTGAAGGCGTGATCGTCCCCCGACGATTCCGGGGAATCGGTCTTCGCGAGCCACCCGGAAAGGTTGATGTGCTCGCCGATTCCCCAGCGCCCGTCGATGGCGTAGGTGCGGTTGTGGTCGTCGCCCTTGGCCACGAGATGGCTGCCGTCGCCCTGCCGGTTGACCGCGAGCACCCCGACGCCGGACCGGTTGGGCAGTTCGTAGTTGACGCGGGCCACGGAGTAGTCGTTGCGGGGCGCCGCGCCCGGGACGGCCTTGGAGCGCATGTGCAGGAGCCCGACGTTGGTCCGCGCCCCGACCTTGCCCGACAGCCGCAAGCCGCCTTCGATGGGGATCGGCGTGCCGTCTTCGGCGATGCCGATGCGGCGGCTGAAGAACAGTTCCACCTCCTGGGGATTGCCCACCGTGAAGTGGCCGGCGTTCTCCAGGAAGAAGGGGCGCTTCTCCTCGAAGAACAGGCTGAAACGGTCGAGGTTCGCCTGCACGTCGTCGGCTTCCACCTGGGCGAAGTCGGTGTTGTAGGTGGCATCCAGCGTCAGGCTGGGCGTGACCGAATACTTGATGTCCACGCCGAATTCCCCCTCGCCGTCGGTGCCGTCGACGCGGCCGCCCCTGATTCCCATGCCGAGCCCGTACGGAGTCACCTTGAGGTTCCGTTGCGCCGGCAGACCGAGGCCTGCCACCGTTCCCGCCAGGGACACCCGGTAGAGGTTGTACTGGCGGGGCAGCGGGGCCCAGAAGGTTTCCTCGTTGTTGCGGCGGATGTTGCGCTGGAAGTTGATGCCCCAGGACTGCTCGGCGCCGTCCTTGTAGCGCAGCGACTTGAAGGGGATGGCGAACTCCGTGCTCCAGCCGAAGGGGGTGATGGCGCTGGCGACCGACCAGGTGGTGTCCCAGTTCAGGTTGAAGCCGGTGAGGCGCCCGCGGCGGGCTCCACTGGCTTCCTTGGTCACCTGGGCGTCGTATTGGATGCCTGCCGGGTTGGTGCCGAACACGAAACCGTTCTGGCGGTCGAGAAAGGTGTCGAGAATCACCTGGAAACTGTCGGTGTCGGTCAAATTGCTGTCGCGCCGGCTGTCGGCGACGATGATGGCCGACGGGTCGTCGTCGTAACAGACGGCGGCGATGTAAAGGACATCATCGGTGAAGGCCACGTAGACGTGGGTGCGCTGGGTGGCGGGCGCTCCTTCGTCCGGCCTGGTTTGCCTGAATCCGGAAGCGGGCCGGACGCTGGCCCAGGCCCGGTCTTCCAGAACGAGCCCGTCGATCTCCGGCGGAGCCTCGATGGCCGTGGCGCGCATGATCTGCCGCGTATCGGGCGCTTCGGCGGTGGCATGTGGGGCGCACGCGACGGCAAGCGCGAACGCGCCTGCAATGAGCAATCTGTTCAATTCGCGGCGTGCTCTTGTTCGGGCCCCGCGGATGCAGCCCCGCACCGCCTGTTCGAGAAAAGAGCGGGCGCCGGTGTGGGACTGGCGGGGGTATTCGATCGGGTACAAGTATAACGCAGGAGCGCCTTCCACCTGCGCTGATAACGCAGCAGCGCCTTCCACCTGCGCTGAAGCGCCTGAAACCCGCATGAAGCCCCGCCACGTTCATTCGTGAACAGGTGCGGCCAACCCGGCGGGGCACGTCCGGATTCGCCCGCGCGGCGCTCCTGGGCGCTTGGTTCCTGACGGCAAATACGATAGGATTCAACCCATTGCGAGATGGGTTCCGTCGCGAACTTCGGCCCAACTACGGGTCGAATCCGGCGGCACATTGTTTTAGAATTGGCGCGCTTGGCACAGGATGGTTGGAATGTAAGCAAGGTCATTCCGCCGATTTGTTCATTTTAAAAATATAAACGAACGTTGGCAGTTATGGTTGCGACCCCGACGGAGAGTGGGTTACCACTACACAACGGAAAATTCGAGGGGCTTGCTGACGCGTTGAACTACGCGGCAGAAGGCCGTAGCGGATACAACTTCTACGACGGCTCAGGCCGGCTCGAAGCGGTGCTGCCGTACGTGGAGTTGCGCGCGAGCGCCCTCAGCCTCGCCCGGCGGTTGTCGGGCCTTGGCCTGCCGCGCTATTCGCGGGTGGCCATCATTGCCGATACCGCACCATTCTTTCACCGTTTCTTTTTTGCCGCCCAGTACGCCGGCTTCATCCCGGTGCCGCTGCCCGCGGCCATCCAGATGGGCGGCGGCGACGCCTACGTGGCCCAGATTCGCAGAATGATGAAAAGCTGCGGCGCCGCCGTGGCGGTGGCGCCCGATGGCTTCGTAGATCTGCTGAACAGGGCCGTCGAACCGCTGTCACTGGTACTTGCCGGCAGCGCCGCAGATTTCGACGTCCTGCCGGAAGCCGAGGCATTGCCCCAGCCGCTGGCGGGGGACGAGCCCGCCTACCTGCAATACACTTCCGGCAGCACGCGGTTTCCCCGGGGCGTCGAGATGTTGCAGCAGGCGGTATTGAGCAACCTGCGCGAAATCGTCGACATCGGCGCGAAATTCCGTGCCGACGACCGGCTCGTTTCCTGGCTCCCCTTCTATCACGACATGGGCCTGGTGGGCTTCGTCCTGGTTCCCCTGATGCGCGCCTTGTCGGTCGACTATCTCAGCCCGAGAACCTTCGCCATGCGCCCGCGCCTCTGGCTGAAGCTGATCTCCGACAACCGCTGCACGGTTTCGTCCTGCCCGCCCTCGGGCTACGGCCTGGTTGCAACGCGGCTGCGCCTGGCGGATCAGGAAAAGTACGATCTGTCGAACTGGCGGGTCGCCGGCGTAGGCGCCGAGCGCATCGATCCGAGGCTGCTCGAGCGGTTCAGCCAGTTGCTGGCCCCCGCGGGTTTCAATCCCAAGGCCTTCGTCGCCTGCTACGGCATGGCCGAATGCGGCCTGGCGATCAGCTTCGCACCGCTGGATGCGGGCATTCACATCGACCGGGTCGACAAGCATCGCGTGATCGCCTCCGGCGAGGCGAAGCCCCTCACCACGGACGAGGGGGCCCTGAAACTCGTCGACTGCGGCACGGTGCTGCCGAGCTACGAGTTCCGCATCTGCGATGAGCGTGGCAGAGAAGTCGCCGAGCGCCAGTGCGGGCGCATCATGGTGCGCGGCCCCAGCGTCATGCGCGGCTACTTCAATGACGCCGAAGCAACCGCCGAGGTGCTCGACGAAGCGGGTTGGCTCGATACCGGCGACATCGGCTACCGGCGCGGCCGCAATCTCGTGGTCACCGCGCGCAGCAAGGATGTCATCATCATCAATGGCCGCAACATCTGGCCGCAGGATCTCGAGCAACTGGCCGAGAGCTGCCCGGGTGTGCGCACAGGTACGACGACGGCGTTCGAAGTCACGCAGCCCGGCGGCAATCCGCTGGTGGTGGTGGTGGTCGAAAGCAAGCACGCCCGCCCTGAACTGTCCCGCGACATCCGTTCGCTGGTGCGGCAGCATTTCGGCGTTCCCTGCCATGTAGACATCGTTCCGCCGAGAACCTTGCCCCGCACGTCTTCGGGCAAGCTGTCCAGAACCACGGCGCGGGCCGGCTTCCTGGCACGCACCGGCTGGGATGCAGACGGCTGGCCCCTCCCGGATCAACAAGCGGAGGCCTGATCCGGCCGGAGGTGAACAACCGCCTCCTCGGAACCATCGCCGTCACTGGGCTCACCGGGTTCATCGGTGGGCGTCTTTCCGCCAAACTGCTCGATCTGTGCGCCGATGTGCGGGCGATCGTGAGGTCGGAAAAGCCGTTGAGGGCCGGCATTCGGCCCTGGCGGGTCTCCCTCGGCGATGTGCAGGGTCTCCGTGAGGCGTTGGCAGGCGTCGATGCGGTGGTGCACCTGGCCGGCGCGGTTCGGGGCCGCCGCTTCGAAGACTTCCGGGACGTCAACGTCGATGCCGTGGCCAATCTCTGTACGGCCATCGACGCCCAGGCGCCGCCCCCGTCCCTGCTCCTGGTCTCCAGCCTTGCTGCCCGTCAACCCGAGTTGTCCGACTACGCGTCGAGCAAGCGGGCCGGAGAGGAAGTGCTCGGTGCCTGGCCGCATCTCGACCACACGATACTGCGCCCGCCTGCCGTTTACGGCCCGGGCGAGGTGGAAATGCGGCCGCTGTTCGACTGGATGCGCCGCGGCTTGACGGTCATCCCCGGTAACCGGAATCAGCGCCTGGCGTTTCTGCATGTCGACGACCTTGCCGAGGCGATAATCGCCTGGCTGCGCGACCCGGGCCGGTGCCGGCATGGCCGTTTCGAGATCGACGACGGCACGCCGGACGGCTACGATTGGCCCGCCATCGCCTGTGCGGCGGGCGCGACGCGCAGCAGAACGGTGGTGGTGCCGGCCGCCCTGCTGGACGGCATGGCCAGGGTGAACCTGGCCGCCTCGAAACTGTTCGGCTATGCACCGATGCTGACGCCGGGCAAGGTGCGAGAACTGACCCGGGAGTGCTGGGCAGGCGCCGACGGCACCTTCGGCACGATCACCGGGTGGCGGCCCCGCTATGACCTGACCGGCGGATTGAAACAGATGTATGACGGTGGGTGAGATGGATTCGATCGAGCAAACCCTGTGTGATGTGCTGGCTCGCAGCGTAACCCTCGACGGCCCCGTCGGCGCGGAGACCGACCTGCTCGACGGGCTGGCGCTCGCCTCGGCCCAGGTCATGGAGTTCATCATGGAAGTGGAAGACCACTTCGACATCGTCATCGAGCAGGAAGCCCTTGCCGATGTGCGGACCATCCGCCAGTTGGCGGTGGCCGTGCGGGGAGCCCTGTCGTGAAGCTGCTGGAAAAGTTCCGGGAGGTTGCCGAGGTGCGCCGGGGGCTCGGCGAGATCGACCCGACCTCGGTGGTTGTCGAAGGCCTCAACTCGGCGACCGAAGGCATCGTCAACGGCCGCCCGACGATCCTGGCGGGCACCAACAACTACCTCGGGCTCACGTTCGACGAGCAGGGCATAGCCGCCGGGCGGGCAGCCCTTTCCGAGGCGGGAACGGGCACGACGGGCTCGCGCATGGCCAACGGCACCTACGCCGGCCACCGGGCGCTGGAGGCCGAACTGGCCGATTTCTACGGGTACCCCAGCGCTGTCGTGTTCTCCACGGGCTATGCCGCCAACCTGGGTTCCCTGGCGGCGCTCCTCGGGCCCGACGATGCGGTGCTGCTCGATGCGGACGCCCACGCGAGCCTGTTCGACGGGTGCCGCCTGTGTCCCGCGAAGGTGTTCACCTTCCGCCACAACGACCCGGCCAGCCTCGACAGGCGGCTTGGGCGGCTCGGCGAGCAGGCCGGGCGTACGCTGGTGGTCGTTGAAGGGCTCTACGGCGTTCTCGGAGACCGGGCGCCCATCGCGGAGATCGTCGAGATCAAGGCGCGCCACGGCGCCTGCCTGTTCGTCGACGAAGCCCATTCCTTCGGCGTCCTCGGCGAGAAGGGGCTTGGCCTGGCGGAAGAGGCGGGCGTGCTGAACGACGTCGACTTCATCATGGGCACGTTCAGCAAGAGTCTGGGCACCACGGGTGGTTTCTGCGTCAGCCGGCACGAGGAACTGGCGCTCTTTCCCTACAGGAGCCGCCCCTACATGTTCACCGCTTCACCCTCTCCGGCGGTGGTCGAATGCACGAGGTCGGCCCTGCGCGCGATACGTACGCGGCCGGAACTGAGGGCGCGCCTGTGGCGCAACGCAACGAAGCTGCGTGAGGGCCTGACGCAACTCGGATTGCAGGTGGGCGATACGCCTTCCCCGGTGCTGGCCATACGTCTCGGCGACCGGGCCGGGGCGCTGGCGGCCTGGAACGGCATGCTGCGGGAAGGGGTCTACGTCAATCTGATGCTGCCGCCGGCGGCGCCCGCCGGGTCGAGCCTGTTGCGCATGAGCGTGAGCGCCGCTCATACCGATGCACAGATCGACGAGATTGTCCGGGTCACCCGGCGGGTGGTGGTGGAGTCGCCGGAACTCACCTGAAAGCCCCTGCGCGGTACAGCCGCCAGACCAGCGGCCAGGCGAACAGCAAGGGATAGCGCCGCTGCCGCTCCGTGGCCTCGATGCGCACGCCGGAGTGTCGTTCCAGCTTCCACAGCATGTAGCCGACAGGATCCTCGAAGGTTAGCGCAGACTTGACAATACGGGCCGCGGACAGCGCCTTGCCGGCCGCCTGCCGGAACTGCCAGAGGAGCGGGCGATCCTGCCCGGTGCCTCGGGTCTTGAACAACGCATCGTAGTAGTTGCGATTCGCTTCGTAGATTTCGCCGTACTTGGCGGCGCGCTCCGAGCGAATCTCGGCTGCGTAGGTGCGGTTGAAAACGGCATGCCAGTAGGCAGCAGGGGTCGTCAATGCAACCGGCGAACGCATGGCATCGAGCAGGCGTCGAGCGGACATCCCGGCGATGTAGTCCAGCCGCGCCCTGACCGCTCCATCGCGGCAACGGATGAGGCCGCAGGGTTGCAGGAATCGCGCCCAGAAGTAGGGATGGAAGTCGGCGGTTACCGCCCTCAGCAACTGGTGGGTCCGCAGTACGGTGACTTTCGCTCGCAGATCGCCGTCAATCACCAGGTAGACATTGGGCGGCAGCAGGACACCAAGCCAGCGGTCCAGGCGTGGTGAAGGCGGGTACTGGTCCAGCAGCACGTACAGGTCCGGCATCGCGTCCGAGTTGCCGCGCAGCCAGGAACCGTACAGCACGATGGCATCGATTCCGTCGCCATAGCGCTCTTCCAGTTTCGCGAGCACACCTGCCAGAGCCGGGTCTGCCGGCCCCTCGCGAAACGCAGATCCTGCAAGGTCTTCAACCATAGGCGCGGCGGGTCGAGGAGAAGGTGCGGAAGCTTCGCGGATGCCTGTGCCGGGCGTCTTCGTGAGCCAGCCAGGAAGTCAGTGGACCGCCGGTGATACGTATGCAACAGGCGAATGCCAGCCTGCCGAGCATGACGATACTGCAGACCAGGGTCCACAAGGCCACGAATTCGAAGCCGAGACCGGGTTCGTTCACCAGCCAGGCCGCCGTCAACAGCAGCAGGCAGGGATTGCGTCGGGCCGTGAACAGCCGGAACCAGGCATCGAACGGCCGCCAGGCGAACATGCTGACGGATCCCAGCCCATGGAACGCCCCTTCGATCAGGCGCCCGCCGGCGTAGCCGGCCAGGATGAAGAGCACCAGTGCCTCGAAGCCGAAGCCTAGCCGGGGCTCGAAGCCCGCCAGCGACAGCCCCCACAGCCAGTACCAGAACGGCGGGTGCAGGATGTCCATGCCGTGATCGAGCCAGTGTCCGAACCTGCTCGACTGCACGGTGACGCGGGCGAGCTTGCCGTCCACGGTATCCAGGTAGGTCATGAACCAGCCGAGCAGGAGGCCCCAGAAATACAGGCCCTCGTAGAACAGCCAGCAGGTGGCCAGCATCAGGGCGAAGCCGGTGCAGGTCACGGTATTGGGTGTGATGCCGCTGTCGGCGCATATGCGCACCATGGCCTTGGCCGGAACCGGCCACCACCACTTGGTGATGAAGTCGGTGATGCCCTTGTAGGAGATGCCGTACAGGCGGTCTTCTAGCGCGCTCGCGTTGGCGGCAGTAATGGGCTGGAGCAACGGCGGCTCCGTCTTGCGCAGGTCTGCCTCGAATGCATCGAGTTCGCCCGCATCGATGACTGGAATCGAGGGGGCCGGTTTCGGCGGGGTGGAACCTTGCACGATGTCGGCGGCGATGGCGGCGAGCGCCCGACCGACATGGGCCGCCGCCGGTACGGGCCCATCCATCAGCAACCCTTCGCGACCGAGCAACCCTGTGAGCGTGGGTAGATCGTAGGCATAATCGGCACGCAGAACGAGCACCGCTTCGGTGTCGGAGGCCGCGTTCAGGTCCTGGACCCGCGCGATGCCCCCGATCTGCCGAAGCTGGCGGGCAATCCGTTCGCGGCCGGTCAGCCCCCACAAACGTTCTTCCGAGCTGCCGACGATTAACGCAATTGTCATTGCAAGTTACGGAACAAAAAAGGGATTATGTGCCACCCTATGCGCTTGATCCACATTTCCGACCCTCACCTGACCAGCCTCGAAGGCATTCCGCCCGCACATTTTGTCGGGAAACGCCGGCTGGGCCACGCCTCCTGGCGGTTCCGGAGGCGGCATCGGCACCTGCGCGCCACGCTGGACGAACTCTGCGGGCTGATCTCTTCGCTGCGCCCGGACGTGATAGTCGTCACGGGAGACCTGGTGCACCTGGGTTTGCCGGCGGAAATCGAGGAGGCGGCCCACTGGCTCAAGGCGCTGGGTCCCCCGGAAAACGTCTTCGTGGTGCCTGGCAACCACGATGTCTACCGGGCGGATTCCTGGGCGGAGGTGGAGGCGCATTGGGGCGAATACCTGCGGATTGCGCCGGGCTCGAACGGCGAACCGGGCCACTGGGCCGGGTTTCCCACCCGTCTGGGCATTGACGGCGTCGAGATTCACGGCCTCAACACCGGGTTGCCGACCCCGGTATTCATGGCGACCGGTGAGCTGGGCCGCGAACAGTGCGGGCGGCTGACGGAGCGCCTGGCCTGTGCACCGCCCGGGACCCTCAACATTCTGGCGATCCACCATCCGCCGGCGCCTGGGGCGATACCTGAGCGCAAGGCGCTGAAAGACATGCAGCACCTGGCGCCGGCCGTGGGCATGGCGCACGTGGTGCTGCATGGCCACGGCCACTTCAACAGGTTCTACCGGCAGGGCGCGGTGCCGGTGTTCGCGACCGGGTCCGCGTCGAAATCCGATGCGCCATTCCGCTGTTTCGACATATCGCGCAACGAACGGGGATGGCGCCTGGAGATGCACCTGCATTGCCGCACCCCGGACGGCTTCGCCGTCGTGGACACTCAAACACTCGCCTTTCCCGCCTGATCAGCGCCGCCGGACGAGCGCAAGCAGCGCCACGCCGAGGGCAAGCACATTCGGTGTGAGGCTCGTGGGCGCGGCCGGGAGCTGATACAGCAACCCGAACTGGGTAACCGTTCGCTCCAGCAGGTAGAAAGCAATGCCGATCGCACAGCCCAGGGTAATGCGCGCGCCGAGCGGCATGGCGCGCGTCGAGCCGGTGACGAAGGGAACGCCCAACAGCGCCATGGCGGCGAGCCCGAGAGGCAGGCTCAACTGGTGCCAGAGCAGCAGGCGGTACCGGTGCGTGTCCAGGCCGTTGTCGTCAAGATAGCCGATGTAGTCGAAGAGGTCGGCGGGCGCCAGCGCGTGCTCGGCCTGGACGAAAGCAAGAAGCCGCTCGGCGCCGATACGGTTCTGCCAGGGCAACCGGTCCGCGCGGCTCCGCACGGCCTCGTCCCCATCGAGCCGCGTGACGGTCACATCGTGCAACAGCCACTCGTTGGCGCTGATCACGTCGGCGCTGGCGGCCTGGGTCAGGCGCACGATGCCGCCGCCGGCGTCGAATTCGTAGATCTCGATGTCCAGGGGGATCATGCCGTAGCGCACGTCGCCGACGCGCACCAGGCTCGACCCGCTCCTTGTCCAGTGTTCGTTGCCCTGAACGGATGTGCCGGTGAGGGCGTGGGCGCGAAGCGACGCCGAGCGGCGTTCGAAGTCGGGGATGACGTACTGCTGAACCGCGGCCAACGACACGATGACGATGCCGAGCAGGCCGAAAAGCGGCCGGGCGAGCCGCGAGACACTCACACCGCCGGCGCGCATGGCGGTGATCTCGGATTGGCTGGCCAATGCGCCGAGCCCGACCACCGTGCCAAGCAGGCAGGTCACCGGCAACACGTCGATGCCGATCCGGGGAATGGAAAAGGCGACGATGCGCAGTGCGTCGAGGCTGCTGAACGTGCCCTTGCCGACATCTTCCAGTTGCTCGGCCAGCTCGATGAAGGCGAACAGCCCGACGAGCCCCAACAGCACGGGGCTGCCTCCCCGAATCAGGGAGAGGAACAGATGGCGGTCGAGCATGCCCACCCACCGGCTCCGATCGTCAGGTAACCCGGCGCGAAGCCAGCAGGCCGAGCGCCACCACCGCGCCCAGGCCCAGGGGCGCCCACCAGAGGTGCTGCAGGGTCCCCTGCTCGACGCCCGAGCGGGCGATGCCGATGAAGTTGAAATAGGCCGCGTAGACCGCCACCGCCAGCAGTATGCGGCCGTAGCGCCCGCCGCGTGGCCGGGTGCGGCCCAGCGGCACGGCGATCAGCGCCAGGAGCACCGTCGATACCCCCGTTGACAGCCGCCACTGCAGCTCCGCGCGGTCTTCGGCGTTTGTGGAACTCATGAGCCGCGTGGTGGCGGTGGCTTTCGGCCGGTAGCCGACCGGGTCGGGCATGAGCGTCGGCGTCCAGATGGAAAAGGTGCCGAAGCGGCCGATCAGGTCTGCCTCGTCATCGGTCTGCCTGTAGACGAAGGCCTTCTCGAGTTGCAGCCGGTGTGCGTCCGGCCTGGCGAACGCCTCGAGACGGCCGCGGCGTCCGGAGATCACCTCCAGGCCCGACGCATCCCGCGAGCGAACGAACAGGCCGGCGAATTCCCCGGTTCCGGCGTTCCTTTCCTCCAGAAACACCATTCGGTTCTCGTCGCCGTAAACGTGGAACTGCCCCGGAGCGATGTCCTCCAGTTCCGCGGATGCCTCGGCGTCGGCGCGAAATTCGTACAGCCGCTCGTACGCCCAGGGCCGGACGAACAGGGAGAGCAGACCCACCGCCAGGGCCACCGTCAGCGACAGCCACACCACCGGCGCGACGATGCGCCCCTCGCCGACGCCCCCGGCTTTCAGGGCGGTGATCTCGTAATCCGAATAGAGGCGGCCGAGGGTGACGATCATGCCCACGTACAGGGCGATGGGAATCAGCACCTCCAGCGCGATCAGTACCTTGAGCCCGGTCAGCGTCGAAACCGCCGAGGCGCTCAAGGCGCCCTCGTTTGCGTCCGCGAGAAAGCGGGTTAGGCTGTAGGCCATGAAAATGCCGACGAGCAGCACCACGACCGCGATCAGGGGCTTGGTCACCTCGCGGACCAGGTACCTGTGCACGATCATCGGCAGGGCCGTCCGCTGGTCGCTTTTCTCATGGGCACTTGCAGGGTCGACCTCAATGGCGGCCACGGAACCTTCGCCCGGGGGCGAAGAGGCGCCCATAGTAATTCGGGCCGACCGGGCCTGGGAAGGGGAGGATGGCGAGGTGCTGTACCTTCAAGGCAACTTCCAGATGAGTTCGGCCGAGTGGCGGGTCACCGCGCACGACGCGGAAGTGCACGGGCCGGTGGAAGACCCGGAACGGGTGGTGGTATCCGGCGCTCCCGCCCGAATCTCCGTCGACAATGAGGGTTCCACGATCACCGGCCGGGGCGGACGCATCGTCTACCGGTATCGGGAAGAAGTGATCGAGCTCTACGACGACGCCATCCTCGAGGGCGACGACGTGTCCATGGCCAGTTCCGCGATCGTCTACGACCTCAGGAACGGGCGGTTGCGCTCCAGCGGGTCGGACGGGGTGGAGGTCATCGTGCGGCGGGACGGCAACGGCGGTTGAGAGCCGGTTTGGCGCAACGCCGGCGCACCGGATTGCGGAACAGGGCTTCGTTCGAGTTCCGAGAGCGGGTATGCGGTGCGGACATCCGGCACGCCAGGCGGACGCGTTCTTGTGGAATTCGAGGGCGCAAGGGTGCCTTAAAGGTGCCGGATGTCCGCACCGCACACCCACTCTCTCCCAGCGACCTTCTGTTCCCTGCGCGCCATCGCTCCGGCGCGCGGGGTAGGGGGATTGTCAGCGTCTCGCGTCGGCGCTGAGGCGTGCGCGGGTCTCCCACCAGCCGGGCACGGTGACACTGGCGTAATCAAGATCCTTGTGGTCGTCGATTTCGCACCAGCCGTGGCCGGCGGTGCTGACGGTGCCAACGTGGCCTTGGCGGGCCAGCAGGTCTATCGCGGACAGGTACCATCGCTTCAGGGTCGACTCTTCCAGCATCATGGATTCGAGCTGCGTGCGGAAGAGGCCCACGCCGGTGCCGCGGAAGCGGATCATGCCGATGGATTCGCCGTCGACCTCGGCGATGGGGAGTTGCTTGTCGACGCGCTTCAGCGAGCCGTTCTTGACGGTCACCTTCATGTCGTCGTCGTCGTAGTCGTCTTTTTCGTTGGTGACCAGGGTGATGTCGTGGCTGTCGCGGCTGGCGACCAGACGCCTGAACACCTCCGGCTCGAACATCGTGTCGCCGTTGATCAGCACGAAGGGGTCGGTCATTTCGTGACGCACTATCCAGCAGGTGCCCAGGTTGTCGCAGTGGGCATAGAAGGGGTTGTGGGCGATGCGCACCGGCAGCCTCTTGAATCGGTGGACGATCTGCCTGACGAGGCCCGCCTGGAAACCGGTGGCCACCACCACTTCGCTGGCGCCGGCCGCGGCCAGGGACTCCAGTTGCCACTCAAGCGCGGTCTTGTCGCCGAGCGGCAGCGCGCATTTCGGCTGGTTCTCGGTCAGCGGGAGAAGCCGCTTGCCCTGGCCGGCGCTCAGGAGGATTACCTTCATGGACGGTGCCTGATCATTTCTTTTGTGTTACGGGGCGGAGCGGGCCGCGACCTTACGCGAAACGAGGTGGTCCTTCAATCGGTGGGCCAGCGCCAGGATGGTCAGGGTGGGGTTTGCCCAGCCGCCGGTGGGAAACACGGAGCTGCCGGCGACGTACAGGTTCGAATAGCCGTGCACCGCGCAGTGCCTGTCGACCACGCCGGCTTTCGGATCGTCGCTCATGCGGGTGGTACCCATGTGGTGATAGCCGCCGATCGGGTGATTGCCCACCGTGGGGTCGACCGGCCAGGCCAGGTCGCCGTCGAAAAGCCAGGGTTCGGGCTCGAACCGGCCGATGCCGAGGCGCCCCAGTTCGGCGTCCAGGGCTTGTGCGAGCTGGCGCAGCGTGTGCTTGTCCTGTTCGTTGAATTGCCAGTCGAGGTCGGCCCGGGGCAGGCCCAGGGCGTCCCTGCTTTGCGAAAGGCGTACACGGCTGTGTGGATTGGGCGCCTGTTCGGCGCGGATCATGATGTTCAGCCGCCGGTCCGGCAGGGCGGCCAGGCCCCGCGTTACGGGGATTGCCAGACGCTTCTGGTACCAGGCCGCCAGGCCCCGGTAAGCATGCCAGAGGTACCGGTTCTTCCGGTTCGGCTCCAGTTGGTGCTTGAGGTTCTGGTACATGCGCTGCACCACGGGCATGCCGCGCCGCGGGTCCCGCTGCCACTTGAGCGTCATTGCGGTGTTCAATATGCCGAGGTCGCGCTGCAGCGCCGGCGCGGGCGCCAGAACCGGCGCAATGGGCACACTCTTCGAGGGTTCGCGCCCGTCTTCAGTACCGGTTTGGGGAAAGCGCTTGCGGAAACGGTTCCAAAGGTCGAAGGCGCTGGCGGAGTGCAGGCGTCCCAGCCTGCCGTGGGCGTGTTCCAGGAAGAAACGGCCGACCCGGTCGTGACGGTTGCCCACGCCCTCAGGCTCCACGTCCCTCGATGCCAGCAGCAGCCGGGCGTTCTCGATGCCGCCGCAGGCCAATACGTAGATATCCGCCCGAACCTCCGCCTGCCGGCCCGCCAGGTTTGCGATCAGCAGATGATCCAGGCCCTCGGCGCTTGCCGCGGCCTGCAGGTGAATCGCGTTGGCGTGAATGAGGATGCGTACGTTCGGATGCTCCAGCAGGTCTTGGGCGCGGCGGGCGCTGAAGCGCTCCTTCAAGTCGTCGAACCGCCAGAAGGGCGTGACGAAGCGGTCCCGGTCGAATGGCGGCGGATCGGTGGCCAGGGTCTGCCACAGCGCCTGGCCGTATTCGTATTCCCCGATTTCGAGGTCCCGGTGCGCGGCCCGGTAACCCTCGGCCAGGTCTTCCCTGCGAATCGGCCAGCCGCTGTGGGGCACCCAGTTACGGGTTTCGAAGTCGATGTCGTCCAGCGGCGCGCAGCGGCCGCCCCAGATGCTGGTGGTGCCGCCGAAGAAGCGCAGGCGGCTGTCGTGCAGGTCGTAGTAGGGCATGCCGACGTTTTCGCCGACGCCGAGGGACTGGGTCACCGGGTCGTGGTCGAAGCCGCCGCTTTCCAGCAGCAGGACTTCCAGCCCCTGGGCGGCCAGCCCCCTGGCCAGTGTCACGCCGGCCGCCCCGGCGCCGACGATGCACACCCCGGCGCGCAGGTCCGGCTCGACGGCGGGTTGCGCGAAGTCAAGCAGCATCGTTGCCGATCCGCCGGTTCCACCGGTGCAGGTTGGCGAGCGGCTTTCTGACGTAGGCGCTGGCCCGCAGCAGGGAGAGCAGGGCATCCCGGCAGGGGCCCGCGACCCGGTCCAGGGGCCGGTCGAGGTCCACGAAAAGCACCACGCGGGCTTCCGGGGTGGCGTTGCTCACTTCGTGCTCGAAGGTATCGTCGAAACAGAGACACTTGCCCGTTTCCCAGTGGCGGGTCTCGGCGCCGACGCGTATCCAGCACCGCTTCGGCTCGGCCGGAATCCTGAGCCCCAGGTGGCAGCGCACCACCGCCTTGGTGGGGCCCCGGTGGGGCGGTATGTGGTAGCCGGGCGCCAGAATGGAGAACCAGGCGTTCTGCAGGCCGGGCAGGCCACCCAGGATTTCCGCGGTGCGCGGGCAGGCGCTGCAATTCTCGTCGATGCGTTTCCCGAACACGTAGAATGCGAAGGTCTTCCAGTTGTCTCCGAAGGAGATGCGCGCCTGGTCGGGGGACATCTCGTGGAAGGTGGGAATGTCCTGCGGACGTTCCAGCACCCTGTCCAGCTCGGCGCGGATGGCTCGCCAGCCGGCTTCCAGGTCGCGTACCTGCGGAAAATCTCCGGCGGGAAGGAACGGGGTTGTCGGCGCCAGCGAGTGGCGGGCAAGAAAGCGGTCGGTCGCGCGCAGGAATATCTTCCCCAGCCGAACGCCGAGCCTGGGTTCGGGGCGGTCGTCCATCACTTGAGTACCTGCTCGGCAAGCGCGAGGTCCTGAACCGAATCGACATCCACGGCGGCGAGTTCATCGTCGACCTCGACCCAGGAGACCCTGCAGCCCGCGGCCCGTGACAGAACCGCAAAGGCATCTTCCATCGCCAGCCTGCCGCTGAGGTAACGCAGCAGGGTGACCGCACCGAGTTGCCCGGCGATGCGCCAGGGGCGCTTGCGGTCGCGCTGTACCCCCCGCCAGAAGCGGATGGCTCGGCGCGCGTTCGGGCTCCTCAGCAGGAACAGGTTCGTGCCGCAATAGCCGCCCTCGCGAAACCGGAGCAGGGTGCGCCGGGTGCCGGGAAAGCGCCGCATGACGCGTTCGCGGGAGACCAGCCCCACCAGCGCCTCCGCGTCCGACGAGGCGGCGGCGGCAACGAATTGCTCAACCGTTTCGGGAGTGAGCAGAGCGTGGTCGCCCGTCGTCACCAGCACCGGGAACTCGTCAAGCTCGTCGAGCGCGCGCAGGGTGCTCTCCGCGGGCGCGCGGTCCGGCTCGATCCAGGAAAAGTCGCCGGTTTCGAAAATGGCGCCAAGGGTGGCGGAACCGCGACACACCTCCGGGTTCGGGCCGGCGATCAGGCCGCCGTCCATGCCATGGGCGGCGCGCAGGGTTTCGATCACCCGCAGGATGCTTGGGCGGCCGGCAACCGGGGCAAGCACGCCCGCGGGAACGCCGGTCGCAACAGCCAGCGGGTTGCGTCCTGGCCGTTCGCCGGCGAGTACGATGGCTTTCATGACCCGCCGAGGCTCTTCTCGTAGAGGCGGTAGCGCTTGGTTACCGTGCCGCCGAGGCGCTCGAGAATGCTCCTCATGCCGGCGTTGTCTTCCAGTATCCAGGACAGTTCCCCCGCGATCACCCCGTGCCGTAGCGTGGGTGCGTTCATGCCGTGGATCAGCGTCATGGCGATGCCCGGGCCGAACACCGTATCGTGCAGGTCCTTGCGCACGCCCATGAGCGGAACGCGAACCGTTCGGGGCAATCGGACCTTCAGCCGCCAGAGCAGCTTTGCCCACCCGCTCGGGAACAGCCTGCCGTTGAGATCACGAATGCATTCGTTGATGTTGGGCAGAACGACGATGAATCCCGCAGGTTCGCCATCCAGCTCGGCGATGAGGATGAAGTCTTTCGGAACCACGAAAAGCAGCAGATTGCCGATTGCCGCGAATTCAGCCTCCGTGAAGGGAACGAATCCCCAGTTGCCGGACCAACCGTCGTTGAATATGCGGCGTACCACTTCGAGTTCCGCTGCCCTGTCGGCGCGGTTGAGGTTGCGCAGTACCAGGCGCGCGCCAAGGCGCCGGCGCAGGCGCCGGATGGCAGCCGGCTCATCGTAATTGGGAGCCAGCCGGTAGGCGAGCAACTCCCGGCACGATCGATAGCCGGCGCTCTCGAGCCGAGGATGATAGTAGGGGCGCGCGTGGCCCATCAGGAACGACGAGGGTGACTCGTAACCGTCGTACAGCAGGCCCGGCTCCTGGTTGATGTTCAGGTTCAGCGGCCCCAGCACGCTTGTCATGCCGCGTTTGCGCAGCCACTCCTCGGCCATGTTTGCGAGGCTGGCGAACAGGTCGGCGTCGTCCAGGCCCTCGATCATGCCGAAAAATCCCTGCCGGGGGTCATTGTGCTCCAGGTGAAGCGCGTCAATCTGCGCACTGATGCGCCCGACGGGTACGCCGTCCCGGCAGGCAATCCAGCCCTGCCAGTCCAGGTGCTCGAATATCGGTTCTTTCGGCGAAAGCGCCATCAGGCGCTCCAGTATGAGTGGAGGCACCCACGCGGGATCATCGCGATAAACCGACCAGGGAACCTTCACGAACTGCTTGAGCAGGCGCCGGCCGGAGACCGGGCGAATCTCGATCATCGATCGAGCCTCCCGAGTCAGAGGATAGCCCTGGCGGGTATCAGGCCTTCGTTCAGTGAACCGGAACGGAAGCC
Source organism: uncultured Pseudomonadales bacterium (assembly GCA_964638775.1). Classification (GTDB taxonomy): domain Bacteria; phylum Pseudomonadota; class Gammaproteobacteria; order Pseudomonadales; family Azotimanducaceae; genus Azophilus. Next base: position 25,670 of record CAZWZH010000029.1, read on the forward strand.
GGCGAGGTCAAGAGCGACAAAGCGGTAGCCGCAGGCCTTTACCGCATCGGTCAGCCGATCGCGAAGTTCCAGGGCGTGCGGCAGCTCCTCGGCAGCGATCTCCAGCCTGGCCACCTCTTCGTGGTGCCGCACCCGGAATTGCCGGAAGCCCAGGTCCGCCAGCGCCTCCTCGGCGCGCTCAACCTGTGCCAGGCGCGCCTCGTCGATATGTGAACCGTACGGGAATCGGCTCGACAGGCAGGCCGACTGCGGCTTCTGCGCATTGTCGAGGCCGAGTTCAGCCGCCAGCGCCCTGACGTCCGCCTTGGCGAAACCCGCATCGACCAGCGGCGAGCGGACCCCGAAATCCCGGGCTGCCGCCAGGCCGGGCCGGTGATCGCCGAGATCGTCGGTATTGGTGCCGTTGACCACGTTGGCATAGCCCTCACGGGCGGCGATTTCGGCCAGCGAGGTGTAGAGCGAGGTCTTGCAGTGGAAGCAGCGGTCGGTGGGGTTGGCCCGGTAGTCGGACTTGGTCAGTTCATCGGTGACGATCACCCGGTGCCGCATGCCCCAGCTTGCGGCCAGCGTGCGCGCGAGTTCCAGGTCGCGGCGCTTGAGGCTCGCGCTCCCCGACGTGACAGCCAGGCTCGCCTCGCCGAGCGCCTCGGCCGCCACGAAGGCCACCAGCGAGCTGTCGACGCCGCCGGAAAAGGCGACGATCACGCTCTCGAGCGTGCTCAAGGCCTCCTTCAGGGCGGTGTACTTTTCGGCCAGTTGCTGCTGCACGTCCTGCTCAGAGCCTGTTGATCGTGTTGGCAAGGTACCCGGCGCCGAATCCGTTGTCGATGTTGACCACGGCAAGCCCCGAGGCACAGCTCGACAGCATGCCCAGGAGCGCCGCCACGCCGCGGAAGGAAGCGCCGTAGCCCACGCTGGTCGGCACCGCGATCACCGGCTTGTCCACCAGGCCGGCCACCACGCTGGGCAAGGCGCCTTCCATGCCGGCCACCACGATCAGTACGCGCGCCTCGCGCATGGCGTCGAGCCGGGCAAGCAGCCTGTGAATGCCTGAAACGCCCACATCGTTGATGCGGTTCACCGGGTTGCCGTAGAACTCGGCGGTTACTGCGGCTTCCTCCGCCACCGGCAGGTCCGACGTGCCGGCGGTGATCACGGCCACCGTTGTGTGGGGCGGTGGGGGCCCGGTGCGGGTCAGCGTAATGGCGGCGGCCGTTTCGTGGTAGCGGGACTCGGGCTCCCGGCCCAGAACGGCCTCGAAGGCCTGCCGGCTCGCCCGTGTGACCAGGGCGTTCTGGCCGTTGGCGGAAAGGGCGCTTACCAGGTCGGCGATCTGCTCGGGCGTCTTGTGCTGGCCGTAGATGACCTCCGCGGCGCCCGTGCGCCGTTCCCGGTCAGTGTCCAGGGTCGAATGTCCAAGGTCCTGGAAGAAGGATGCGCGAATACGCGCCGCGGCTTCATCCAGTGCGAGACTGCCCGACCTGCAGTCTGCAAGGATTTGTTGGAGATCCGCCCCTTTCATGGTACTACCTTCCGGCGCGGCGATTGCATCGCCGGTCTCCTCTTGGCAACTCGCATTGGGGTGGCTCAGGCGAGCATTCGGTGCGCGGGTGCGCAGAGGCCGGCGATGTCGAGGCCGTGGGTGCAGGCGTCGCGGCAGGGTTCGCCGGAGCAGGCGAGGCAGGCGGCGGCGTTGGTGGAGAGGGCGGCGTATTCATCCCGCGCGAAGGTGAGATCGCGGTAATCGGTTGCGTACATGCGGGTGCGGAGCACGTCGGAGATCGGCACGCCGTAGGGGCAGGCGCCTTCGCAGTCGTTGCAGGCGTGGCGGCAATAGCTGGCGCCGTTCAGCCGGGCGTAGGTGTCGAGCAGCGCCCGGTCGCCCCCGGCCAGGGCCTGCCAGCCGGATGCGCCGAGGAATTCGTCGATGTCCGGCTCACTGGTCATGGAGATCACCAGCGCATCGACGTGGGGATTGGCGAGCGTCCAGCGGAACGCCGCCTGGGAGAAAGACGCGCCGTCGCGCTCGTAGGGGCGCATGTCGTTGAGCCTGGCGCCCATCAGGGTCTTCATCGCCACCACCCCCACGTCGAGCGACTTTGCCCGCGCCAGTACCCGCGGCAGGCCGGGATGCCGGGCAATCAGGTCAAAGCCGCGGGCGAACTGCTCGTAGAATGCCGGATCCTGGCCGAAGTTGTGGGCGACGAGCACCACATCGACCATGTTCTTGTCGAAGGCGTGGTCGAGGCAGCCGATGAGGCGCCCCGCGTGGCCCGACATGCCGGTGAAACGGATCTTGCCCTGCCGCTTCGCGCGCTCGACGAATTCGAACCACTCCGGGTTGTCCAGCCTGCCGGTGTCGTTCACGGCATGGTTGAAATAGATGTCGACGTAGTCGGTGCGGAGCCGGCGCAGGCTGCCGTCAAGGGCCGCCATGATCGACTCCCGGCTGTCGCCGGCGTACGCCATGGTCTTGGATGCGATAACGACGCGCTCGCGCCTGCCGCGCAGGGCGTTGCCGATCACCTGCTCGGACTGCCGGCGCGTATAGGATTCCGCGGTGTCGAAGTAGTTGATGCCGAGGTCCAGGGCGTGGTGCACCAGGTGTTCCTGTCCGGTGCGCAGGCGGCTCGATCCGAAGGAAACATCGGAGATGGCGAGCCCGGTTCTGCCGAGGGTGACGTAGCGGCGCACCCGGTTGCCGGCGTTGCCTGCTTCGCGGGCGGCGGCCGTCGATGCACGGTGCGCGGCGAGCCCGGTGGCCGCAGCCCCCGCCTTGAGGAATTGCCTTCTCGAAGTCATGCCTGCCGATCTCCCCGCTCGTTGCGCGGCGTTGGGACAAACCCGGAATCGACGGTACTGAACGGCTGGACCATCAACGATGCCAACGATAGCGCGACCAGTGCCCTCACGCCAGCGCGGCGCCGGATGCCGGCGCGCAAACCGGTCTTTTTGCGCCCGCCGATTGCGGCACGGCGATTGCGGCACCGAAGACTCGCGGTAAGAAATGTCCGTGAGATGGGCTACATTAGACAGCCTGACGGAACCTCCGGAGACGAGGCATGAGCATCAAGCCCATATTCGAACTGGTCGACGAGGCCAAACGCGATCTCGAGAACCTTTCCATCGAGCAGTTGAAGAACGAGATGGCGAAAAGGGACGACCTGTTGCTGATCGACATCCGGGAACTCCAGGAAAACGTCGATCTCGGCACCATCCCCGGCGCCAGTCACGCGCCGCGCGGCATGCTGGAGTTCTGGGCGGACCCGGCCAGTCCGTACTATCGGGACTACTTCGCCGAAGACAGGCGGATCGTTCTGTTCTGCGCCGGCGGCGGACGCTCGGCCCTGGCGGCCAAGGCCCTCAAGGGCATGGGCTATCCCGACGTGGCGCACCTGGCCGCCGGGTTCAACGGCTGGGCCAAGGCAGGCGAGTCCGTTCAGGAGACGGCCTCCGCGAGCCGCTGGATGCGCAAGCCCGCAAGTGCCGGAACCAACTGATCATTTGGGATCATTGGCCGCACCTCCCTGGCCATGCGGGCTGACCTGAACCCCCCGGTCAGCGACCTGGTGCTGGTCGGCGGAGGCCACAGCCATGTCCAGGCGCTGAAATCGCTGGGGATGGCTCCGCTGGACGGCGTGCGCATCACGGTCATCGCCCGGGAGGCGCATACGCCGTATTCGGGCATGTTGCCGGGATACGTGGCGGGGCACTACCGGTGGGAAGACATTCACATCGACCTCGGCCCGCTCTGCCGTTTCGCCGGCGCCCGCCTGATTGTCGATGCGGTTACCGGCCTGGACCTGGAGAACAACGCCGTCCGTTGCGCAAATCGCCCGCCCGTGCGCTTCGATACGCTTTCGCTCAACTGCGGGGCCGCCCCGGAAACGTTCGCCGACGCCGGAGTTCCGGTCAAGCCGATCGGGCGGTTCCTGCCCCATTGGCGGTCGCTTTGCGAAGAAGCCGGGCCGGGCACGAAGATTCTGTTCGCGGGCGGCGGAGTGGGGGGTGTGGAATTGGCACTCGCGGCGCGTAACGCCCTGCCGCACGGCGTCGAGATCGGTATTGTCACGCTGGAACTCCTCCCCGGGCAGGCACGGCGAGCGCAACAGATGCTGGCGGACGAGCTCTATAAGGCCGGCATCGAATTGCGTTTCGGGGCGGTTTCGGCGGCGAGGGAGAGCGAACTGGTCCTCGCCGATGGAACCACCATCGGGTTCGACCGGCTGTTCTGGGTCACCGGCGTGGTGGCGCCGGACTGGGTCCGGGACAGCGCGCTGTCCCAGGATTCCCGGGGCTTTGCACGGGTAGACGCCTGCCTGCGCTCGCTCTCTCATCCGCGCGTATTCGTGAGCGGCGATGTGGCCTGCCTCAACGGGCAGGAGCGCCCCAAGTCCGGTGTGTTCGCCGTGCGGGCCGGGCCGGTGCTGGCCGCCAATCTGCGCCGGTCGGCGGAGGGTCGCGCGCTCCGGCGATTCAGGCCGCAAAAGCGCTTCTTGAGCATCATCGGCACGGGCGATGCGCGGGCCGTGGCCTCCCGGTCCGGCCTGGCGGTGCGGGGGCGGTGGGCCTGGCGCTGGAAGAAATGGATCGACCGCCGGTTCATGGAGCGGTTTCAAAATCTCCCCGACATGGCGGGCGCCCCGACGATCGGCAATCCCGGAAACGGCGTTGACGGCAAGGAACAGCCCCCGTTCGACCCGATGCGCTGCGGAGGTTGCGGCGCCAAGCTGGCCGCCGGGCCTCTGCACCGAGTTCTGGGTCGCCTGCCGGAGCAGCGCCATGCGGACCTGGTCCAGGGCATCGGCGACGATGCAGCGATCCTGCGCGGCCAATCCGAACACCTGCTTTTGACCCTGGACGGTTTTCGCAGCCTCGTCGACGATCCTTACCTGTTCGGGCGAATCACCGCCCATCACAGCCTGAACGACATCTATGCCATGGGCGCAACGCCCACGAGCGCCATGGCCATCGCCACGGTGCCGCTGATGACCGAGGCGATGATGGAGGAGGAACTCTACGGGTTACTCAAGGGCGCCGTGGACGTGCTGAACGGTGACGGCGTGCCCCTGGTGGGCGGGCACTCCTCCGAGGGGTCCGAGTTGTCCCTGGGCCTGGCGGTGACCGGCAGGGCGGTGGAGCCGGTGTTGACCAAGGCGGGCTGCCAGGAGGGCGACTGCCTGCTTTTGACCAAGCCGCTCGGCATCGGCGTGCTGCTGGCGGCGCATATGCGCGGCCAGGCACAGACCAGGTTCCTGCAGGCCGCAATCGGCGTCATGGACCAGTCCAACCTCGAGGCGCTCGAAGTCTTGCGTGCAAACGGTGTCCGGGCCGTGACCGACGTAACCGGCTTCGGCCTGGTGGGCCACCTGGGCGAGATGTTGCGGGCCTCGGGAACCGGCGTCGAACTCTGGCTGGAAGCGGTGCCCAGCCTCAAAGGCGCCCTGGAGGGCTTTGCTGGGGGTGCGTCCAGCGTACTCCAGGAGGGCAACGAGCAGGCATTGGCGGACTTCGAGATACGCGGGCGCGCTCCGGGGGATCCCCTGGTGCGGTTGCTGGCCGATCCCCAGACCTCGGGCGGGTTGCTGGCCAGCGTGCCCGCTGACCGGGCAGGGGATTGCCTTGGGGCCCTTCTTGCCGCGGGTTACGCGAACAGCGCGGAGATCGGGAGGATTACCGCCGGCTCCAACCTGATTTGCCCACGAAGGCCGGCCTGACTCCTGCCGAGGGCGCAGGGGCGCCGAGTGAAATTGGATGTGCAAGCATGCCTCCGCCCGCTATGGTCCGCGCCATCCGGTGCCTTCGCTGCTCGCGCCTGCCGCGTCGCGTTCTTTCGACTGGGTCGCGCTAGAAAAAGGCGGCGACCGACGGCCGGAAGCGATCCATGTCGACCAGAAACGAATCATGCCCCTGAATTGACTCCAGGCGCTTGAATTCCAGGTCGCGGACGCAGGTCTTGAGTGTCCGGGCCAGTTCTTCCTGCTGGTGCAGCGGAAACAGGAAGTCGGAGGTCACTCCGATGACCAGCGCACTCTCGATGCGCAGCCGGCGCAGGCCCTGTTCCAGGCTGCCGCCGTGGTTGGCGGCATCGAACAGGTCCATGGCCCTGGAGAGGTACAGGTAGCAGTTGGCGTCGAACCCGCCGATGAACCGGTTGGCGTGGGCTTCCAGGTACGATTCCACCTCGAAATCGATACCGAACGGGTGGTCGGTCGGCGGTTCTCTGGTGGCGCGTTCGCGGCCGAATCGTTCTGCCCATTCGGCCGCCGACCGGTAGGTGATCATGCCCAGCTTGCGCGCGAGGCGCATGCCGCTGACCGGGCCCCGGCGGAAGTCGTACTGTCCGTTCCGCCAGGCCGGATCCGCGCGGATGATCTCCCGTTGCAGGGAACGCAGGGCGATGGAGAAGGGGAGGCTGCGCCCCGCGGAAGAGATGGAAAGCATGCGGCGGCTGCGATCGGGATGCTGCAGGGCGAAGGCGAGCGCCGTCATGCCGCCCATCGACGGGCCCACTACAGTGTGCAGCACGTCTACGCCGAGATGGTCGAGAACCAGTGCGCCGCTGTTGGCGATGTCCTCCACGCACAGCACCGGAAAGTCCAGCCTGTAGTAATCGCCCGTGACCGGATCCAGGGAGGCGGGCCCGGTCGAGCCGAAACAGCTCCCGAGCGAGTTGATACAGACCACGAAATACCGGTCGGTATCGATGGGCTTTTCCGGCCCGACCATGTCCTCCCACCAGCCCGTTGTCGGGTCGGCGGGGGAAGAGGCGATGTGGGCGGATGGCGAAAGCCCCGTGAAAACGAGGACCGCGTTGTCTTTCGCGGCGCTCAGGTTGCCCAGGGTTTCATAGGCGATGACCGGGCTCTCGAGAACCCCGCGCTGCATGGCAAAAGAGCCGCGTACCAACAGTTTCTGAAGCGCGCCCATCACTTGACGGTAGCAGATGGCGTAGTGCGTGCCTACAGCGTACGGGCCATCGATTCGATAGACCGTCGTGCGGGGCGTGCCCCTTTGCGCTACAGTCGCCGTCTTTTGCGCAAGCCGGGACATTCGTATGTTGACACCCGTTGATCTGGCGCGCCCAGGCGTCGTGTCTCGCGAGCTGGGCCGTGCGCTGGCTCTCATTGCCCTGAGCGTCTTTTCGGCCTCGTGCACAGACACCGCGCGGGATGAGGTGGATGGTGAGGCGTCGGCGTCAGACCTGGTGCTTCCGGTCGAGGTCGACATCGAATCGGCAGGCATCGACATTCCGTTCGAGAAGTTCACTCTGGACAACGGCCTGACGCTCATCGTCCACGAGGATCGCAAGGCGCCGGTGGTGGCCGTGAACGTCTGGTATCACGTCGGCTCGAAGAACGAGAAACCCGGCAAGACCGGGTTCGCGCACCTGTTCGAACACCTGATGTTCAATGGCACGGAGAACTACCCCGGCGAGTTCTTCGAGCCTTTCGAGCGGGTCGGCGCCACCGGCATGAACGGCACGACCAACGTCGACCGGACCAATTACTTTGAAGTGGTGCCGAAGAACGCGCTCGACCTTGCGCTTTGGATGGAATCGGACCGTATGGGGCACCTGCTTGGTGTGGTCGACCAGGCACGGCTCGACGAGCAGCGCGGCGTTGTGCAGAACGAGAAGCGTCAGGGTGAGAACCAGCCCTATGGGCGGGTGTTCAACGTGCTGTTCGAGAACGTCTTTCCGTCCGGCCATCCCTACTCGTGGTCCGTTATCGGCAGCATGGACGACCTGAACGCGGCGAGCCTTGACGATGTCAGGGAGTGGTTCAACCGGTACTACGGTGCGGCAAATGCGGTGCTGGTCATCGCCGGCGATGTGGAAGCGGAAGACGTCAAGGTCCGGGTGGAGCACTATTTCGGCCATATTCCAGCCGGGCCCCCACTGACGCGGCAGAAGGAATGGATACCCGAACTCGTGGGCACCCACCGCCTGGTCATGCAGGACCGGGTGCCCCAGGCGCGGCTCTACAAGGCATGGACGATGCCCCGTTATGGCACCCTCGAGTCGAACCGGCTCGATCTCGTGGCCGGCATCCTGAGCGAGGGCAAGACATCCCGGCTGTACAAGCGCCTGGTCTACGATGAGCAGATCGCCTCGGACGTGAACGCCTTTGCCTTCCCGATGGAGATAGCCGGCATCATCGGCGTCATCGCAACGGCGCTGCCCGGGCACACGCTCGCGGAACTCGATGCGGCCATCGAGGAAGAAATCGCAGCCTTTCTGGACGAGGGGCCCAGCGACGAGGAACTGCGCCGCTTGGTCACCAGCCGCCGCGCCGCTTTCATAAGGGGTATCGAGCGGGTCGGTGGCTTTGGCGGCAAGAGCGACCAGTTGGCCCGCAACGAAACCTACATGGACGACCCGGCCTTCCACAAGACGACGCTTGCCCGCTGGGATGCGGCGCAGCCGGCGGATCTCCAGGCCGAGGCCGGCGACTGGATGACCCGGGGACAATTCATCCTGGAGGTCGTGCCGTTCCCGGAGTCTTCGGTGGGCGAGGCCACGGCTGACCGCTCCAGGCTGCCGGATACGGGCTCGCAGCCCACTGCGCGCTTCGACCGCTTCGAGCGATTCGAACTCGACAATGGCCTCAAGGTCGTTCTGGCGGAACGCCATGCCGTCCCGGTGGTGGAATTGAACCTGGTCATCGATGCAGGTTTTGCCGCCGACCAGTTTGCTGCGCCCGGCACCGCGAACCTGACGCTCGCCATGCTCGATGAAGGCACGGCGACCCGGTCGGCTCTCGAGATCAGCGACGAACTGCTGAGTCTCGGCGCGAACCTTGGCGCCGGTTCCGATCTGGACACTTCATTCGTCGGCATGTCGGCGCTGAAAGAAAACCTGAACGCATCGCTCGATCTCTACGCAGATGTCATCCTCAACCCGTCGTTCCCGGAAAAGGACTTCGCCCGCCTGCAGCAACTGCAGATCGTCGGCATTCAGCAGGAGAAGGTACGGCCGAGGACACTGGCGCTGCGGCTCTTTCCGCGCATTCTCTACGGCGACGGGCACGCCTACAGCCTGCCATTCACCGGCTCCGGCGACGAGGTAACGGTCGCGGCCCTGACGCCTGAGGAGCTGGCCGCTTTCCATGAAGCCTGGTTCAAGCCCGGCAACGCGACGCTGGTGGTCGTGGGCGATGTCACCCGGAGCGAGATCGAGCCCCTGTTGACCGCGCGCTTCGGCGGGTGGCGCCCGGGCGACGTGCCCGAAAAAAACCTCGCAACCGTCTCCCATCAGGACGAATCGATCGTCTACCTGGTGGACAGGCCGGACTCGGAACAGTCTGTGATCATCGCCGGACACATCGCTCCGCCGCGCAACAACGACGCGGAAATGGCTATCACCGCCATGAACCAGGTGCTCGGCGGCGACTTCACGGCGCGCGTCAACATGAACCTGCGCGAAGACAAGAGCTGGTCGTACGGGGCCTTTACTCAACTCGTGCCCGCCAAGGGCCAGAGGCCGTTCATCGCGCTAGCACCGGTACAGACCGACAAGACCAGCGAGGCGATGGCCGAACTGAGGCGCGAGATCGAGGAGATACGCCATGATCGTCCCGCCACCCCGGACGAGATCGCCAAGGTGAAAGACCGGCGCACGCTGTCATTGCCGGGGCGCTGGGAAACGGCCTCAGCGGTCCTGGGTTCGCTGGTCGAGATCGTGCGCTTCGGGCTGCCGGACGACTACTGGGACAGCTATGCCGATGCCGTTCGCGGCCTGAGCGAAGAGGAGATCCACCGGGCCGCAGTCGAGGTGGTGAACCCGGAGGGGCTCATATGGGTAGTCGTTGGGGACCGTGGCAGGGTCGAGGCGGGGATCCGCGGCCTGGAGATCGGGCCCATCGTAGCGCTGGATGCGGACGGCAACGTGCTCGATGAGTCCGGGGCTACCATCGAAGCGATCGCCGAAAGCTGACCGCCTGGCCGCGATCATCGCGTGCTGTCTTTTGGAGTTTACGCTTTAACGTCTGGACAGCCCGTAGGTTTTTCTCCGACCGGCGCAACGGCCGGCCGGGTCGGGATTGCAGGCGCTGTCGTCTAGAAAAAGACGTACGACCTGACAACCACGTTCCTGCGGCACGGCGCATCCGCGGGCGCTGTAGGGTCGAAACAGGCCGTGTGGAACGACCAGCGCGAAACGGAGCCGTCCGTGACGGAGTCGTAGCACTTCAGCATCGAGACCTCGGTGGGTTTCTGCTGAGGTATCCAGTACCACTCGTGGTCGGGCCTGTAGGTAAAGCGGGTGGTCTCGCCGACCCGGTCGTCGTAGATGCGGTAGTTGGTGATGTAAGGCTGGTCGGCGAAGGAGGGCCAGGCGCAGAGCACGAAGGGGTACTGGCGCACCGTCTCCATGGGCTTGGCCAGGTTGATCGACATGAAGCGCCGGGACATCTTCGCGTCGGCCTCCGCTTCCGTGTAGTGCACGGTGCGGCCGAAGTTGCGCAGGTTCCTGGTGAGCAGTTCCCGGCAGCGCAGGCGGCCGCTGTTGTCGTTCAGGTCGTTGTGCACAACGTTGGCGTAGAAGGCGTTCACGCCGGGAACCTTGTTGTCCTGGTCTTCCGTGCGGTCGCCGTCGTAGTCCTTGTCGAAAACATCGTGGTTGTAGACGAGCGCGTCCGTTGCGCCGGGGAAGAAATCCAGGAGAAGCTTTTCCATTTCCGGGTAGAAGACACGCTCGACCTCGTGTGCGTCGTAGAAGTTCCGGCATTTCGACTCGCAGTGCGCCAGGGACACGCCGAGCTTGTCCATGCTCTCCGGGCTGTACGGTGACAGGCCCCGGTAGTACTCCCCGATGCGCCGCGCGTCGCGCATCACCTGCGGGAAATAGAGGCATCGCCGGTCGATGTTCCGCTCTTCCTGGCGCAATGCCCGGGCGTCCGCCTCGCGTGCCGGATCCTGCCAGAGCGCGTTGGACGAGACGATGGTGTAGGTGGGCGCTTCGTGGACGGTGTAGCGCAGCGGCAGCGCCAGGGCGCCTTCCGGGGCCTGGATGTTGTTCTCCCGAATGTATTCCAGGCATTCCGAGTACTTGCGAAACCCAGGGCCCCACTCGGTGTCGATGGGGCCCGGGGGCGCGTTCTCGAGCATGTCGACGACGGCCTGCCCTTCCCCTGTAGCGATCAGTTCGAATGCCGCTTCGGTGGCTGCGGCGGTACCCGCATCCCCGTTGCGGTCGAAAGACATGTAGGACAGCCCTCCGTTTGCGGCGACCGGCGGCGGTTGCCCTTCCGTGAGTTCGTACGGCGGCACGTATGCCGATGGAATCGCATCGGCACGCGCAGTGGCCTGATCCTCGATGGCTTTGGGTGCGTTCATGGCATGCCCCGGCCGCAAACGGCAAATTATGGCACAGAGGGCATCTCCATGGAGGGCGCGCGCGCAGGCGATCTGCCCTCGCCAGCGAACGCACACCGGGGAACCAACCGGCACTTCGCAAGTGTATGGTGCGGGAAGACAAACGCCGTCATTCGAGCACGGCGCACCCGCCCTGCCAAAAGCCTGATAGAGTGTCGCCCCCACCTTCCCCCGCAAGCGAGAAACGACCGTGACCACACCGTATCCCGACCATCCGCAACTGACCGGCAACTTCGCGCCGATTCGCATGGAGTGCGACATCGACGACGTCATCGTGCGCGGCGACCTGCCGGCCGATCTCGATATCACCTATTACCGTAATGGCCCGGACCCGCAATTCCCGCCGCGGGGCGACCACCACTGGTTCGCGGGCGACGGCATGTTGCACATGTTCCGGGTGCGGGACGGCCGGGTGCGCTATCGCAACCGCTGGGCGCGGACCGTGAAATGGACGCTGGAGCGCCGCGAGGGGCGCAGCCTGTTCAGCCCGCTGAACCCCATGGCAAGCGACCCCGTTACCGCGGGGGTGGAAACCGACGGCATCGCCAACACCAACGTCGTCTGGCACGGCGGCAAGCTGCTGGCGCTCGAAGAGGGCCATGCACCGTTCGAGATCGATCCGCAAACGCTGGACTCGAAAGGAGCCTGGACCTTCGACGGCGGGCTGGAAGGACCGATGACGGCCCATCCCAAGATCGATCCGGTCACGGGCGAGATGCTGTTCTTCGGATACATGGTGGACGGCTTCTTTTCCCCCGGCCTGAGCTACCAGGTGGTAAGCCCGGAAGGCGTGCTGACAACCTCCGAACGCTTCGAGGCGCCGTTCCCCAGCATGGTGCACGACTTCATCGTCACCGCCGAACACGTGCTGTTCCCGGTCTTTCCGTTGACGGGCAGCATGGAGCGCGCCATGCAGGGCAAACCGCCCTTCGCCTGGGAACCGGAGAAGGGCACCCACGTCGGGGTCATGCGCCGGGACGGCTCCGTCTCGCAGATCCGCTGGTTCGAGACGGACGCCTGCTTCGTGTTCCATCCGATGAACGCCTGGACCGAGGGCGACCGCATCATCGCCCACGTCATGCAGTTCGAGGAGGCGCCCCTTTTCCCCAAGGCGGACGGCAGCCCCACCGATCCGGCCAAGGCCAACGCCCGGCTGTGCGAGTGGGTGATCGACCTCGCCGACAACTCGAACGGCATCGAGCGCCGCTACCTCGACGAGATCAGCGGCGAGTTCCCGCGTCTCGACGAACGCTTCGCGGGCAACGGCTACCGGCACGGCTACTACGCCGCCTCGGTCAACGGCGGCCCTGGCCTCGGATTCGACGCCATCGCCCGCCACGATTTCTCGACGGGTCGCCGCAATCATTACCTGTTGCCTGAAGGCGACGTCACGGGCGAGCCGGTCTTCGTGCCCAGGGCGACGGATGCGCCGGAAGGCGACGGTTACGTGCTGAGCGTGGTCTACCGAAGCGGTGAAAACCGCAGCGACCTGGTTTTTCTCGATGCGGCCAACGTGGAAGACGGCCCGGTGGCTTGTGCGGAGTTGCCCCACCGGGTCCCCTACGGCTTCCACGGCAACTGGAAGTACAACGGCTGACCGGCTTGACTTCCAGGTGCCCGATCGTCGAAAACGCTCCCACATCATTGACGAACAGGGCATTGGAGCAGGGCAATGGCAGACAAGCAGGCGGTAACGGAACTCCTCAACCGGGCCGGAGTGGCCTACGACACCGGTGACAGCGACTTCCTGATCGACATGTTCGCGCCGGACGGCCCGGCATTCGAGATGACCATATCCGGTGGCGAGCCGATCGTCTTCGAGGGGTCGGAAGCCATTGCGGGGCTCTTCACCGGGGCCATGGAGGAACAGACCGACCAGCGCCGCCATGTGGTGACCAACCTCTATTTCGAAAACGAGACGGAGACGTCCGTAACCGCCGTCAGCTACCTGGTGCTGATCAGCGTCGAAAACGGGAATCTTACGGTGCTGTCGACCGGCGTTTATACCGACGACTGCGTGCTGGTGGACGGACGCTGGAAGGTTCAGAAGCGTTTCCTGGCGCTCGACCTGCCCTACTGAGGGGAACGCCAGGCGCATCCGGGAAAAGCACCGCGACATGACAGAAGCCCTGGCCGCGGCCCGAATCGAGGAAGCCCCCGATTTCCCGTTCGGGACACCCGCCCCAGGTAAACGGAGCCCCGAATGAAGGCGCCGGCAGGCCGCACGTTGGTGTTCAGCTTCGACGGGACAGGCAATGAACCGGGCGACGCTCACGCGTATCGGCAGGACGAAAGCATCAGCAACGTTCTGAAGCTGCACGTTCTCATGGGCGGCGGCCTGGAGGAGGACCGGACGCCGACCCGAACGCTTGCCGGTGCGCCCCAATCGACGTGGTACTACAACGGGATCGGTACGCGCGAAGGCGGCGTGAAACTGCCGCTGGTGGGCTGGCTGGTTTCCAAGGCGGCGGGATTGATCAACCAGGCCCTTGCGCCCACCTGGGGCGATGCGCGCCGCATCGTCGACGAGGCGTCCGCCGACCTGAACGACGCAAAGCCCACTGCTGACGACAAGGTCGTCGTATTGGGCTTCAGCCGCGGTGCGGCACTGGCCAGGAAATTCGCCCGCAACACCCTGGAGCACTACGATAACCTGAAGATCGCCTTTCTGGGGGTATTCGATACGGTGGGTGCGATCGACCGTTTTCAACACAGAAGTGAGCAGAGCGAAGGTGATGTCGAGTTCGAGAACGGCACGGTACACGATCGTGTCGAACGGGCGGTCCACATTCTGGCGCTCGACGAAGACCGGCTCGCTTTCGAGCCCACGTTGATGAACCGGGACCCTTCGAACCCGGAACGAATCACGGAAATCTGGTTTCCGGGCGCGCACGGAGACATCGGCGGCGGTTACTGGCTGGACGGGCTCGCGGACGTGGCGCTCAGCTACATGATTGCCCGATGCCGCGAATGCCTGGGCAAGCACATAAACATCGAAGAATCCAAGGCCTCGAAGATCCGCGAGCTGATCGCCGCCCAGGGTGAAATCCTGGAACTGCTGGATGCGGACGACATCATCATCAATCCGGACGTGACGGGAACGGCGCACGCACACACGGCGGGACTCGCCACGCTGTACTCGAGAGAGGTACGCAAGGTGTGCGTTTGGGAAAGCGACCGGCTACTCACCGCCAGCGAGTGCCGGCCCCTGGTCCATCACTCGGTGAAGGCTCGCTACGACCTGGTATCCGACTACCGGCCCCCGGCACTGCGGGGACTGCCCTTCGACCTGCTGATGCCCGGCGGACGCCGGCTGGAGGTGGAGGGGATAGCGGGACTGCGCGAAGTGCGGGACCGGCGGTCCAGAGACAGGAAAAGGGCCGGGTAACCGCAGCCCGCGCTAAGCGAATCCCACAAACCATGTTTCATGAAAGTTCCCAACCCGGCCCGCTGACGCGCAAGAAACAGAAACCCGCTGGGAGAGAGTAGGTGTGCGGTGCGTGCATCCGGCACCTTTAAAGCACCCCTGCGCCCTCGAATTTCACGACAACGCGTCCGCTTGGCGTGCCGGATGCACGTACCGTACACCTGCTCTCGGAGCCGAATCGAAGGAACTGTTCCAAATTCGTAATTTCCAAAAAAATCATAAAAAACAATGAGTTGAAAACTTGTTCCATGCAAGTTCCCAACCCGGCCCGCCGGGACGCTGACGCGCACGGAACAACGTCGGATTCTGGGGAAAGAGTTCGTATGCGGCGCTTCCCTTTCGGCGCGTTAAGCTCGTCCGAAAACCTTGCCTTCAGCAGGATGATGTGGCCGTGCGCCGAAAGGGGAGCGCCGTATGCGAATTCGCTGTTGAGACTGACTTCCGTTTCCGCCCGCATTTAGCCGTTCAGCCAGTCGATGATGTGGTCGTTCTCCTCCCGGGGATAGGTGTGCGACAGGTCCTCGATTTCGCGGTACACCACATCGGCGCCCGCAGCGGATAGCGCATCCCGCGCGGTCTGCGCCACTTCCACGGGAAACATCCAGTCCAGGGCGCCATGTATGA
>CAZWZH010000030.1:0-6176 GCA_964638775.1 uncultured Pseudomonadales bacterium
GGCCTCCATGGCGCGGATGCGCTTGCGCACCGTGGCCGGCGAGGTGTTGGCCCGTGCGGCGATATCGCGGGTGGGCATGCGGCCGTCCTCCCGCAGGAGCGCAATGATCCGTTCGTCGAGGTCGTCCGGCGCAAAGGCGGCGCCGGGGCCGTCTCCCACGGGGTTGCTGTTCTCGGTTGAGTTCGTCATTTGATCCAGTTGCGCACCGGTCGGCCGTTGTCGCGTCGACCGGAGAGACCGCCCGGCTTGCGGCCGATAGTCATTGCCGAGCAAATCATACGGATTCGATCTGCGTATTGTACATTCGTGTTGGATAATCCATATCTGTTTGCGTATCTATTGCGGGAAGAATTGCCGTTCGCGGAATTACTCATAGATGTCGAAATTGATCGCACCGGCGCACGCGTTGCTTGCCGCGCTGTCGCTGCAGTTGACGCCGGTCACGGCCGCGCCGTCGGAGGACGTGGTGATCGAAGAAGTGATCGTCACTGCCGCCAGGCGCGAGCAGGGCGTCTACGAGGTGCCGGCGGCGCTTTCCGTATTCACCGGCCGGGCGTTGCCGGAGCGCGGTATCGGCGACCTGGTGGACATCGGCAAGTTCGTGCCGAACCTGAATGTCACCACCTTTTCCGCGGGACACACCTCCTCGGCCAACCCCTTCATCCGGGGAATCGGCATCCAGGATCACCTGATTACCACCGACCCGGGCGTCGGCGTCTACGTGGATGGCATCTACCTGGGCCGGCAGGTCGGCCAGCATTGGAACCTGTCGAACGTCGAACGGGTCGAGGTGTTGCGCGGCCCGCAGGGCACCCTGTACGGGCGCAACTCCATCGGCGGCGCCATCAACATCGTCACCCGTCCGCCCGGCGCCGACCCGGGCGTACGGGTGAGCGCCCGGGTCGGTACCCGGGAGCGCGTCGACGCCCACTTGCACGCGGATGCGAACGTTGGCGAGCAGGTCGCCCTGACGCTGTCGGCGGGCATCAATCGGCGCGGCGGCACGGGCGAATTCCTCAACCTGCCGGACGTGGGGGTGGAGGCGGGTGAGATGCGGGAGCTGTTCGGCCGCATGGCGGTGGCCTGGCAACCTGCGGAGGCACTCCGGCTGACCCTGGCCGCGGACGCGAACGACGGCAACAACGGCCTGAACCCGTACACCACGCTGATCGATGAAGTACCGGGCAGCAGGGTCTATGCCGCCGGCTACCGCAACGCGGACATTGCAGCGAACCCCTATGACAACAACACCGGACAGGCGGACCAGGCCCGGGTGAAAAACGAAGCACGCGGGTTGGCGCTGACCGCGGAGTGGGCGCTCACCCAACGGTTGAGCGCGAAGGCGATAGCGGGCGTCCGCCGCTCCGAATACGAAGCCGGCCTGGACGACGACGGTTTCTTCGATGACTTCCTGCGGTTTCCGGAGCGTGGCGAAGCGGACCAGGCCTCCATCGAACTGCAACTGAACGGCGACTTCGGCATCGTCGACTTCGTGGCCGGTGTTTACCGATTCGATGAAGATGGAATGAACGTCCAGGATCCCACTGTCTTTCTCGGATTCGAGGGAAGATTCGAACTGGCCCAGAATCTCGACAGCACGGCGGTATTCGCCAATCTTGGCGTGCGGTTGACCGATCGCTGGCGCCTTGCCGGGGGCGTACGGACGACGCGGGACGAGAAGCGGGCGAGCACCGACGTCGGCACCGGGCCGGTTGCCGCGCGGCGGACCTGGCGGGAAACGAGCTGGGACCTTTCCGCCCGCTACGACTTCGACGAACGGCTGACAGCCTATGCGGCGGTGCAGAGCGGCTACCAGTCCGGCCAATTCCCGGCCCGGCCCTATTGCCTGTTCGCCGACCCGGACTGTTTTGCCGCGGGAGACAACATCACGGCCGTGAACTTCGAGGTGGGGTTGAAGGGACAGCCTATGGAACGGATTGAGCTGAGCGCGGCCGTCTTCCACACGCGATACGAGGACCTGCCCTACCAGGTAAGCACAACGGCCGGGTCGGGTTTCAGCACGGTAAACCTCATCGTCGGGCAGCACACGACGGGGTTCGAATGTGAGAGCGCGCTCTACGTGGCGAGCAGGCTCCGCCTGAACGTGACGCTCGGGGTGTTGGATGTCGATGTGGAACGCAGGCAGGACGTCAAGCCGGTGGCGCCGCTCACGCCGGAGCTGACGTTTTCGATCGGTTCCGAATACCGCTGGCCGCTGGGCAACGGCGGGGAGGTCGCGGCAAGGCTCGACTATTCGTATCGGGGCCGGATGTGGGGCGAACCGAGTTCCGACCCGGGCCGGCTGACGCGCATCGGAAGCCGCGGCCTGATCAACTTCCACCTGGGTTATGCGGCTCCGGGCGATCGCTGGACGGCGGCGGTCTACGGCCGCAATGCGGGCGACGTGCGCTACGACAATGCGCGGCTGAACACCGGCGACTACCTGCTCCGGATTCTCAGCAACGATGCCAGCGAGTTCGGCGTCAGGGTCGGGCGCCGGCTCTGAAGGCAGCCGGGATGCTGCGGAGACAGACTTAGAATGGAAAGGGACGGCATTTCAAGGTGACCGCATCGATGGATCTCGACCGGACCATACCCGGCATTCTTAATGAGGCCGCGGCACGTTTTTCGAAGCGCGCAGCGATCATCAGCGATGCGGGCGCGCTCAGCTTCGGGGAATTGCGGGAGCGGTCCAGGCGCCTTGCCAGGGCGGTGATGGCCGCCGGATTAGAGCCCGGGGAGCGATTCGCCATCTGGGCGCCGAATACGACGGATTGGGTTCTGGCAGCGTTGGCGGGCCAGCAGGTCGGTGGCGTACTGGTGCCGCTGAATACACGGTTCAAGGGCGGGGAAGCGGCGGACATCGTGCGCCGCGCCGGGGTACGGCTCGCGTTTGCGATGGGCGAGTTTCTCGGCGTCGACTATGCGGCCACTCTGCAAGGCCAGGATTGCCCCGATCTCGAACGCGTTGTGCGTCTGGGAACGAAGGCCGGCGAGCAGTCGCTGGACGGATTTGCCGGTCACGGAGCAGGCGTATCCGAGGCCGACCTAGACGCGCGGATTGGAACGGTCCGCCCCACTGACCTGTCCGACATCCTCTACACCTCCGGCACCACCGGTGCGCCCAAGGGCGCGATGACCACCCACGGGCAGAACATCGCCGTCTTCGAGGAGTGGTCGGCGGCGGTGGGGCTGTGTGCCGAGGACCGGTACCTGGTGGTGAACCCGTTCTTCCACTCCTTCGGCTACAAGGCCGGCTGGCTGGCGGCGCTGCTGCGTGGTGCGACCATCTATCCGGAAACCCGGTTCGACGCCCGGCGCGTGCTGCGGCAGATAGAGCGTCACCGCATCACCATGCTGCCGGGCCCGCCCACGCTGTTCCAGTCGCTGCTGGCCGAACCCGCAACCCGCAATGCCGATTTGAGTTCGCTGCGCTGTGCAGTCACCGGCGCCGCGGTGGTTCCGGTGCAGCTCATCAAGGAAATGAAGCGGGAACTCGGCTTCGACGAGGTGTACACGGCCTATGGCCTGACCGAGTCTTCGGGCGTGGTCTCGCTGTGCGATCGGGAGGACGATTTCGAGACCATCGCCAGCACCTGTGGGCGGGCCATGCGCGGGGTGGAGATTCGCATTGCCGATGCCGAGGGTGCGGCCCTGCCCGCCGGCGAGGCGGGGGAAGTCTGGGTGCGGGGCTTCAACGTGATGCAGGGATACCTGGACGACCCCGAGTCGACGCAAGCTGCAATCACGCCGGACGGATGGCTCAAGACTGGCGATGTGGGCGTGCTCGATGAGCGCGGCTACCTCAAGATCACCGACCGTCTGAAGGACATGTACATCTGCGGCGGGTTCAACTGCTACCCGGCGGAGATCGAGAACCTGCTGCTCGACCGTTCGGACATCGCGGAAGTCGCGGTCATCGGCTCATCGGACGAGCGGCTCGGCGAAGTGGGGCACGCTTTCGTCGTGCCGAAACCGGGTAGCGCCCCGGAGCCACACGAACTGATCGAATGGGCCCGGGAGCGGATGGCCAACTTCAAGGTGCCGCGGCACGTCAGTTTCCTGGACGAACTGCCCCGCAATGCCGCCGGCAAGGTGCAGAAGTTCCTGCTACGGCAACGCTGAGCGTTTGTGGGCGCTCGCAATCGGCCCGCGAACCTGGCGGTAGACCCAATGACGTCGCAGATGGCTGGACCGTACCGGGGGCGCGCCTGATGCGGGCAGCAGGGTGGGCGAACTGCAACAAGGGTTCCGAGTCGAAAGCGGCCGGCCTGCTCAAGGTCGGCCGGCCGCCAGACGTTACTGCTGCACGTCGAACCGGTCTAGGTTCATCACCTTGAACCAGGCTGCGACAAAGTCGTCGACGAATTTCCCGGCGCCGTCGTCCGCGGCATAGACTTCCGCGACGGCGCGCAACTCGGAGTGTGAGCCGAACACCAGGTCTACCGGCGTTGCCGTCCACTTGAGGTCGCCCGAGTCGCGATCCCGGCCATTGTAGATACCTTCATCGGACGTGGACTTCGTCCAGGCCGTCGACATGTCGAGCAGGTTCACGAAGAAGTCGTTGGTCAGCGTACCCGGCCGGTCGGTGAACACGCCGTGGCTCGCGGAGCCCGTGTTGGCGTTGAGTACGCGCATGCCGCCGACCAGCACCGCCATTTCCGGGACTGTCAGTGTCAGCATGGCGGCGCGGTCGACCAGCATGTCGGCGGGCGAACGCCGGTTGCCGTTGCCGAAATAGTTGCGGAATCCGTCCGCGGAGGGTTCCAGCACGGCAAACGAATCCACGTCCGTGTCGTCCTGGGCGGCGTCGGTGCGTCCCGGGGTGAACGGCACCTCGATCGAGCGGCCGGCGTCGGTAGCCGCTTTCTCAATGGCCGCGGAACCGGCCAGCACAATCACGTCGGCCAGCGACACGCGCTTGTCGCCGGATTGATCGCGGTTGAACTGCTGCTGGATGCCTTCAAGGCGGGTCAGCACCTTCGCCAATTCATCCGGCGAGTTGACCGCCCAGTCCTTCTGCGGCGACAGGCGAACGCGGGCCCCGTTGGCGCCGCCACGCATGTCGGTGCCGCGAAAGCTGCCCGCCGATGCCCAGGCTGCGCGGACCAGCTCCGGCACCGTCAGGCCGGATGCGAGGATTTGCGCCTTGAGCGCCCCGATGTCCTGTGCATCGATCGGCTCATGGCCCACGGCCGGTACCGGGTCTTGCCAGAGCATGACTTCACCGGGCACCTCGGAGCCCAGGTAGCGGCTCATCGGACCCATGTCGCGGTGGGTCAGCTTGTACCACGCCTTGGCGAAGGCAAGCTCGAATTCCTCCGGATTCTCGTGGAAGCGCTTCGAGATTTCCCGGTAGCTGGGATCCACCTTCAGCGACAGGTCCGTCGTCAGCATGATCGGCGCGTGGCGCCTGGTCGGGTCGTGGGCATCGGGCACCAGGCTCGATGCCTGGCCGCCGGCGGGAATCCACTGGGCTGCGCCGGAGGGGCTCTTGGTCTGCTCCCATTCGAAGGCGAACAGGTTGTCGAAGTACTGGGTGGTCCAGGCCACCGGGTTCACCGACCAGGCGCCTTCGAGCCCGCTGGTGTTGGTGTGCACGCCGCCGGAGTTGCCGCACGTGTGCGTCCAGCCGAAGCCCTGTTCCTCGATGCCGGCCGCCGCCGGTTCGGGGCCGGCGCAGCCTTTCCCCCGGGCGGCGCCGTGCGCCTTGCCGAAGGTGTGGCCGCCGGCGATCAGCGCCACGGTTTCCTCGTCGTTCATGGCCATGCGCCCAAAGGTCTCGCGGATGTCCCGGGCGGCGAGCAGGGGATCGGGCACGCCGTTCGGGCCTTCCGGGTTCACGTAGATCAGGCCCATCTGCACGGCGGCCAGGGGCTGCTCGAGTTCGCGGTCGCCGCTGTAGCGCTCATCGGCCAGCCATTCCTTCTCCGGCCCCCAATACATGGTGTCGGCTTCCCAGTCGTCCTCGCGGCCGCCGGCGAAACCGAAGGTCTTGAAGCCCATGGATTCCAGGGCCACGTTGCCGGTCAGCACCATCAGGTCTGCCCAGGAAAGGGCGCGCCCGTACTTCTTCTTGACGGGCCACAGCAGCCGCCGGGCCTTGTCGAGGTTCGCGTTGTCGGGCCAGCTGTTGAGGGGTGCGAAGCGCTGCGTGCCGGAGCCGCCGCCGCCGC
>CAZWZH010000031.1:0-15365 GCA_964638775.1 uncultured Pseudomonadales bacterium
CGCCCTGTCAAATGCCCCGCGGGGGCGTCCCCGTAACGATCGAAACCTGTGGGACAGGAAGTTGGTTCCATGAGCAAGCCAAGCCTATTGGGTCGCCTGGGTGCGTTTCTCACCCGAGCCCGGAATTTCGTGATGAACACGGTGTTCATCCTTCTGCTACTGGTCGTGCTGTTCGCGATAGTGGATGCCTTCGATACGCCCGGCGTTCCCGACGGCAGCGCCCTGGTCGTAAACCCCGAGGGCATGGTGGTGGAGGAATCCGTGCCCCGCGATCCGTTCCAGGACCTGTGGGCGGCTGACGGCGTACCCGAGACCGACATCCATGAACTGGTGCGCGCCATCGAAAGCGCTGCCGACGACAGCCGCATCAAGATGATCGTGCTCGATCTCGACGACCTGGTCCATGCGTCTGCCGCCCATGCCGAAGTCATCGGCGCCGCCCTTGCCCGATTCCGGGAGGCCGGCAAGGCAACCGTGGCCGTCGGCGAGATGTATCTGCAATCTCAGTATGCAATCGCGAGCCATGCGGACGCGGTGTACATGCACCCGGACGGCTTTCTCTTCCTGCCGGGATACGCAACTTATCGCACGTATTTCAAGAGCATGCTGGATAATCTGAAGCTGAATACGCATGTTTTCCGAGTCGGGGAGTACAAGTCGGCGGTGGAGCCCTTCATCCGCGATGACATGTCCGATGCGGCCAGGGAAGCGAACCGGGTACTCGTGGACGGGCTCTGGGCTTCCTACCGGCAACGGATCCTGACCGGTCGGGAACTTGACGAAGAATCTTTCGATCGATACACCGTATCGTTCGAGGCAGCCGTAGCCCAGACCGAGGGCGATGCCGGCAGGGCCGCGCTCGAAGCCGGCCTGGTCGATGAATTGATGACCGCCGACCAGATGCGTTCCCACATAGCCGACACCGTGGGCCGGGACGAGGACAACGACTTCAACGGAATCGGCTACCGGGCCTATCTGAAGACGCTGGGGCCGCCCATCTCCGAACCAGGCAATGTAGGCCTGGTGTTCGCCCGGGGGATGATTCAGATGGGAGACGACCGCAGCCAGGCGGCGGCCGACAATCTTGTGCGGCTCATTCGCAAGGCCCGGGAAGACGAGGGCGTGAAAGCGCTGGTCCTTCGCGTCGACTCTCCGGGCGGCAGCGCTTTCGCTTCTGAACTGATTCGCCAGGAACTGGAACTGGTGCAGTTGGCCGGCAAGCCGGTGGTCGCTTCCATGGGCAGCGTGGCCGCGTCGGGTGGCTACTGGATTTCCTCCACTTCCGACCGGATCCTTGCGCATCCAACCACCATTACCGGCTCCATCGGCATATTCGGCCTGTTCTTCGATATGGAGGAATCACTCTCCAGTATCGGCATTCACACCGACGGTGTCGGCAGCTCGCCCTGGGCCGGCGCGATGAATCCCGCCCGGAAGCCGGGCGAGCACCTGCAACGCTTCCTGCAGTTGAATATCGAGCACGGTTACCGGCAGTTCATCAACCTGGTTGCCCGCGGGCGCGACATGGACCCGGATGCCGTGGAAGAGATCGCGCAGGGACGGGTCTGGATCGGTTCGCAAGCGCACGAACTCGGCCTTGTCGACGGGTTGGGCAGCCTTGCGGATGCGGTGGCGGCGGCGGCGGAACTCGCGGACCTCGCCGACTATGGCATCAAGCGTTTCACAACGCCGCTGTCCCCCCGGGACGTGCTGATTCAGCAGTTCATGGATGCGGCGGAGGTAGTGCCGCCGGTGCGGATACCCGGCGCGATGCGCAAGGCCTGGGCCTTGGCCGAATCGCTGAACGACCCGAAAGACACTTACGCGATCTGCGAGCCCTGCATCAGCCTGATGCCCTGAATTCCGTTACCCGCGCCTCCCGGTCAGAACAACCGGAAACGCGGGCGGCTGCCGCCTGCGGGCCGTTTGGCGGCGGCCCCGCGCCGGCGCCGCATGCGCTGTTGCAGGCTGCGCCGCTTGACATCGAGATACTCCTGGCGGGACAGGTTCGGGTTGCGGTTGCGGGCCTTTTCCTCTTCCCGGTAGCGGCAGAAATCCGCGAACGCTTCGATCTCGTGCTGCAGTTCCTTGACCACCAGTTCGATCATGATGGCGTCGTCGAGATAGCCGAGCACCGGGACGCTGTCCGGAATGATGTCCTGGGGTTCGGCGAAGTAGGACAGCGCCGAGAGTACGTTGCTCCGTTCGGGGCCTGCCAGCGCCCATTCCCCGTCCTCGACCATGCCGATGAGACTTTCGAGCTTGCCGATCCGCTGCTGGATGAAGGCCGGATTGTCGCCGCTTCCGACCTCATCGATCACGGCGCGCGCCTTGCTGATGATCTCTGCCTCATCGGCTTTTTCGGCGGACGCCCTCGCCCGCCGGAAGACGGCGCGGAAGTAATCGAGGTCCTTGGAATCGAGGTCGAACGTAACTCTCATTGACATTGCGATAACCCCCTTGGTGCCGCGGCACTATAACAAATCAGCGGCCCTTGAACTTGCTCCAGTACGTGTTCGTAAGGGCCTTGACCTCCTTGCGCATCAGCATCAGGCCGACCAGGTTGGGCAGCGTCATGAGCGCCAGGGTAACCGCGGAAATCAGCCAGATCAGGGACGTGTCCACCACCGTCGCCAGAAAGAACCCCAGCACGTAAACCACCCGGTAAGGCATCACGGAGCGAGTGCCGAACAGGAAGGTCATCGCCCGGTCGCCGTAATACGACCAGGCGATCGCCGTGGAGAACGCGAACAGCACCAGCCCGACGGTCACCGCGTACTGGCCGAACTCGCCGAAGAAGCTCCGCTTGAACGCTTCTGCCGTGAGCGGCACCGAGTGCAGCAGCGAGCGGCCCCGAATCTCGATTTCGGTACGCACCTGCCGGCCGTTGTCGACTGCCAGGGCGCCCGTAAACGGCTCGCCATTCAATGTGAAATGCATGTCTTCCGCTATCGATCGGTTGTGCAGCACGGTGACCCCGGCAAGGTCTGCGTTGCCGCCGGTTACGAGAACGGTACCGGTAAAGGGGGCTACGTTGTCCCCACCCGAATCGACGAAGTTGAGGTGAGCGAAAAGCGCCCGAACGTGATCGGGGTCGTCTTCGCTGTATTCGCCGCTCAGGTACTCGGTGTCGAAATCGGAAAAATCCGTTTCGAATTTCTCCGTCCAGACGCCTGACGAAAGAATGACCAGACCGGTCAGCGTGCAGATCACCAGGGTGTCGATGAAGGGTTCCAGGATCGAGACCATGCCTTCCGAGACCGGTTCGTCGGTACGCGCGGACGCGTGGGCAACGGCTGCCGAGCCCTGCCCTGCTTCGTTTGAGAACAGGCCCCTGTTGACGCCCCGGTTGAAGGCATAGGCGAAGGAGGCGCCGAGGAAACCGCCGGTTGCCGCGGAGCCGGTAAACGCGTCCTGGAATATCGCCGCGAACGATGGGCCGATCTGATCGAGGTTGGAGATGGCAACCGCCAGTGCGCCGATGGCGTAGAGGACCCCCATCAGCGGCACGATGCTGGCCGCCACCAGCGCGATACGGCGGATGCCGCCGACGATTACCAGGCCAAGCACTGTTGCGAGTACCAGGCCGCTCACCCAGGTGGGCAGGCCGAAGGATGTCTCCAGCCCCGAAGCCATGTTGTTGCTCTGTGGCAGGTTGCCGCCGCCGAAGGAACTGACGACCATCGCCGCGGCGAAGAAGACGGCCAGCCATTTCATGTTGAGGCCGCGTTCCATGTAATACATCGGTCCGCCGGCGATGCGTCCGTCGTCGTCCACGATGCGGTAGCGGTGGCTGATGCTGACTTCGACGAACTTGGTGGTCATGCCGAGAAAGGCGGTCATCCACATCCAGAAAAGCGCGGCCGGCCCGCCGAGGAAGATGGCGAACGCCACGCCGCCGATGTTGCCGGTGCCCACCGTGCCGGAGAGGGCCGTGGAAAGCGCCTGGAAGTGGGTGGTGTCGCCCTGGGTCGCGTCCTTCGAGTACTTCCCCGTCACGACGCCCCAGGCGTGCTTGAAGAAACGCACCTGGGGAAAGCCGAGATACAGTGTGAAGAACAGGCCCACGCCGAGCAGCAGGAACGGAAAATAGACGGCGCTGCCGAGCAGGCTGTCGAGGAAGCCGATGATGTTTTCGAATGCCGCCATGCTGGATCTCCCGGTCGCGGAACAGATTTTCAGACTGAACGGGTTTGCACCCCCTTACGGTTTTTCGTGGGCTACGGCAGTCTGCCGGCAGCCGAATCCGCCCGCCGCTGCCCGAACAGGGCGTCGTGCAACACCTGGTAGATCTCGTTCTGCTCGATGACGCCACCGAGCCCGGAAGCCTCCAGCCCGTGCGCGTATGCGGCCACGTCCTCACCGGCATGGGTCTCCACAGGCAGGTTGACAGCGGCGACCTGCTGGAAATCCGGCGCCTCGGTGTCGACGCCGGTCAGGTCGCGCGGTTCCTGCCGGTAACCCGGCCCGTTCGCATACCCGAGCGTGGTATAGGGCAGGTCGTTGGCATCGAGCGACTGTATCCCCGGTGCCGATTCCACCTTGCCGAGTATCGGGTTGCCGCGGCGGGGATAGCCGCTGATGGTGAAAGTATGGCTGTGATCGGCGGTAACGAGGATCAGCGTATTTGCGGGATCGGTCGCCTGTAGAGCGGCTGCGACCGCCGCGTCCAGGGCGATGGTGTCGGTAAGTGCGCGATAGGCGTTGCTGAAATGATGGCCGTGATCGATGCGCCCGCCCTCCGAAATCAGGAAAAAGCCCCTCGGATTCGCGGCAAGGGCCTCTATGGCGAATCCGGTCATCTCGGCGAGAGAGGGTTCGCCCTCCCCCGCCGCGATCCGGTCGGCCTCGAACTGCATGTGCGAGGGCTCGAACAACCCGAGCACCTGCCTGCCCGGATCCGGGTCCAGGGCTTCGAACTGGGTACGGTTCCACACATAGTCGCGGTTCCCGGCCGCCTGCCGCCATTGGGCGACCAGGTTCCGGCCGTCGGCGCGCAGACCGGTCGACCCGGCGTATTCGGGATCCGCCTGTTCGCGAGGCAGAAAATGCGCCCGGCCGCCGCCGAGGATGACATCGACGCCGTCGCCGCCGGGGAACTCGACGAGTTGTCGGGCAATGTCCACACAACCCGCCTCGATAGCTTCGCCCGGCATTGCCTCATCGTGTTCCCAACCGCGCTCCGCCGCATGGGCATAGGCGGCGCCGGGCGTCGCGTGGGTTATCGTCGCCGTGGAGACCACTCCCGTGGCATATCCCGCCGCCTCCGCCTGCTCCAGCAGGGTGGTGAGCGTGTTTTCCAGGCTGCCGGCGCAATCCCCGCGCTCGACGGACGCGCTGACACTCAGTACCCCCGCGCGGGTCTTTTCGCCGGTGACCATGGCTGTCATGGTGCCGGCGCTGTCGGGCACCTGCATGTCGGTGTTGTAGGTCTTCACCAGCGCCACGTGCCCGAAGCGCTCGAACGATAGGCTGTGCTCCTCGCCCGATCCGCCAGCGAGTTGCCCCGCCAGTATTCGCGCCGCGGTGATGGTGGAAACGCCCATGCCGTCACCGATGAAGAGAATCACGTTGCGGGGTGCGGGTTCCTGTGCAGCTTCAATGGCGACGGGAGGGCTACCGATTCCGGCCTGGTCCTGCGGGCCTGCAAAAACCCCGCCCGAGCCGGCCAATAGCGGGATCAGCATCGGCGGAACTGAAAGGAAAGCACTCCACCGCATCGTCCGATGCACTCTGCTGTGCAGATTACCGAACCCGCTGACGTTCTTGAACTCTTTCATGGCGGAAAACATAAACCTTTGATTTTAAAAGATAATATATTTAACATCATATCTTCAGTCTCAACAGCGAGTTTGCATGCGGGGCTTCCCTTTCGGCGCACGGCCACATCATCCTGCTGTATTCGAGGCTTTCGGACGAGCTTAACGCGCCGAAAGGGAAGCCCCGCATGCAAACTCTTTCCCGAGAGTCGGCGTTGTTCCTTGCGCGTCCTCGTCCCGGCGCGCCGGGTTCCCGACTCGCATGGCACGGATTTTCAACACCGTGCCTCCCGCATGGTGACGAACTCTTCCGCCGCGGTGGGGTGAATGCCCACCGTGGCATCGAAATGGGCCTTGGTCGCGCCCGCCTTGAGCGCGACCGCCATGCCCTGGATAATCTCCCCGGCGTCCGGGCCCACCATGTGCACACCCAGCACCCGGTCATCGGCGGGATCGACCACGAGCTTCATGAGGGTTCTTTCGGCCCGCCCGGAAACCGTGTGCTTCATGGGCCGGAACGTCGATTCAAAGATATCGATGTCTTCGAATCGTGCCCGTGCGGCCTGTTCGGTCAGGCCGACGGTGCCGATGTTGGGCTGGCAGAACACGGCAGTCGGCACGTCGCTGTAGCTCAGCGTCCGCTTCGGCCGGGAGGTGAACAGGTTGTTGGCGATGCACATGCCCTCCGCAATCGCCACCGGCGTGAGCTGCAGCCGGTCGATGACATCGCCGATGGCATAGATGTTGTCCGCCGAGGTCCGGTAGTGCTCGTCCACGGCCACGGCGCCGGATTCGGTCAGTTGCACGCCCGCTTCGGCGAGCCCGAGGTTGCGCGTGTTCGGATGGCGCCCGGTTGCGTACATGACGAGGTCCGCGTGGAGGACGGTCCCGTCGTTGAGTGTCAGCGCGTACCCGCCGCCTGTCCTGTCGACGGCGGTCACCGTCGTGTCGAAGCGGAGGTTCACCTTTTTGTGCACCAGTTCGTCGGCGACGAAGCGACGGATGCCGTCGTCGAATCCGCGCAGGAACAGCGGGCCTCGATAGACCAACTGCGTCCGCGCACCCAGCCCGGCGAATATGCCCGCGAATTCCACGGCGATGTAGCCACCGCCGACGATGACGGCGCGTTCGGGAAAGTTCGGCAGGTAGAATGCCTCATTGGAAGTGATGACGTGCTCCGAGCCGGGGAATTCGGGCACGGTGGGCCAGCTCCCCGTGGCGACGAGAATCGTCTCCGCAGTGAAGACCGAGCCGTTCATCTCGATGGTGTGGGCATCGGCCAGAAGCGCACGGCCTTCGTGAATCTCGACCCCCGCACCGTGCAGCAGGTTGCCGTAGATGCCGTTCAGCCGCTTGATCTCGGCCGTCTTGTTATCGCGCAGGGTAGCCCAGTCGAACCCGTTCACCGCCACCGACCAGCCGTAGGATGCTGCGTCCTCGAAGTCTTCGGCGAAGTGGGACCCGTAAACGAACAGCTTTTTCGGCACGCAGCCGACGTTGACGCAGGTGCCGCCGAGCCAGGTCGACTCGGCGACGGCCACCTTCGCGCCGTGGCCCGCCGACATTCGGGCTGCGCGCACTCCGCCGGAACCGGCGCCGATCACGTAGAGGTCGTAGTCGTATTTCATGCCTTGCCGGCCGATTCGATCAGCGGCGCAGTGTAACCCGAACCCCTCGTATCCGATCGAATTCGTGGTTTGACGCCGGGATTGCCGGGAAGCGCTGAGCGAGCCACCGTGGAACAGCTATCTTCAGCATGGCTTTTCGTTCCGCAACGCCGCTGTAAAGTTCATGTTCCAATGTCGTCACAATTGATGCCCCGTCGAGTCGTTACGGGGAAAGCCGCCCGGTAAGGAGGGTTGAGCCTTGAACATCACGATATTCGGAACCGGCTACGTCGGCCTGGTCACCGGCGCCTGCTTCGCCGAGATGGGCAATTCCGTCCTCTGTGTAGACATCGATGCGGAACGGGTGGCGACCCTTGAGGCCGGACGGGTGCCGATGTTCGAACCGGGGCTGGAACGGATGGTGGCCAACAACACCGCCGGCGGACGGCTGCGCTTTACCACCGACGCGCAGCGGGGTGTCGACCACGGCGAAATCCTGTTCATCGCGGTGGGCACTCCGGCCGACGAGGACGGTTCCGCGGACCTGCGTCACGTGCTGGCCGTGGCGGAGGACATCGGACGGTACCTTGCCGAGCCCAAGATCGTCGTCAACAAGTCGACGGTGCCGGTAGGCACGGCCGACCGGGTGCGCGAGGCGGTGGGCCGGATCCTGTCGGACCGGGGAGTCGACATCGGCTTCGACGTCGTCTCCAACCCCGAGTTCCTGAAGGAAGGCGCCGCCGTCAGCGATTTCATGAAACCGAACCGCATCGTCATCGGCTGCGAGAAAGCCGCGACCCGCCGGCTCCTGGAGCGCCTGTATGCACCGTTCAACCGCAACCACGACAAGGTGGTGCACCTGGACGTACGCTCCGCCGAACTCACCAAGTACGCCGCCAACGTCATGCTCGCGACCCGCATCAGCCTGATGAACGAGCTGGCGGGCCTGGCGGAGGAACTGGGCGCCGACATCGAGGCCGTGCGCCGCGGCATCGGCACGGACCCCCGTATCGGCTACCACTTCATCTATGCGGGCACCGGCTACGGCGGCTCCTGCTTCCCCAAGGACGTGAAGGCCCTGATCCGTACCGGCGCGTCCGTCGGCTTCGAAACCCGCATCGCAAGCGGCGTCGAGGCGGTCAACGAGCGGCAGAAAGGCATATTGGTCGAAAAGATGCACACCTATTACGGGGGTGACCTCGCCGGCCGCAAATTCGCACTCTGGGGCCTGGCGTTCAAGCCGAACACGGACGACATGCGCGAAGCGCCGAGCCGCACCGTCATAGACAGGCTGCTGGCCGTCGGCGCCAGGGTCAGCGCCTACGACCCGGTTGCCGGCGCCGAGGCGGCGCGCCTCTACGGCGATGCCATCGAGATCTGCGAGCAGCGGGACGATACGCTCTCCGGCGCCGACGGACTCATCATCGTCACCGAGTGGAACGAGTTCCGCAGCCCCGATTTCCACACGTTGCGCAAGACCCTGAAGGAACCCGTGATCTTCGACGGCCGCAACCTTTACGATCCCGGCTATCTCGACGATCTCGGCTTTACCTATTACTCCATCGGCCGCGCTCGAGCGCCGTAACGGACCGCTGCGTCACATTGGGGTCGAACCAGCAACAATGCTGCCCACGTGGAAGCAGGAATCGCCTCTGTCCTTTGTCTCCCGCGCCTGCACAGGGTTGACGCCCATCCGACGGCCCACTAAAGTGCCGCCATTCGGCCCCCGGCAGTACGTCTGGCTCCCACCCTGAATCCAGGGTTGGCAATCTTGAGCCAGGCCGATCCCGGGGGTTTTTCTCGCTCGTAAGTCAGGATTCTACGAGGCGTGTCATGACCAGGTCCGCCATTCTGATCGACGGTGGCTATTTTCTGAAACGGCTACCCACCGTAAGGCCCGATGTCGATTCCGCCGATCCCAGCGCAGTTGCCAGATCGATTTGGCAATTGGTCAAGAGCCACCTCGAAAAACTGAATGAGATTGATCAGGCTCCGAACCCTGTTCAATTGTTGTACCGCACTTTCTATTACGACGCTCGTCCATACAGCAACAAACAGCACAGACCCGTCAGTGGCGCGGCCATCGACTACGCCAGAACGGTCCAGGCTCAGTTCCGGGAGAAATTGTTCGACCGGTTGCGCAGTTCAAGGAGTGTCGCCGTGCGCCTCGGTGAAACCCGAAGGGAGCCTGCCCGGTCGTGGAATCTGAATTCCGGAGTTCAGAAGCGTTTATTGGACGGTAGTCTCGCCCTGGCGGACCTTACCGACGATGACTTCTCGCCGGCAATCAGGCAAAAGGGAGTCGACATGCGGATTGGCCTGGACATCGCAACACTCACGTTGAAAAAGCATGTAGACACCATCGTTCTCGTTTCAGGCGACTCAGACTTCGTTCCGGCGGCGAAACTGGCCCGTCGCGAAGGAATTCGATTTGTGCTGGACCCATTGTGGAATCACATACCTTCCGATCTGAACGAGCACATCGACGGTTTAACAAGCGGATTCCGAAAGCCGTAGCGCGTCACGAAGCCCGCGAAGAACTCCTCACTCGTGCCCGCTCGCCGTAACAAGCAGGCGACCTGCTCCAAATACCCACTGGAAACCGGTTACCCCGCAGCGGCGTAGCTGGGGTATTGATACTGTATGAACATCCAGGTAATCTGGCCGACCCCTGCATGAAAACACAGTATCGATATGGCCATAGGAGACCTGCTGCGGCACCCCGATCTCTGGCGGGCCGAGGAGATCGGTTCCCTGGCCGGGGACTTTGCGGCGACTTCGAGCGGGTTCGAGGCCCTCGATACCCATCTGCCGGGCAACGGCTGGCCGCGGGCCGGGCTCGTCGAACTCATGCTGGGTACCGCCGGCATCGGTGAGCTCAAGCTCCTGGCGCCGGCGCTGCGGCGCTTGAGCCGCGCGGCACGCTGGATCGCCTGGGTCAACCCGCCCTTCATTCCCTATGCCCCGGCGCTGGCGGCGCTCGATATCGACATCAGCCGCATTCTGCTCATACACCCCAGGCAACACGAGGAAGCGCTCTGGGCCATGGAACAGGCCAGCAAGTCGGGCACCTGCAGCGCGGTACTCGGCTGGCTGGACGAGCGCCGCCTGACGCTCACGGCCACGCGGCGCCTGCAGCTTGCCGCCAAACAGGGGGGAACCCTCAGCTGCCTGTTCCGCCCGGAAGTGGCCGCAGCCTGCGCTTCCATGGCCGAACTCAGGCTGAAACTCGAGCCTGCCCCGCGAAGCGCACTCGGCGTCTCCATCGTGAAACGGCGCGGCGGCTGGCCCGTATCCGGCTTGAATATTCAGGTAGATTCACAACTTCTGTCTGAAGATATTGAAAAATATATGATTTTGTGGCGGCACGGCAGGCCGGTACAACGCCCTGAAAACGCAACCACCCAATACGCCACCACATCCCCAAGCACCGTGTACACACGTGGTGGAGAGCCCTCAGCCGGGGAGCGCGAGGGGACACCCCTCGCATACAAAGACCCAGCCGGGGAGCGCGAGATGCACCCCTCGCATACAAGGCGCATCCCCCGCAGAAAGACCCCGCATTAATGCTCTGGCTGGCCGTGCATCTGCCGATGTTCGCCCTGGAAGTGTGTCAGGCCGGCCAGCACATCCAGGCCCCGGCGGTGCTCATCGACGGCAACCGGGTACTGCTCGGCAACCGGGCCGCACGGCAGGCCGGCATCGGTCTGCAGGGCACCCTGGCAACGGCGCACGGCATCTGCCCGGGCCTTGTCCACTACCGGCGCGATCCGGAAAAGGAATTGAAGCGTCTGTGGCTCCTGGCCGGGATGTGTTACCGCTTCACCTCCCGGGTGAGCCTCGAGCCGCCGGGGGATGCACAGACCGCATCCGCCCTGCTGCTCGAGGCAAGCGGCAGCCTCAGGCTCTTCCGGTCCATGGACGCCTGGCAATCCGGGGTGGAGGCCCTCTGCCGCGACCTCGGCCATGCGGCGGTGCTCCGCGCGGCGGAAACGCCCTCCGCCGCCCTGGCCCTGGCGCGCGCCGGCGTATCCCGACTGCCCGATGTGCCGCTCTTTCACACCGGGCTTGCCGAAGCCGAGGTGGAAAGCCTTGCGAACATGGGCATCAGTACCCTCGGGCCGCTCCTGCAGTTGCCGCAGGCGGAACTCGGGCAGCGTTTCGGCACCGGCCTCACCAACTACCTGCAACGCCTGGCCGGCGCGGCGCCCGACCCGCGGCGCTGCATCGAGCCGAAGCCCGTGTTCGCGAGCAGCCTGAACCTGCTCGACCCGATCACGGACAAGAGCGCCCTGCTCTTCCCGATGCAGCGCCTGTTGACCGAACTCGAACACTGGCTCATCGGCCGTCAACTCGGCGCCGCCCGCCTCCTGTGGCGCTTCGCCCCGCACGAAGCGGCGGCCGGGGTCTCCATGCCGGTGCGCTTCGCGGCGGCCCGGCAACGCAAGGCGGCATTCATGGAGATTGTCCGGCTTGCGCTGAACAAGGCCGAACTGCCGGAAAACGTGCTCGAGATCGGTCTGCAGGCAAAATCCCTGGCGCCCTGGACAACCCGCAGCCGGGAACTGTTCGAACTGCCGCTTGAACAGGAAAGCGTAACGGAACGCCCCCCGCAGAAAGCAAAAACCGCACCCACCGAGTTGATCGACCGGTTCACCGCTCACCTGGACGAAGCGGGCTGCTCCGGCATTACCGTCACCGGGCAACATATCCCGGAATGGGCGTGGCGGAGCCTTCAGCCGGGGAGCGCGAGGGGGCACCCCTCGCATAAAAAGACTCAGCCGGGGAGCGCGGAGCCTTCAGCCGGGGAGCGCGAGGGGATACCCCTCGCATACAAAGAGCACCCCTCGCATGTAAAGAGCCGGACAGGCGAAACCGGCGATTCGCCGAACAGCCCTGCCGGCATCAACCGCCCCTTGTGGTTCTTCGACCCGCCCCGGCGCATCGACCGGCAGTCGTTCGAGATATTGAGCGGTCCGGAGCGCCTGCAAACCGGCTGGTGGGAAGCAACTGAAAGGGCCCGCGACTACTACGTAGTCCGGTGCGGAAACGGAGCGCGGGGCTGGGCATTCGTGCAGCCGGACGGGAACTGGTTTCTGCATGGCTATTTCGGTTGAGGGCCCGCAGCCGGGATGCGCCGGGCAAAACGAGGGGGCCGGGCAGGCGCCGCGGCCCTTCGCGGAACTCCACTGCCTGAGCAACTACAGCTTCCTGCGCGGCGCTTCGCATCCGGAAGAACTGGTCGAGCGGGCCGCGCAACTCGGCTATACGGCCATCGCGATCACCGATGAGTGTTCGTTCGCCGGCCTGGCCAAGGCGCACCTGGCCGCGAGAGAGCACGGCGTCAAGCTCATTGTCGGCGCCGAGTTCCGGCTCGACGATGCCTGCGGCAAACTCGTCCTGCTGGCGCCCGACCGTTGCGCCTACGGCCAGCTTGCCGGGCTCATCACCAGACTGCGGCGACGTTCCCCCAAGGGCGAATACCGGGCCGAACTCGAAGATTTCCGCTATGGCCTGAAGGCCTGCCTGGCGCTCTGGATACCCTGGAGCGCTTCTCGAACAACCATCGAAACCCTTGTTGCCGACGGCGAGCGCATCAAGGCCCTGTTCGCCCGCCCGGCTGCCGATTCGCCGGTAGTACCTGGGCGTCTCGACGCACTCGCCGGCAAAATCGGCGAGCGCTGCGGGCTCTGGATCGCTCTCGAGCTTTTCCGGGAAAGCAGCGACCTGGACAAAACCGCCCATGCACTCACCCTGTCCATGCGGCTCGGCCTGCCTATCGTGGCCTGCAACGACGTGCACACCCACGACCCGGTGCGGCAGCCGCTGCAGGACGTGATGACCGCCATCCGCCTGAAGACCCCGGTGGCCGAACTGGGCGGCGCCGCGTTCTGCAACGCCGAGCGAACCCTGCGGCCCATCCCGGCACTCGGGGAACTCTACCCGGGCGAACTCCTCGACGAGGCGGCCCACATTGCGGGGCTCTGCCGTTTTTCCATGGACGAGTTGCGCTACCAGTACCCCGAGGAACTGGTTCCCCCGCACCTGACGCCGTTCGAATACCTGGAACAACTTACCCTGGCCGGGGCGCGCGAACGCTGGCCGGAGGGCGTTCCCGACGATGTTCTGAAACTTGTCCGCCGGGAACTCGAACTCATCCGGGTCCTCAACTACGAGCACTATTTCCTCACGGTGCAGGACATCGTCCAGTTCGCCCGCAGCCAGGACATCCTCTGCCAGGGGCGCGGGTCGGCGGCCAACTCGGCTGTCTGTTTCTGCCTGCACATCACCGAGGTCGACCCGGCCCGCATGCACCTGCTGTTCGAGCGCTTCGTCTCCAGGGAGCGCAACGAACCGCCGGACATCGACGTTGATTTCGAGCACGAGCGGCGCGAGGAGGTCATCCAGTACATCTACAAGCGCTACGGGCGCGAGCGGGCGGCGCTGGCCGCGACCCTCATCACCTACCGGCTGCGCAGCGCCATCCGCGACGTGGGCAAGGCGCTCGGCATGGATGCGGACCTGCTCGACCTCCTGGCCAAGTCCTTCGCCTGGTGGGACGATCACGACAAGCTCCGCGAACAGTTCAGCCAGGCCGGGCTCGACCCCGACAGCCGCCTGGTGCGGCAGTTCCTGGCCCTGGTTCCCGCCATTCTGGGTTTCCCCCGCCATCTCTCGCAGCACGTCGGCGGTTTCGTCATCTCCCGGGAGCCGTTGGCGCAACTGGTGCCGGTGGAGAACGCGGCCATGGCGGAGCGCACCGTCATCCAGTGGGACAAGGACGACCTGGCAGCGCTCGGGCTGATGAAGGTGGACGTGCTGGGCCTCGGCATGCTGACGGCCATCCGCAAGGCATTGACCGCCGTGAACGGCTACCGGGCCGGCGGGGGCACCCCTCGCATACAAGTGGCGAGCATCCCGCCCGAAGACCCGGAAACCTACCGCATGCTGCAGGACGGCGACAGCGTCGGGGTCTTCCAGGTGGAATCCCGCGCGCAGATGTCCATGCTGCCGCGCCTGAAGCCGCAGAATTTCTACGACCTGGTCATCGAGGTCGCGATCGTGCGGCCCGGGCCCATCCAGGGTGACATGGTGCACCCGTACCTGCGCCGCCGGCAGGGCCTGGAGCCCGTTACCTACCCCAGCGATGCGGTGCGCCGTGTGCTGGAGCGCACCCTCGGTGTGCCCATCTTCCAGGAACAGGTGATCGAACTGGCCATGGTGGCGGCCGGCTTCAGCGCCGGCGAGGCCGACCGGCTGCGCCGTGCCATGGCCGCCTGGCGCCGGCGGGGGCAACTCGAGGCCTTCGAGAAGAAGCTCATCGACGGCATGACGGAGCGCGGCCACAGCCTGGATTTCGCGCAGCGGGTGTTCAAGCAGATCCTGGGGTTCGGCGAATACGGCTTCCCCGAATCCCACGCGGCCAGCTTCGCCCTGCTCGTCTACGTGTCCGCCTGGCTCAAATGCCACGAACCGGCAGCCTTCTACTGCGGCATACTGAACAGCCAGCCCATGGGCTTCTACTCGCCGTCGCAACTCATCCAGGATGCGCGCCGGCACGGCCTGGACGTGCGCCCGGCCGACGTGCAGCACAGCCACTGGGACCACCGCCTCGAACCGCCCGCCCGCCCCGGGGGGCAACCGGCCCTGCGCCTGGGCCTGCGGCTGGTGAAAGGCCTGAAGGAGGAAACCGGCCTGGCCATCGCCGACCGACAGCCCTTCCGCGATTCCGAAGACCTCTGCCGGCGCGCCGGCCTGAACCGGCAGGGCCTCGA
This sequence comes from uncultured Pseudomonadales bacterium, assembly GCA_964638775.1. Lineage (GTDB taxonomy): Bacteria > Pseudomonadota > Gammaproteobacteria > Pseudomonadales > Azotimanducaceae > Azophilus. The sequence continues at coordinate 15,142 of CAZWZH010000031.1, forward strand.
GTTCCTGGCCCGCTCCGGAGCGCTCGAATCACTGTCCGGACACCGCTACCAGGCGCACTGGGACGTGGCGGCCATCGACCGGCCCCTGCCGTTACAGGAAGCAGCGGAACAGCGGGCAGCCTATACGAATGGCGGAGCGCGAGAGAGCCCCGCCCACACCGAAATTGCCCTCCCCGGCCCCGGAGAGGCCGAAAACGTCCTGCACGATTACCGCTACCTGGGCT
>CAZWZH010000032.1:0-10802 GCA_964638775.1 uncultured Pseudomonadales bacterium
GTGGCGGTGCGGAATGTGATGCTGTCCAGCCCAAGGTTGTTGTTCCATTACTCCACGAGGCTCGCCGCGTCGCGCGCCGAGAAGCGTTTCCTGCGCCGGTAGGGGAATACGTCGATCACCTGGCCGTCGCGAATGGCGCGCTGCAGGTCGCGCCAGTACTCCGGGTCGAACAGGTCGCCGTGCATCTTTTCGAACAGGCGCTTGGTTTCCGCGCGCCCGAACAGGAAGCGGCGGAACTCTTCGGGAAACACATCGTTCGGCGCCACCGAATACCAGGGGTCGGCGGACATCTCGTCCTCCATGTTGGTGGCTTCGGGAATGGCGCGGAAGTTGACGTCGGTCAGGTAGCAGATCTCGTCGTAGTCGTAGAACACCACCCGTCCGTGGCGGGTGACGCCGAAGTTCTTCAGGAGCATGTCGCCGGGGAAGATGTTGGCGGCGGCGAGTTGCTTGATGGCGTTGCCGTATTCGTCCAGCGCATCGGTTAGTGCCGCCCCTCTCGCGCTGCCGACGTAAAGATTCAGCGGTGTCATGGAACGCTCCGTATACAGGTGCTCGATGCGCACCGCCTCTCCGTCTACGGCGACGGAACCGGCCGCCACGGCGCGCAGTTCGTCGAGGAGACCCGGCGCCAGCCGCTCCAGGGGCAGGGAGAAGTTCTCGAATTCCTGGGTGTCCGCCATCCGGCCCACCCGGTCATGGCTCTTCACCATGTAGTACTTGTTCCTCACGTCGTTGGCGGTGACGTATTTCTGGGGGGCGAACCGGTCCTTGATGACCTTGAACACCGTCTGGTAGGACGGCAGCGTGAAGACGGTCATCACCGTTCCCTTGATTCCGGGCGCGACCTCGAACTTGTCGTCGGAACGCTCGAGGTGGCGCAGGAAATCGCGGTAGAACTCGGTCTTGCCGTGCCGGTGCTCACCGATCGAGGCGTAGATCTCGGACCGTTTCTTGTTCGGCAGCAGGCTGTGCAGGAACTCCACGAGCCCGAAGGGGTAGGACGAGCCGACCATGAAGTAGGCCCGCGTGAAGCTGAATACGATGGACAGTTCGTCTTCGTCGCAAATCAGCGTATCGATGTATGCCTTGCGCTCCGCATCGAGGGAAAGCGGCAGGGAGAAGGGCCGGACCCGCTCGCCAAAGCGCAGGCGGCCGACGATGTAGGCGCCCTTGTTGCGGTAGAAGAGGGAATTGACCACATCCACCTCCAGGCTCGGCGCGCCCTGGCGGTCGAGGCCGGCTTCGGCGAGGGAAGTCAGGATGTTGGCGAGATCGCGGTCGAGGTCCTGCCAGTTCAGCTCGCCCACCTGTTCGTCGAGCATTCGACGCAACATGGCGGCCACGCCGCCCGCGGTGGCGTAGGTCGTGAAAACCGGGTCCGCCGACGGGGGCGGGGCCCGCTGGAAGGAGGAATGGACGAACAGGTCGTCGTCCACCGGAAAGTCGGGGTCGATGGCGCGCCGGTACACGGAGTTGTAGGCGGTTTCGGCGAGGTCACCGTCCGGCCGGTGGGCGATCAGCTTGCGGTAGCGCTCTTTGGCTTCGAGCCAGAACCCGGACGGGAAAGCGGCGGTACCGGATGGTTCGCCCGCAATCCTTGCCACTGCCGCTTCGATGTGGACGTTGTAGAGATCGAGCCGCCTGGCGCTCGCGTCCTGTACGCCGCGCCAGTCCGCCGACAGAAACCGCTGTCCGGCCGCGGCGGTGACGGATTCGAACGCGCGGCGGTACGCTCTGAAGTGATCGAGAATCGCCTGGGCGGCGCGTGCCGCATCCATCGCTCAGGCCGGTGTCCGGTCCGGAAGTCCGGTAGCGCCTGAAAAGGGCGAACGCTGCATTTCCCTCGTGCTTCTGTCGGTGCCCGGGAACCATAGTTCAGGGTTGAGCGGGCTGGCAACTCCGATAGCCGGGATTGGATTCGGAGTTTGGCCGCGGTCGCCGGACCGGGGTGGGCTCAGAGATAGCTTTGCAGTACGTAGCCCTTTTCGACCATGCAGTTTCGGTACGCCTCGAATGAGGGGGACTCGGCGCGCATTTGTTTACTTTCTTCAACGCCGAATTGCTCGTGACAGGCGTCGTTGTCGATACGGTACTCGCGCTCGGTTTTGGCGTGGGTTTCCTGCCAGAAGTGGGTGGGATGGTCGATGCCGTTGCTGGCACAAGCTGCGAACAGGAGGGAAAACGGAATTAATATCAGCAGGTTATGAAAAATTTTCGGGTTCATTTCAGCCTCCTTTTCGCCAGAAAATTATAGGCTTTTATTTCCTACGGAAGAATGTACCTATGTTTTTTTTGGCGTGCAAGCAAAGATTCCGATCGTTCTCCATTCACGCCCGGGCCGATCCCGGCATCCGGTCGGCCGTCGGCCTTCTCCGCGGCCGTAGCTGCCGGACACGCAACCACCGGGGCGGCGCCCGGAAGTTTGCCGGCGTCGCGCGTGTTTTCGCGCGAATTGAACTTCGGTCGAATGCCATGGCCCGCGCTCGCGATGGGCGGGGGAGTCTGTCTCGGACTGGTCACAAATCTGACACGGATTTGTCATATGGCCCCACTACCTTGCGTCTTCGAAACGCGCGTCGCGTCTCGAGGATTCGTGCTTTACCCCAACAATTTCCGACGGACTTCATGAACCTGCAACTGCCAAGGATGGGCGCGCTGGCGCTCGGCGCGTTTTTCCTTGTTGCCTGCGGCGGCTCGTCCGAGAACGCATCGCCGGGGTCGGTCGTGACAATCCAGGAGGTGGAGCCGGACCCGCCGCCGGATCCGGAACCCGAACCGGAACCGCCGGTCGACGATACGGCGACGGCCAGTGTCATTCCCGAAGGCCTCCGGTCCGTCATCGCCGACTCCGGATCGACGGCATCGGCAGCGTTCGAAAACAGGCCGATCTACACCATCGATGTTTCCGGGCTGGCCGACGGCAGGCTCGATCCCACCGGCCTGCTGCTCGGCAACGACGTCATCTTCGAGATTTCCGGCGGCGCCTTGCGCGTCACCCCCCCGGATGGCGGCGGCTGCAAACTGGACATGGCGCCGGGCGCGGTTCTGGCCGGCGGCGGCAGTGAAGACTTCCTGGTCATCGAGCGGGGCTGCAGGCTGATGGCCGACGGTTCCGACGAAGACGGCGGCCTCGACCGGCCGATCCTGTTCACCGCCCGGGCCGAGGTGGACGGCGATGCGGAAGACAACGACCGTGGTCTCTGGGGCGGCCTGGTCATAAACGGCTACGCGCCCATCAACGATTGCCCGGAAGGCGCCGCCGGCGCCACGGACGACTGCACCAAGGAAGGCGAAGCCAATTCCGGGCTGTTCGGCGGTTCCGACCCGAACGACGACTCGGGCGTGCTCAAGTACGTGAGCGTGCGCTTCGCCGGTTCCAACGTAGACCCCGAGAACCAGTTGAACGGGATTGCCTTCCAGGGGGTGGGCGATGCCACCGAGGTCGACTACGTCCAGGTGCACAACAACCTCGACGACGGCGTGGAGTTCTTCGGCGGCACCGTCAACGCCAGGCATTTGGTGCTCACCGGCAACGCCGACGATTCGCTGGACTGGACGGACGGCTGGACCGGCCGCATCCAGTATCTCTATATCGAACAGACCGACTCGGCGGACAACGCCATCGAGGCCGACAACCGCGAAGGCGACGAAGGGGCCACCCCCCGGTCGAACCCCACCATTGCCAACATGTCGGTGCACGGCAATCGGGACGAGAACGCCCTGCGCCTCAGGCGGGGCACGGGCCTGGCGCTGCGCAACAGTTTCATCGACGGCTCGGCCACCTGTATCCGCGTGGACGGCTCTAGCCGCAATCTCCTCGGCACCGGCCTCACCATCGAAGGGGTCAGTTTCGCCTGCGCCGAAACGCACCAGGGCGACAGCGACGGAGCCGTGGCGGCGTATCTGGGCGGCGCCACCAACGTGTCGGCCGACGGCGATGCGGTGGACCCGGTGAGCATCGTCGACACGTTCTTCGACAACACCGACTTCATCGGCGCGTTCGGCGCCGAGGACTGGTCGGCCGGCTGGACGGTCGCCGGCTCGGTCAGCCATGCCATGCAGCCGGAGTTCGGCAGCGCGCAGGGTGCTTCCGCGTCCACCCGTGACCCGGGCGGCATGCGGTCCGGCCAACCGGACGGCACGAAGACCGGCGATGTGCCGCCCACCGGCAACGACCTCAACGAAACGGAGGGCAAGGTCGCCGGGGACGGCGGCAACAAGTACTCCGCCGCGCTGCACGCGGCAGCGGATTTCGCATGCCCCGACGGCACCACACGGCTCGACGCGGACGAGTGGGTGGGCGGCCGGCGCACCTGCCGGATGACGGGCACGGTCACGAGCGACATGACGTTGACCCGCTCCAACTACTACATTCTTGACGGCAAGGTCACCATCGGCGGCGACAACCGTGATTCGGCGGTACTCGACATCGAATCGGGCACGATGATCATCGGTGACGACGCGGAAGACTTCCTGGTCATCTCCAGGGGTTCGCGCATCGAGGCGAACGGTACGCGGCACTCGCCGGTCACCATGACCGCAGTCGACGACGTAAACGGCGACATTGCGAACCCGGTGCGCACCCGGGGTCTCTGGGGCGGGCTGGTGATCAACGGCAACGCGCCAATCAACGACTGTCCGGAAGGCGCGCGGGCCGGCACCGCGGACTGCACCAAGGAGGGGGAAGCCAACTCCGGCCGGTTCGGCGGCGGCGACCCGAACGACTCCAGCGGCACGCTGCACTACCTGGTGGTCAAGTTCGCCGGCTCCAACGTCGACCCGGAGAACCAGTTGAACGGCATCGCCTTCCAGGGCGTGGGCAACGGCACGGACGTGGACCATATCCAGGTCTATAACAGCCTCGACGACGGCGTGGAATTCTTCGGCGGCACCGTGAACGCCACCCACGTGGTGCTGGTGGGCAACGCGGACGACAGCCTCGACTGGACGGACGGCTGGGTGGGCAGCATCCAGTACCTGCACATCGTGCAGCCGCAATCCGTTACCGCCGACAACATGATCGAGGCGGACAACCGCGATGGCGACGAGAACGCAGCGCCGATCTCGGAGCCCCACATCGCCAACATGACCATGCGGGGCCATTCGGGCGAGCGGGCCATCCGGCTGCGCCGGGGCACCGGCCTGCACCTGTACAACTCCGAAGTATCCGGGTCCGCCAACTGCCTGCGGGTGCAGGGTGAATCGGCAAACCTGCCGGGCACGCGAATCCGGTTCTCCGGCGTGAGGCTGGACTGTTCGACGGTCAACGAAGGCGATGACGCGGCAGCGGTGCAATCGTTCCTTGACGGCTCCACCAACGTGATCGAAGACGGCTCGGCGCCGAACCCGGTACCGCTGCCGACGGCGCGTTTCGATAACGATGCCGGCAGTTCGATCATCGGTTCCAACATCGCCAACTGGGGGTCCGGTTGGACGGTTGGGCTGGACAACTAGCAATGGCAAGAAAACACTGCTGGTTGACAACCCTTCCGACGTCGATGCTGGTGCTGGGGCTACTGACGGGCTGGGGGAGCCTGGCCGCCGAGGTGGCGGGAAGCGAAGAAGAGCCGCCGGCCGCTGTCGCCACGGCGAGCCGGCGAGTCGAGGAGGTCGTCGTGATCGGGACCTTCATTCCGGACGAGAAGCGCACGACTTCGGAAGTTTCCAATGTCCTCGACACCGAGGCGCTGGAGCTTCTCGCCGACACAAGCGTCGGCGATGCCTTGTCACGGATAACGGGGCTCAGCCTGGTGGGTGGCAAGTACGTCTACGTGCGGGGCCTGGGCGAACGCTACTCGTCGACCCTGCTGGACGGCGCTCGCATTTCCTCTCCGGTGCCGTTCCAGAAGACGGTGCCGCTGGACATCGTGCCCAACAGCATCGTGCGCAACCTGCTGGTGCAGAAGACCTTCTCGCCGGAGTATCCGGGCGACTTCTCCGGCGGCGTGGTCATGATCCGCACCAGGGCGACGCCCGAGGAGAACTACCTTTCCGCGAAGGTGCAGATCGGCGGCAACTCCGAGACCACCGGCAGCGACGGCCTCTCCTATCACGGGGGAGGGCGCGACAACTGGGGATTCGACGACGGCACGCGTAACATTCCCGACAACATCAAGCTGATTTCAAGTGAAGCGTTCGAGGCAACGCCCTGGCCCGAGAGCGCCAGCCTCGGCGCCAGTTTCTACAACTTCTGGCACATCCGGGAGAAGGACAGGCTGAAGCCCAACTACACCGGCGAGGGAGAGATGGGTTACCGGTACGACTTCGACAACGGTGCGTCGGTTGGCCTGCTCGCGGCGGGCAAATACACCAATGACTACAACAACCGTGACAAGGACTACCGGCGCTACGAGTTTACGGGCATCGACGGGGGCAGTACCCAGACCGTCGACTACCGGCAGTTCACCACGCGCCAGACCATCAACTGGAGCGGCTTTCTAAACCTGGGCATCGAGTTCAACAACGATCATTCCATCCAGCTCTCCCAGGTGATCCTGCGCCAGGCCGACGACGAGACACAGCGGTTCCGGGGCCTGTCCAGCGAGGACGATGTCACCACCGGCACCCGGGTGGTGAGCTACCGGCTGCAGTGGACGGAAAACTACATTCGTTCCACCCAGATCAAGGGCGAGCACTATTTCGATGTGGGCACCTTCGACCAGTTGTCCGTCAACTGGCGGGCCATCGATGGCGCCGCCACCCGGGATTCCCCCGATACCCGCACTTACACCTATGCCCACAACTCCGACGGCCTCGAGGAAGTGGTCACGCCGAACCGGCAGGCGGCCGGCGACCTGCGCGACGTGTTCCAGGCCCCCGACCGAGTGTTCTCGAAACTCCGGGACGAGATCGAGGAGTACGGGGTCGACCTGAACCTGCCGCTGATGCTCGGCGGCGTGGAAATGGACCTCAAGGCGGGCTGGTCGGACTATCAGCGGGTGCGCGCAAGCCGCGACCGCTTCTTCCGCTTCGACCTGACGCCGCAGGCGCCTCACTACGTTGCGCTCATGACGCCGGAACAGCTTTTCGGGATCGACAACTGGGGCAGGGGCTGGCTCGATGCGCGCGACTTCTCCGCGGGCGCCGCCAATGCTGCGGGCATCTTCCCCTTCGCCACCTCGGGCGAGGAAACCAGTTCCTTCTACGGGGGAATGGACGCCCAGTTCACGCCGCGCATCCGGGCGGCGGTGGGGGTACGCTACGAGGATACGACGCTGTTCGCCGACGCCTTCGGCGGCAACACCGAGGAAGGTACCGACAACGCGGTCAGCCAGGACTACAGGGACACCCTGCCCGCCGCATCCCTGACCTTCGAGTTCGTCAACGACCTGCAGCTCCGGTTGGCCTATTCCAAGACGGTCAACCGGCCCAGCCTGCTGGAAATCACCGGTACGACCATTCGCAACCCCGAAGACTCCAACCTGTACCGCGGTAACGTATTCCTGGAGCCGGCCAGGCTCGACAACTACGACGCCCGCCTGGAGTGGTATTTCGGCGCCGCCGACAGCCTTTCCGTGGGTGTGTTCAGAAAGGATTTCAAAAACCCCATCGAGATCGGCAAGGTCCAAGCGCAGAACGACATCTTTACCTGGTTCAACGGCGAAGAGGCGACGCTGGAAGGGGTGGAAATCGAATTGCGCAAGGACCTGCCTTTCAATGAGTGGTTTGACTGGGGAGACGCGTGGAACACCTTCACGCTGAACGCGAACTTCTCCCTGATCGACTCGAAGGTAACCCTGTTCGGCGAGGGCGAGTCGCCAAGCGACGTGCCCGTGACCGGCTCCCGGCAGATTGCGCGGCTGTTCGAGAACGAGCGGGAGATAAGCGGCCAGTCCGATATGCTCGGCAACCTGATTCTGACCTACACGAACTACGATGCGGGCATCGAAGGCTCGCTGGCGTATAACTACACGGGCGAACGGATCATTCTTGTGGGGGCAGAGAACGCGCCAAACATTGTCGAGGAAGCTCGGGGACAGCTCGATTTCCTGGCGCGCTACACCTTTCGCCCCTACGACACCCACCTCGAACTCGAACTCAAGGTGAAGAACATCCTCAACAACGAAGTCGAGTGGACCCAGGGCGCCCTGCCCTATGAGAGTTACGACCCGGGCATCACCTACAGTCTCAGTCTCAAGGCGAGCATCTGACGCTAACGCGCTACTTCGGTGGCGCGCATGCCGTTGCGCGCTGTCGATATCGGTCTTGCAATGCTTCCCGAATAGTACTAAATTTGGTTCCAAGTACGTAATTTAGTACATGTGTAAGGAATGAGTCATTCAAGTCCTGAAACCTCTATTCTTGAAGTTCGATTCTCAATTCAAAAACCAACCAACCGGTAGACCAACTCATGAACGCTTGCAAATTGGTAACAGTGTCTCGGCTAAAGCAATCTCCAGCTCGTGTAATGGAAGAGGCCAGTCAGACCGGCAAGCCGGTCGGTATCCTCAAGAACAACGAGTTGCAGGGCTTCTACGTCCCCAATGAAGCCTTCGAGTTGATAGTCGCGGACCCTGTTGAAGTCAGAACGGCCGTCGATCAGGTGATCGACGAATATGGAGACGCGATCACATGGCTCGCAACCAGATAGTTGTATTGGCGGAAGAGGAAATCTTCAACATTCACGAACTTGTACTGCGGCGTGACGGAGGCCTTCCCGGTCTGCGTATGGGGGCATCGCTGTCGGCAACCGTCGAACGCATCTACAATCACGCTCACTACGACCCCGACTATCGCGACCCGTGGCGGTTGTCGGCGTTGTTGGCTTACGCGATTACGGTTGGCCATCCTTTCAACGATGCAAACAAGCGAACGGCCTTGACCGCAAGCGTGGCAATGCTGAAATGCAATGCCTGTTCCCAGCCGGAGCCGGCGGCACTGGCCGAACTGCTGGTTGCCGCTGCCGCCCGAAAAGTGGGCCAGGAGGAATTCATCGGCCGGTTCGAATCGCTTGCAAAGGAGCGGCGTTCGGCCTGAGGCAGCAGGGTTGGCCGAGTCTGGCCGCCGTGTCGTCAGTTGTCCGGCGGTCTGCCGAGGTTCGAAAAACCGGTTCCGGTCGCTGCGCCAGCCTGGAGTTGGCCATTGCCCCCGGGTCCTGTGGAGGGGTCTGTTCGCATGCCCAGTTCCTTTGTCAAAGGCATCAGCCATGTCTACCGCCTGTTCCGCCCGAAGCCGATGGCGGAACGGGTGGACCTGTGTGGGCGTCAGATCATTGTGACCGGGTCTTCACCAGGGTCGATCGGTTACGAGACAGTCCGGACGCTGGTGCGTTGGGGCGCGGACGTAGTGGCCACCTGCCTTCGCGACGCTCCTGCACTCGAGAAGTCGTTTCGCCAGGACCTTGAAGAGAGTCGTCAGGATTCGGGCCGGGTCACGGTGAGGCGCCTGGACCTGACCGATGCGGCAAGCGTTACAGCATTCGCCGACTGGTACACCGAAGCCCACAACGGGGGGCTGCATGTGTTGATCAACAACGCCGGCGTCCACAAGGGCGTATTCGCGAGAAAGAATGTGCCTCCGCGGTCGCCGGACGGCTTCGAAATTCACTGGCGAACCAACTACCTCGGTCCGTTTCACCTGACGAGGCTGCTCCTGCCGGCCCTCAAACGAGGCGCGCGGCAGAGCGGCGATGCCCGCATTCTAAACGTCGTCTCCCACCTGCACGAAACGGTCAGCAACGAGAGCCTGTTCGCGCCGCCGGCGGGCTATGATGCCTGGGACGCCTACGGACGCTCGAAGCTGGCGCTGGCGCACTTCACATTCGAATTGCAAAGGCGGTTTGCGGAGCAACACAACGTGCAGGCCTTTGCCGTGGATCCGGGCTCGGTTTCCACCAATCTGACCCGGCTGGAAATTTCCGAAGATTCGCTGGCAGCGCCGTTACGCAGGATTTTCCCAAGGCTTGATGCGCCAGTTCTGCTGCGACCGGAACACGGCGCGCAGACGTCAATCATGTGTGCGAGCCGGAAACCGCTGGAGGGGGGACGGTATTACGAGCGTTGCGGGATTGGCGAGGCCGGGGCTACAACCAGGGACCGGGACGTCGCTGCGCTGCTCTGGGAGCGGGCCGAGCACTGGGCAGCCTCACTCTGATCCTTGCGAGTCGGGAACCCGTCGGGCCGGGACGAGGACGTGGAAAGAACAACGCCGAATCTCGGGAAAGAGTTGGTATACGGCGCTTCCCTTTCGGCGCGTTAAGCTCGTCTGAAAGCCTTGCGTTGTGCAGGATGATGTGGCCGTGCGCCGAAAGGGAAGCGCCGTATGCGAACTCGCTGCCGATTGTTCCACATCAAGGCGCGGCCGGGCGAATGATTTGCCGCATGACGATTCCTGCCGATATGCTCGATGCCTCCGCCGGGCCGTGCGTGCTGAGCTGCGTGCACCGAATTGAAACAAACGTACCGAACTGCCCGGTTCGGTACACTCGGGAGGGAAGGTGTTCAGACGCTTACTGGAGTCCTCGGAAACGATGGAGATCGAAGCACCCGCCGAGGTCGTCTGGAGCGTGTTGACCGAAGCGGCGAGCTACGGAGATTGGAACCCGTTCACCACGCGTCTCGACACGGACTTCAAGGTAGGTTCGCCCATCCACCTGCACATTGTGCTGGGGCGCTGGCACATGGACCGCAAGGAATGGGTGCGCGCGGTCGATCCGCCGCACCGGTTGGAGTGGGACACCAGCGTGCTGGCCCGGTTTCTGCTGTATTCAAGCAAGGAACAACGGGTTACCGCGCTTGGCGAGACGCGCTGCAGCTATCACACGACGGATCTGTTCAGCGGCCTGCTCACCCCGCTGATCA
>CAZWZH010000033.1:0-4060 GCA_964638775.1 uncultured Pseudomonadales bacterium
TGCTGCATGCCTTCTTCGCGGGCCCTTGAGATGATTCCTGCCATGGTGGAACTGTCCTCGGGATACTGCTGTCGATAACGCCGGTACTCATTGTCGGTGAGGCCGGCGTAGATGTCGATGAATTCGATGTACTTGGCCCGCTTCTCGCTGTCCTGCTCCAACGCCAGCAATCCTTTGGTGGCCGCGGCGTAAATCTCGACCTTGCGGTGCTTCGGGCTCTGCATGTTCGGCAGGTTGACCCGCGCCACCAGGTTTTTGCTGTCCAGCCAGTGCTCGGCGGGCATCTCCTTGAACTTGCAGGCGAGCGTGCCGAACGCCAGGTAACGGCGAAGCTCGGTACCCAGGGTGAGCGATGCGGGGGCAGTCTCCGCCTCCCGCAGGAAGATGGCGACCGGCACCACGCGGTCGGTCTTGTACAGTTCGGCGAGGTCGAGGCAGTAGTGGGCCAGCCGGTGCAGGGAGAAGCGCCGGGCGTCGGTTTCCTCTTCGAATGCGAACAGCACCGCCTCGCGGCGGCCGTCGTCCCATTCCACGAGCAGCGGCACGTCCAGCGCCCGGAAGCGGATGCCCAGGCGTTCCTTGAGTTGTTCCTGGCGCACCGGGACGATGCTCACCTGATCATCGGGGCCGGGCGCTTCTTCCGGGGCGAAGAACGCCAGGGAATCGCCCGGATAGTCGAGAATCAGGTTCTTGAAATTCTGGTCGTGACTGACCGGTTTCGACATGCGCTGCCCCCTGTTCGTTCTCCCGCAGAGTCGCGCAATTGCCAGCTCACGCGCTATGGGCAATGGCTGAAATGAATGTAGGCAATTTCCGCTGGTGGCGTAGTCGGGCACTCTGACTGGCACCGACCGGTCGTGGCCCGAGGTGGGGTGCCGGCAGTGACTGGCGTCTAAGTCAGCAGGCGCGAATCGACGGGAGGAGCACGCAGATGGCGGACAGGTTTGCCGGCAAGGCCGGCCTGGTGACCGGTGCCGGCGGCGGAATCGGCCAGGCGACCGCGATCGCTTTCGCCCGGGAGGGCGCGGCTGTGGCCTGTGCCGACATCGATTCCGCCGGGGGCGAGGAAACCGTGCGGCTCATCAGGGACGCCGGTGGAGATGCCGATTTCATCGCGACGGATGTGTCGAAAACCGCCGACGTGGAAGCCGCCGTCGCCTTCGCCGTGGAGCGCTTCGGCCGGCTGGATTTCGCCCACAACAACGCCGGCATCGACGGTGAATTCACGCCGATCGCGACCTGTTCGGAGGAGAATTTCGATCACGTCATCGGCGTGAACCTGAAGTCCGTCTGGGCTGGCCTCAAGTACCAGATACCGGTAATGACGGGCCAGGGCAGCGGCGTCATCGTCAATACCGCTTCCACGGCGGCGCTCTTCGGCTACCGGACCATGGCCCACTACGTGGCGAGCAAGCACGGCGTGATCGGGTTGACCAAGGCCGCCGCGCTGGAGTGTTCCCTGACGGGTGTGCGGGTCAACTGCATCTGCCCGGGCGTCATCGCCACACAGATGATCAGCGACTTCGTCGGCGACATACCGGAAGTTCGCGAGGCCATGACCGTGATGCAGCCCGTCAATCGCATGGGCAGGCCGGAAGAGATCGCCGATGCGGTACTCTGGCTGTGTTCGGACGCGGCTTCCTTCGTCACCGGCGCCGTCATCAGCGTCGACGGCGGCGTGGCGGCCCAGTCCGGCGCCTTTCCGCCCATGCCGGAGTAGTCCGGGGATCGATGCCGGCAATGCAACAGATCAAGGAGACACGAACATGACAATCTGCCTATCTCACGGCGGGCCGACCACCTACTCCTCGGAGGAACCGTCCAACCGGTTGCTGGTGGCGACCGTCCGCGGCGTTGCGACCCTGGAGCGCGCCGGCGCCGGCGAGCCCTGGAACGAAACGGGACGGGCGCTCGAAGAGCATCACGCCATCGCCATCGCCCGGGAGCCCGAGTCCGGCGTCATTCTGGCCTCCACCCACGATGCCGGCCTGTTCATCAGCGAGGACGACGGGCAATCCTGGGACAAGCGCACGAACGGCATCGCCTCCGACAACGTCTACTGCGTGAACTACGTGCGCACGAACGGCGACATGCGGCTTTTCGCCGGAACGGAGCCCGCGCATCTCTACGTGAGCGACGACCTGGGACGAAACTGGCGGGAACTGGCGTCGCTGCTGTCGATGCCGAGCGTGCCGAACTGGACCTTCCCCGCGCCGCCCCACGATGCCCATGTCATCAACGTATCCATCCACCCGGAGGATGCGGATACCCTCTACGCCTGTGTGGAACAGGGCGGGCTGTTCAAGACCACCGACGGCGGGGAGTCCTGGCAGGAATTGCAGGGGTTCAACGACGATGTGCACCGCGTGCTCATCATGAGCGGCAACCCGGACCGCCTGTTCCTGCCCACGGGCTACGGCTTCTATCGCAGCGACGACGCCGGAGAGAACTGGAACGAGTTGTCAGAGCGGATCAAGCCCATCGGTTACCCGGATCCGATGGTGGTGAATCCCCTGGACGAGGACGTCATGTTCGTCTGCGGCGGCGATGCGGACCCTTACCATTGGATGCAGTCCAAGAGCGCCAACCCCAAGGTGGCGAGAACCCGCAACGGCGGGGAGTCATGGGAGATCGTCGACAACGGCATGCCCGCCCGCCTCGACGCCAGCTTCGAGGCCATGTGCATCAATGCCTGGCCGGGGGGCTCGAGCATCTACGCGGCGAACACCGACGGCGAACTCTGGGCGACGGATGACGAGGGCGAATCCTGGCAGTGCGCGGCGAGCGACCTCTCGCCCATCTCGAAGACCATCCACCACAACATCCTGCAGAAGGACCTGTCCTTCGAAAAGCATGAGAGGGAGGAGGCCTGACGCGGTAACCGGAACCACAGGGGAATCTTGATGGGCGCATCCAGCGAGCGGCGGTACACGCTCGAATACCCGGAACTCGGCACCGGGCCGGTGCCGATCGAGCCGTACATTTCACCCGAGTATTACGAGAAGGAACGGCAGCGCATATTCCGGAACACCTGGCTGCACATGGGCCGCGCGGACGAGATCCCGCAGCCCGGCGACTACGTGGTTCGCTCCATCGACGTGATTCCGGCCTCCATACTGATCACGCGCGGTGCCGACAACCGGGTGCGCGCCTTCCACAACGTCTGCATCCACCGCGGCAACAAGCTGGTGTGGGACGAATGCGGCCGCCGCAACCGCTTCACCTGCAAGTACCACGGCTGGACCTACCGCAACGACGGCAAGCTCTTCGGGGTTTCCGAGGAAGACATGTTCTTCGACCTGGACAAGCCGAACCTGGGCCTGCACGAACTGCCCACCGACACCTGGAACGGCTTCGTCTTCGTGAACCTGGCTCCCGAGCCGGACCGGCCGCTCACCGGGCACCTCGAAGAGATCGACGGCCTCACGGAGGGCTATCCGTTCGATGCGTTCAGCGTCTGCTTCTGCTACCGCGCGCGCCTGCGGGCCAACTGGAAAGTGCTGGTGGATTCGCAGCAGGAGGGCTATCACGCCAAGACGCTGCACCGCCGCTCGCTGCCCGGTTTTCTCACCAACAGGGCCGAGCCCTCGCGGCACGTGGTCGACATACGCCTGTTCGAGCGCAACCGGCTGATCTCCTACTTCGGAAACCGGGAGTTCCAGCCGACGCCGAGTGCGCTGCAGGCCTTCGCCCACGGCCCGTCGGTGGCCAACTTCGCCACCGGGGAGACGCCGCCCGGCATGAACCCGGCAAAGGACCCGAACTGGGCCTTCGACGAGTACGTGATCTTTCCGAACATGCAGCTCCTGCTGTTCGCCAACATGTACATCACGCACACGATGTGGCCCATCTCGGTGAACGAAGCCATCTGGGAAGCGCGCGGCTACCTGCCGCCGGCGAAGACCGTGCCCCAGCGCTTCAACCTGGAGCACAGCAAGGTGCTGCTGCGCGATGCCTGGCTCGAGGACGGCAGCACCCTGGAGGCCACGCAGGTGGGCCTGGAATCCGGCGCGATCACCCACCAGATCCTGCAGGACCAGGAAGTGCTGATCCGGCACTC
>CAZWZH010000034.1:0-39132 GCA_964638775.1 uncultured Pseudomonadales bacterium
GCGCTGGCGCATCTCGGCCGCCGCCTTGTTGGTGAAGGTGACGGCCAGCACCCCGAAGGGCGAGACCCCCTCCGCCTCGATCAGCCAGGCGATGCGGTGCACCAGCACCCGGGTCTTGCCGCTGCCCGCGCCGGCGAGCACCAGCGCGTTGCCGAGCGGGGCCGTGACCGCTTCGCGCTGCGGCTCGTTCAGGTGATCGAGTATGTGGGAGACGTCCATGATTGCGGACTTAGTATGCCCGAGCATTTTGGCTGTTGCGCCGTCGAAAAACGTCGTGACGCGTCGCACAACGCCCCGGCGTTCGTTGTTTTCAATGCCGACCACGAGCCGGCGGTCGAAACCGGGGGGGCATCAGGTGAGTCCTCCCGGGTTTCGGGCCCGGGACCTGCTGGTGCTTACTCGACCGTCACCGACTTGGCAAGGTTTCTCGGTTGATCGACGTCGGTGCCCTTGAGCACCGCGACGTGGTAGGCGAGCAACTGCAACGGCACGGCGTAGACGATAGGCGCGAGCAGGGGGTCGACTTCGGGCAACGGGATCACCGTGACCCCGGGGCCGTCACGAAATCCGGAATTCCTGTCGGCGAATACGAACAGTTCGCCGCCCCGGGCGCGCACCTCCTGGAGGTTCGACTGCAGTTTCTCGAGCAGTTCGTCGTTCGGGGCCACCGCGACCACCGGCATGTCTTCGTCCACCAGCGCCAGCGGGCCGTGCTTGAGCTCGCCGGCCGGGTAGCCCTCAGCGTGAATGTAGGAGATCTCCTTCAGTTTCAGGGCCCCTTCGAGGGCGACCGGGTACATGATGCCCCGGCCCAGGAACAGCGCGTGGTGACGGTCTGCGAACCGTTCCGCCAGTTCGCGGATGCGGCCATCGAGCGCGAGCGCCTGTTCGACACAGGCCGCCAGATTGTGCAGGCCCGCAACCAGGCGGCTCTCCTTGGCCCCGTCGAGACCGTGCCGCCGGCCGAGCAGCGCCAGCAGCAGCACCAGCGCGGTCAGTTGCGCCGTGAACGCCTTGGTGGACGCGACGCCGATCTCCGGCCCCGCCTGGATCATCAGCGCCAGGTCCGACTCGCGCACACAGGAACTGGTGGCGACGTTGCAGAGCGTGAGGGAAGCGAAATAGCCAAGTGTCCTGGCAGCCCGCAGCGCCGCCAGGGTGTCCGCCGTCTCGCCGGACTGCGAGATGGTGACAAACAGGCTGTCGGGAGCAACGACCGGCTTGCGGTAGCGGAATTCGCTGGCGATCTCCACGGAGCAGGGAATGCCCGCATGCTCCTCGAACCAGTAGCCGGCGACACTGGCGGCGTAGTAGCTGGTGCCGGCGGCGACGATGGTGACTGCCCGCGCGCGGTCGAAAACGGCGCCCGCGCCCACGCCGAATGCGTGCTCGAGCACCCGCTCCCTGCCGATCCTGCCCGCCAGCGTGTTGCCCAGCGCACGGGGCTGCTCGAAGATTTCCTTCTGCATGTGGTGGCGGTAGCTGCCCTTGTCGAAGTCGTCGACAGCCATTTCCACCCTGACCGTGGCCCGCACCACGGACTCGTCCTCCAGGTTCCAGACGGAAATCCCGTCCCGGGTGATCTCCACCAGGTCGCCTTCCTCCAGGATGATGAAGCGGTCGGTGACGGGCTTCAGCGCCAGGACATCGGAAGCGATGTAGTTCTCGCCGATTCCCACGCCCACCACCAGCGGGCTGCCGACCCGGGTCGCCACGATGCGACCGGGGTCGTCCCGGGCGATGACGCCCAGCGCATAGGCCCCTTCCAGGCGCCGCACGGCCACTCGAACCGCTTCCAGCAGGTTCTTTTCCCTGGAGTAGTGGTAGTCGATCGCGTGGGCGACGACCTCGGAATCCGTGTCGGATGTGAACGAATAGCCTTCGGCTTCGAGTTTCGCACGCAACGCCTCGAAGTTCTCGATGATGCCGTTGTGCACCAGGCAGATGCGCCCGTTGGAAAGGTGCGGATGGGCGTTCCTGTCGCTGGGCACGCCGTGGGTCGCCCAGCGGGTGTGGGCGATGCCGATACGTCCTTCGACGGGCTCGCGATGCAACTCGGCGGCGAGTTCGCGCACCTTGCCGGCCCGCTTGCGCAGGGCCATGTGGGCCTCGCCGGCGGGCATGACGGCGATGCCCGCGGAGTCGTAGCCCCGGTATTCGAGGCGCTGCAGCCCCTCGAGCAGGATGGGCGATACGTTGCGGTCGGCGACGGCGCCGACGATGCCGCACATGGATCTACTCCTTGCCCTTGCGCCGTCCGGGGCGTGTCCAGCCCTTGATGTTGCGCTGCTTGCTGCGTTCCACCGCGAGTTCGCCCCGCTCGACCTTTGCGGTGATGGTCGAGCCGGCGGCGATGAAGGCGCCGGACTCCACTTCCAGCGGCGCCACCAGGGAACTGTTGGTGCCGAGAAAGACGTCGTCGCCAACCTCGGTGCGGTGCTTGTTCTCGCCGTCGTAGTTGCAGGTGACGGTACCAGCGCCCACGTTGCAATCCTCGCCGAGTTCCGCATCGCCCAGGTACGCCAGGTGGCTGGCCTTGGTGCCCCGGCCCAATCGGGCTTTCTTGGTTTCCACGAAGTTGCCGATGCGCACGTCCTCGCCGAGTTCCGTTCCGGGACGAATGCGCGCGAACGGCCCCAGCCGGCAGCCTGCCGCCACTCTCGCCCCCTGCACGACCGTGTGGGGTTCCACTTCCACACCGTCGCCAAGCATGGAATCCTCGATCACCACACCCGCACCCAACCGCACACCCGCGCCGAGTTTCACCCGGCCCGCGAGCACGACGTTGATGTCGATGAAGCAGTCCTCGCCCGTCGTGACCTCCCCCCGGATCTCCACCCGCTCCGGATCCGCCATGCCGACGCCGCCGAGCAGCAGGCGCCGCGCCTCGCGCCGCTGATAGATGCGCTCCAGCGCCGCAAGCTGGACGCGGTCGTTGACGCCCAGGGCCTCGGCGGGATCCGCCACCGACACCCCGGCGACGGCAATTCCCCGCGCCACCGCCAGACCGACCACATCGGTAAGGTAGTATTCGCCCTGGCTGTTGCCGGGTTTTACCGCCGCCAGAAGCTCTTTGAGCTCGCCCGCCCGGAGCGCCATGATCCCCGTATTGATTTCGCGGATCGCGCGTTCTTCCGGGGATGCGTCGCTGAATTCAACGATAGCCTCGATCTCGCCGGCCACCGAACGCCTGATGCGGCCGAGTTCCGCCGGATCGTCAGCCTCCGCCGTGACGACGGCAAGGGCGCCGTCGCGCGCAGCGGCCGCGCAGGCTGAAAGCGTGGACGCCGAAATCAGCGGGACATCGCCGTACAGCACGAGGGCTATGGCGTCGTCATCGACGGAAGGCAAGGCCCGGGCGACCGCATGGCCGGTGCCGAGCTGCTCTTCCTGTCGCACCCATCGAACGTCCGCATCGGTTTCGGCCTGCACCCGGTCCGCCCCGTAGCCGACGACCACCAGGACATCCGAGGCCCCCAATCCGCTTACCGTGTCAAGCACGTGCTGCAGCAGGGGCCGCCCCGCAAGCCGGTGCAGTACCTTGGGCAAGCCGGAACGCATCCGCTTGCCCTGTCCGGCGGCCAGGACGATGGCGACGAGATTGACCGAGTCAGCCATTTGTTAGGCGCAGTCCTTGCCGCATGAAGGAGGCGATTATAATGGCGAGGCCCCGAAAATGCGCCGCCGGGACGCTGACGCGCAAGGAACAGAATACCGCTGGGAGAGAGCAGGTGTGCGGTGCGGGGTCGCCACAGGTCGGGCGAAGCCCGAGCCGAAGCATTGCTTCGGCAGGTGGCGACGCCCCGCAACTGGTTGCGGGGCCGAGTGTCGAACAGCCGATATTGTCAAAAAAAGGAACTCTCGCCCGGCGTGCCGGATACCCGCACCGCATACCTGCTCTCGGAGCCTGATCGAAGCAATCTTATGGTACGCCTATTTCCAAATTTATATTTAAATCAATCGGTTGAGAAATCGTTCCATGAAAGCCGGGTGTCGGTATCCGGTCTGCCCGCGTCGCAAACCGGTCTTGAC
The DNA here is from genome assembly GCA_964638775.1 of uncultured Pseudomonadales bacterium. Lineage (GTDB taxonomy): Bacteria > Pseudomonadota > Gammaproteobacteria > Pseudomonadales > Azotimanducaceae > Azophilus. The sequence continues at coordinate 4,033 of CAZWZH010000034.1, forward strand.
AGGTCCCGTCACTGCGCGAGAATCCGGTCGCCGTGCTGCCTGCCGCGCCGCAACGGAGAAATGCGATGGCACAGGTCGAATCGATCGGGACGGGGCGCCACCAGCGCATCGCCGAGCGTTACCGGCGCGATGGATTCGTCGCCCCCCTCAAGATCATCGATGCGACGGAAGCCGCCGGCCATCGCCGCCGGCTGGAGGAGGCGGAGACGGCCTTCGGGCCCCTCAACTACCAGTCCAAGGTGCACACCATTCTCCGCTCACCACTGGAACTGGCGACCCACCCCCGGGTTCTGGATATCGTGGAAGCCCTGATCGGGCCGAACATCCTTCTCTGGACCTCCACCTACATCATCAAGGAACCCGACACGCCCGCCCACGTGAGCTGGCACCAGGATCTCACTTACTGGGGCCTGAGCGGCGAAGACCAGGTATCGATGTGGCTGGCGCTGTCACCCGCCAACCGGGCCAACGGCTGCATGCGCCTGGTGCCGGGGAGCCACCGCGGGGGGCGTCACGACCACCGGATCACCGAGAGCGATTCCAACCTGCTCTTCCAGGGCCAGACGGTGGACGGTGTCGAAGAGTCCCGGGCGGTGTACTGCACCCTGGAATCCGGTCAAGCGTCCTTTCACCACGGGTGGACCCTGCACTCATCCCTACCGAACCGGAGCGATCAGCGCCGCATCGGCTTGAATGCCCAGTACATGGCGACCCACATCCGGCAGACCAAGCATGACCAAGATACCGCCATGCTCGTGCGCGGCGTCGATAACTTCGGCCACTTCGGCAAGGACATTCCCGCCAAAGGGGACCTGGAGCCCGAGGCGCTCGAGCGGCAACGGGAACTCGACCGGCTGTACCGGGAGACCATCGGAAACGAATAGGGGCCGGGAGACTGCGCCTTCGTTCAGGCTGCGAGAGTGGGCCCGACACCGAGGCGCACGCTCCTGGCTTTGCCGATCAGCTTCCGTCGGTCAGGGGGAGGTCCCGCTCCGTATGCCCGCCCCACGGCTTGCGGGCGAATATACGCTCGACCATGGGCCTGAAGTGGTCGATTGGCAGGGTGTCGTAGTCCGGGTCGAAGGACCTCTGGTCGTAGTCGCGGCAGAAACGTTCGGTCATCCCGAAAGCCGGGTGGCCGCGGTGGCGCTCGCGGGCGTTTGGGTCGAGGCCGATCTTGTCGTAGTAGTAGTACCCCTGGAACAGCCCGTGGTGCAGCACCATCCAGCAGGTGTGTTTCGCAACGTACGGGCGCAGCACCGAGGCGGCGAGTTCCGAATGATTCTCGGGCGCCAGCACGTCCCCGATATCGTGCACCAGGGCGGCCACCACGAACTCTTCGCACTCACCGGCGCGCCATGCCCGGGTAGCCGTCTGCAGGGAATGCTCGTAGCGGTCGACCTTGAATCCGGGAAGCCCGCCAACCAGCCCTTCCAGGTAGCCCAGCACCCTTTCGCCCGTACAGGCGATGAAAGGCTCGGCAAGCTCGCTCTGCAGGGCGTAATCCTCGACCGTGCCCTCGTCCATCCGCGTATACGCCGCAACGCGCGGCGCCACATTCGATTCGGTCATATCGACTTCCTCTCTTCGGACGTGATCGTAGGGCGATTGTATGATACGCATCGTCCCGCTGAACACGGCGGCGGAAGGGATACGCACGATGAGAAAACTCGCGGTCGCGCTGCTCGCGTTCTTTCGAAGGGCGTCGCTCGTGATGTTGAAGCTGCGCGGGAAAACACCCACCGACCTGGCCGAGCAGCGCATCGTCAGCGGCCGGGCCTGGGACGAGTTCTGCGACACGCTGAAGGCGGCCGGCGCGGCCCTGAATTTCCCCGGCGCTCCCCGGGACCCGTTCAACCAGGCGGAAGGCTACCGCTACCTGAGCCGGCTTCTGCGCGGCGGCCTGATGGCCTTTGTCGAGTACGCCGACCCCCGGGCGCCGGTGCTGCACCGCGTCGCCCACGAAACCGTCAAGCTCGGCGCCGACAATCCCGACAACTATTACCAGACCGCCGCCATCCGGGGCGATTTCGACTACCGGATTTCCGGCAGGCGCAACACGGTGAAATACCTCAGCTTCGGCACCCAGGCCGGGCACTACGGCCAGGGGGGCGGCCTGCCCCCCACTGGATACATCGAGGCGGCGGACATCGAAACCGATGCCGAAGGGCGCTTCGAACTGATTCTCAGCAGCACGCCTCATGACGGCAACTGGCTGCCGATGCAGCCCGAGACCGGCATGCTCATCGTGCGGCAAACCTTTCTCGACCGGGAAAAGGAAGCGCCCGCGGACCTGTTCATCGAGCGCATCAACTGCGCGGAGGAGGAGAAACGCCCCGCGCCCCTGACGCCCGAGCAGATCGACGCCGGCCTGAAATCCGCGAGCACCCTGGTCGCCGGCGCTTCGCTGCTGTTCGCGAAGTGGGCCCGCGACTTCAGGAAACACAGCAACTCGCTGCCCATGTTCGACCCCGACGTATCGCTCGCCGCCGGCGGCGACCCCAACATCGTCTACTATCACAGTCACTGGGCGGTGTCGGAAGATGAGGCCCTGTTGATCGAGGTGATGCCTCCCGAATGCGAACACTGGAATTTCCAGTTGAACAACTACTGGATGGAATCGCTGGACTATCGCTACCACACCATCCACACCAACAAGCACTTGGCGCATTACGAGCCGGACGGATCGATCCGCCTTGTGGTGGCTCACCGGAACCCGCGGCTGCCAAACTGGCTGGACACCGCGGGCCACACTTCGGGAACCATGTGTTTTCGCTGGATCAGGGCAAAGGATCATCCCCAACCCGCCACCCGTGTCGTGAATGTTGCCGGCCTTGCCCGCGGCTCTTCGTGATTGCTTTCGCGACAGCGATCCCCGGCCGTGTGTCAGCCGCATGAACGCCTTGCTGGAAACCTCCACAGACTACCGAAATCCATACCGGCCACTGCCGATTGCACTGTTCAACCGGGTGGGCAGGATGGCCGAACGAATGGGGTTGGGTGGCAGTTTGCAGGTAGAACGCATGATCGCCGCCGCAAAACGCAAAACCGGATTGACCGACTTCGGCGACGACTGGTTCATGGAACCACTGAATATTCTTGTAAAATCGATCAATCAGGAAGCACGCCTAAACACGTTGGGTAACATGTTACAGAACACGAGAATCGTATCGGCCTTGTCGACGCGTTTACATGCTGAACAATTATTCAAGGAAAATCCAGGCATTCTGGACATTGACATCGGCAAGATCATTCTGATCGCCGGGTTGCAGCGAACCGGAACCACCGCTCTGCACAGGCTGCTCTGCTCCAACCCCGAATTTCGCTTTCTGTATTCCTGGGAAATGCTCAACCCATTGCCCGAACGGCGCGAAAAACAAGACGATCCACGCTCAAGGATAAAGAAGGCCAAATTCGCGGGCAGAGCCATGCGTTACATGGCGCCGGAGTTTTTCACCGTCCACCCTATTGAGCACGATGCACCCGAAGAAGATATTTTCTTGCTTGACCTTTCCTTCATGAGTCAGGCGCCGGAAGCGACCATGCATGTGCCTACTTATGCGAATTGGCTGGAAAATCAGGATCAAACCCCAGCTTACGAGTACATGCACAAGATGCTCAAGCTCATGCACTGGCAACGAGCGGGAACGGCTTGGGTATTGAAGACACCTCATCACATGGAGTATCTGGAGACGATTCTCAATGTTTTTCCTGATGTTTACGTAGTTCAGACCCATAGGGATCCGAAAAAATCAATCGCTTCATTCTGCAGCATGGTAGCGCACGCCCGAGGGATTCTAAGTGATTGCGTCGATCCTGCTGATATCGGCAAACACTGGATAGAGAAATCGATTCGATTGATGCAGCGTTCAATAGAATCACGAAAACACCGAAAATCATCTGTTTTCATTGACATCACTTATCGGGACCTCATCCGGGATCCGATCGAACAGTTGCGCCAAATATACGCAACCTCTGGAATCTGCTTTACTGAGAATATCCAAAACAATGCAAAAATACTGGTTAATCGGGAAAAGAAAGATCGGTATGGAAAACACATCTACGATCTTCAGGACTTCGGCATTGATGAGCGGGAGATCAATAGCCGTTGCGAGTTCTATTGTCTAGAATATGGTTTGTCAAATGGAAGTTAGTTTTTTGGAGCATTTTCGCGTTGTTCAATCATCACCGGCGGCGCAGACATGACCAAAGCTGACGAAAAGAACGTAGACTACAAAAAGATAACCTCGGCAATATCCAGTGCTGTCGTCGATCGTCTCTCGAACACCGGTCGTATCGATACGGTTGCTTCCGACGTTCGAATCGACGGCAAGACCTGTCTTGTAACGGGCGCGAACAGCGGTCTCGGCAAGGCTGTCGCCATCGATCTCGCGCGCCGCGGAGGCCATGTGCTCATGGCTTGTCGAAGCGGGCACCCGGAAGCCGGGGAAGACGTGAAAAGGCTTGCCGGTTCTACTCGCGTTGAAATGCTGAAAGTCGACCTTGCCGACCTCGAAAGCGTGCACGGGCTCTGCGATGAACTCGGCCGCGAGGGTACAAGCCTGGATATCACGGTGCTGAATGCCGGCCTGATGCCGTTGAACGCCCGGCCTTCGCAACAGGGCTTCGAGTTGATGTTCGCCGTGCACTTCCTGGCCAACCGGGCCATGCTCGACCGGCTGGTCGGAGACGGTGTAATCATTCCTTCCAGCCAGCCGGAGAGAACTCCCCGGATCGTGTTCGTCGTATCGGAAACCCACCGCTCCGCCGGCCCCATCGACTTCGAGCGCTTTGGCGCCTTTACGGATTACGGCCTGAAAGACGGGTTGAAGTACTACGGGTTGAGCAAATTGCACTCCTGCACCCTGGCGCAGGAACTGTCCCGGCGCCTGAACGACCGCGACAAGGTCCGGGTTGCGGTGCACTCGCTGTGCCCCGGCCCGATCAACTCCGGTATCGCCCGGGAAGCGCCCGCCTACATGAAACCGCTGCTGTCGCCGATCATGAGGCTGCTCTTTGCCGGGCCCGGGAAAGCCGCGTGGCCGGTTACCTATCTGTGCTGCGCCCCGGAAATGGGCCGGCGCAGCGGTGTCTATCTGCATATGATGCGGGAAAAAGAGCCCTCGGCACTGGCCCTGGACCCATCCGCCGGGGCCAGGTTGTGGGCAGCGAGCGAGGCGCTGATCGCCAAACATCGGCCCGCGCCCGCCACCCCGCCACCGGGCCCCGCGGGGGCAGAAAGGGTACCGGGGCCGCCGGCGCCGGGTTGAGCGTGGCCGGGTCAACGGGCCCGGCAATCCGGGGTATGCTTTTCAACGAGGAGGCGCCATGTTCAATCACGCTGTCAGTGCAGATCCGATAGACATCCGCGCTCCCGCCCAAGCGGTCTGGGACATCCTGGTCGACGTGGAGACATACGGGGAATGGAACCCCTTCAGCACAAGGGTCGAGACCACCCTGGAAGTCGGCTCCCCGGTGGATCTCTACGTCGACATGGGCCTTTTCAGGATCAAGCAGCCGGAGCTGATACAGGCCGTCGAGCCACCTGTGCTGCTGGCCTGGGGAATGACCATGGGCGCGCGCTTCCTGCTGTTCACGCGGCGGGAGCAGCGCCTGGAAGCGCTGAGTGAGACGAGTTGCCGCTATTACACCACCGATGCGTTCAGCGGGCTGCTCGCCCCGCTGATCGTTTTACTGTTCGGCCGGATCATCCGCCGGGGGTTCAACGATGTGGCCCGCGCCCTGAAAGCGCGCGCCGAAGCGACGGATCAGACGGATCAATAAACGTGCAGTTGCACGGTGCTCGCCAGCGACGTCTCGATATCCCAGATCGCCTTTGACACGGCCTGACCGATCAGGTCCATGCGGCGCAGTTGCTGAATGCGCTCGGCCACCTGTTCCAGTTCGCTGGCCGAGAGCAGTTCCCGGAAAATCCCGCAGGCATCGGCCAGGCAAATGGTCACAACATCCCGCGGTTCAGGCAGTTCGTCGCCGAACAGCATGTTCATGATGCGCAGCTTCACCTGCCGCGAGGCCTTGTCGTCGATAACTTCGTGCCGTTCGGAATGGAATACCCACAGGATTCGGTTCTCGTGGTGCTCGAGGATGCCCCGCTCCACCAGCCGCTGCACGGCGCCGTCGCGGATCTCCTCTTCCCGCCCGCCCGCGCGCTCTACCCAGTAGCGGGGGCCGCGGGGCTCTTTCTCCGCCGCGATCTCGGCGAGCATGGGGTCGAGCAGGCTGTCACCCACCGGGGTCGCGTCGACGAGAACGAGTTTCTCCAGATCGGTATCGATCCGGTTCTCGAGCGCCAGGTCCATGAGCACGCTGCCGCCGAACGCGTACCGGGAAGACCAGTCGGATACGTGCGCGAACTTGCCCCTGCCGTCGTGCAGGAGCAGCAGCACAATCTCTTCAGCGAATCGCAGATTTTCCAAGGGACACCGTCCGGGAGCAGCAGACAACACGTCGGATTAAACGCGGGGCATCGGCCGGATTCAAGTGTGCCCGAAAAGCCGTGCGATTCGGGGCGGGCTTCAGCCCTTAACGCCGACCGCAGTCTCAAGACGAACCAGGCGCTCACGAATGAGGCCCTGGCCAACCTGCAATTTTTCGATTTCGCCGCTCAGTTTGGCGTCTACCTGCTTGATTTCGCCGCTCAGTTTCGCGTCTACCTGCCTGATTTCGTCCCTCAGCTTGAGGTCGACGCTCTGGATTCTGGCGTCGAGCCGGTCGTAGACACCGAGTATCAAGCCTGCCAGGAGCAGAAAGCCCGCGGCGAAGACGCCCAACAATGCCCATGTGTCCTTTGCCATGTGCGAATGCTAAGTCCGCGGAATCAGTGGCGCAATGGACGATGTCTCACAAACAGGGGTTGAAATGGAATCCTTGTGGAAGGGTCGTGAGCCGTGCGCAGCCGGACCCGGTCCGCCTGCCCGGCGGAACCCGGATTCCGGAATCTCAGCGTCGCCGCTTGCGCAACTCCTCGAGGGTGCGTTGCTGTGCCGCCGCTTCGGCAAGTTTCGCGGCGGCAACCGAGAAATCGAAATCCGCTGCTTGTTCGGCAAGCGCGCGCTCCGCCGCCTCCTTGGCCTCGGCCGCCGCTGCCTCATCGATATCCTCGGCTCGGGACGCGGTATCCGCCAGGATGGTCACCATGCCCGGCTGCACTTCGAGGAAGCCGCCTGAGGCGTAGAAGACCTCTTCCTCGCCGTTTTCCAGCCGCAACTGCACGGGTCCGGGACGAATCCCGGTCAACAGCGGCGCGTGGCCGGGCAGTATGCCCAGCTCGCCGATGCTGCCCCGCAGGCTCACCATGGTGATGGCGCCCGAGAAGATCGCCCTCTCGGCGCTGACGATATCGCAGTGCATCGTGGCCATTGATCTGATCTCCTGCGGCGGCTAGATCGTCTTCGCCTTCTCCACCGCGTCCTCGATGTTGCCCACCATGTAGAAGGCGTTTTCCGGCAGGTGATCGTACTCGCCGTCGAGAATCCCCTTGAAGCTGCGCACCGTGTCTTCCCGGGTGACGAACTTGCCGGACTGCCCGGTGAACTGCTCCGCCACGAACATGGGCTGCGAGAAGAACTGCTGCATCTTGCGCGCCCGGTAGACGAGTTGCTTGTCTTCCTCGGACAGCTCGTCCATGCCGAGAATGGCGATGATGTCGCGCAGTTCCTGGTAGCGCTGCAGGGTCTGCTGCACGCCCTGGGCCACGTCGTAGTGCTCCTGGCCCACCACGTTGGGGTCGAGCTGGCGGCTGGTGGAGTCGAGCGGGTCCACCGCCGGGTAGATGCCGAGGTCGGTAATGGCCCGGGACAGCGTCACCGTGGAGTCGAGATGGGCGAAGGTGGTCGCCGGCGACGGGTCCGTGAGGTCGTCCGCCGGCACGTAGATCGCCTGAACCGAGGTGATGGAGCCGGTCTTGGTGGTGGTGATGCGCTCCTGCAGGGTGCCCATCTCCTCGGCCAGGTTGGGCTGGTAGCCCACCGCCGAGGGCATGCGCCCGAGCAGCGCCGAGACCTCGGTGCCGGCCAGGGTGTAGCGGTAGATGTTGTCGATGAAGAGCAGCACGTCGCGGCCCTCGTCGCGGAACTGCTCGGCCAGCGTCAGGCCGGTGAGGCCCACCCGCAGCCGGTTGCCGGGCGGTTCGTTCATTTGGCCGAACACCAGGGAAATCTTGTCGAGCACGCCGGCTTCTTCCATTTCGTAGTAGAAGTCGTTGCCTTCCCGGGTGCGCTCGCCCACACCGGCGAATACAGACAGCCCCGAGTGCTCGATGGCGATGTTGCGGATCAGTTCCAGCATGGTCACCGTCTTGCCCACGCCCGCGCCGCCGAAGAGCCCCACCTTGCCGCCCTTGGCAAAGGGGCAGATCAGGTCGATGACCTTGACGCCCGTTTCCAGCAGTTCGTTGCCGCCGAGCTGGTCCTCGTAGGTGGGGGCCTTGCGATGGATGGGCATGTGCTCTTTGGCGTTGACGGGCCCCTTCTCGTCGATGGGGTTGCCGAGCACGTCCATGATGCGCCCCAGCGTCTCCTCGCCCACGGGTATGGAGATCGGCTGGCCGGTATTGGCCACATCGAGCCCCCTGGACAGCCCGTCGCTGGAACCCATGGCGATGGTGCGCACCACCCCGTCCCCCAACTGTTGCTGTACTTCCAGGGTCGTGCCGCTCTGCGTCACCTTCAGGGCGTCATACACATTCGGGACATCTTCCCGATTGAACTCCACATCGATCACCGCCCCGATGATCTGTACGATTCGACCGCTCGACATGCTCTTTCTGCCTCTCTGTGCTCAATTCCGTTCGGCCGGTGCGCGTCCAGCCACACCGGCTTCCTTAAACTCGTTCGGCCGGCGCGCCAATCGTCACACCGCCGCCGCCCCGCCGACGATTTCCGCGATCTCCTGGGTGATCGCCGCCTGGCGGGCGTTGTTGTAGATCAGCCGCAGCTCGTCGATGAGCTGCTCGGCATTTTCCGTCGCGTTCTTCATGGCGATCATCTTGGCCGCCTGTTCGCAGGCCCCGTTCTCCACCACCGCCTGGTACACCTGGGACTCGATGAAGCGCATCACCAGCCCGTCGATGAGCTGCCGCGCTTCCGGCTCGTAGAGATAGTCCCAGCGCCGCTTCAGGTGCTCGTCCTGTTCCGGGTCCAGCGGCAGAAGCTGCCGGATCCGGGGCCTCTGGGTCATGGTGTTGACGAAATCGTTGGAGACGATGTAGAGCCGGTCGATGCGGGCTTCCTCGTAGGCATCGAACATGATCTTGATGCTGCCGATCAGCTCTGAGAGCACCGGCGATTCGCCCACGTTGTTGACTGCTGCCGTGACGTTACCGCCCACGGAGCGGAAGAAGGCGGCGGCCTTGTTGCCGATCAGGGCCAGGTCCGCCTCGATGCCCTTGCCGTGCCACTCGGCCATGTCCCGCACCAGCGCCCGCAACAGGTTGACGTTCAGCCCGCCACAGAGCCCCTTGTCGGTGGAAACGACAATGTAGCCGATACGGTGGATCTCGCGCTCGGTCATGAACACGTGGCGGTATTCGGGGTTGGAGTTCGCCAGGTGCCCGATGACCTGGCGGATTTTCTCGGAATAGGGCTTGCCCTCGCGCATCTTCTCCTGGGTGCGGCGCATCTTGCTGGCCGCGACCATCTGCATGGCGGAGGTGATCTTCTGCGTGTTCTCGACGCTGCCAATCTTTTTCCGGATTTCCTTGCCGACGGCCATCGCCTACACCTCTGACCTACCAGGTCTGGGTCTTCTTGAAGGTTTCAATGGCATCGCGCATCGTCTGCTCAATGTCATCGTCGTAGGCGCCGGTCTCTTCGATGTTCTTCATCCACTCGCCGTGCTCGGCGTGCATATAGGCCAGAAGCGCCGCCTCGAAGTCGAGCACCTTGTCCACCTCGATGTCTCCCAGGTAGCCCTCGTTGGCGGCGAACAGCACCAGGCCCATCTCGGCCACTGACATGGGTTCGAACTGTTTCTGCTTCATGAGTTCGGTCACCCGCTGGCCGTGCTCGAGCTGGCGGCGGGTGGCGTCGTCGAGGTCCGAGGCGAACTGGGAGAACGCGGCCAGTTCCCGGTACTGGGCGAGCGCCAGCTTAATGCCGCCGGCGATCTTCTTCATGAACGGCACCTGGGCGGCGCCGCCCACCCGGGAGACCGAGATGCCCGGGCTCATGGCCGGCCGCAGCCCGGCGTTGAAGTTGTCGGTTTCCAGGAAGATCTGCCCGTCGGTGATGGAGATGACGTTGGTGGGCACGAAGGCGGAAACGTCCCCGGCCTGCGTCTCGATGATGGGCAGCGCCGTCAGCGAGCCGGTCTGGCCCTTCACGCGCCCGTCCGTGATCTTCTCCACGTACTCGGCATTGACTCGGGAAGCACGCTCGAGCAGGCGGGAGTGCAGATAGAAGACATCGCCGGGGTAGGCCTCGCGCCCCGGCGGGCGGCGCAGCAGCAGGGAAATCTCGCGGTAGGCCCAGGCCTGCTTGGTCAGGTCGTCGTAGATGATGAGCGCGTCTTCGCCCTCGTCCCGGAAGAATTCGCCCATGGAACAGCCGGAATAGGCCGACATGTACTGCATGGGCGCCGGGTCCGAGGCGCTGGCGGCCACGACGATGGTGTTGTCCATCACGCCGTGCTCCTCGAAGATGCGCACGATGTTGGCGATGGTGGACATCTTCTGGCCGATGGCGACGTAGACGCACTTGATGCCGCTGTTCTTCTGGTTGATGACGGCATCCACGGCGATGGCGGTCTTGCCGATCTGCCGGTCGCCGATGATCAGTTCCCGCTGGCCGCGGCCGATGGGCACCATGGCGTCGATGCACTTCAGGCCGATCTGCACCGGCTGGCTGACCGACTGGCGGGCGATGACGCCGGGCGCCACCTTCTCCACCGGCGCCGTGCTCGATGCGTTGATGGGGCCCTTGCCGTCCACCGGGTTACCCAGCGCATCGACCACCCGGCCGAGCAGCTCCCGGCCCACCGGCACTTCCAGGATGCGGCCGGTGCAGCGTGCCGTCATCCCTTCCGAAAGGGAGAGGTAGTCGCCCAGGATGACCGCGCCCACCGAGTCGCGCTCCAGATTGAGCGCCATGCCGTACAGGGGGCCCGGAAACTCGATCATCTCGCCGTATTGCGCATCGGCCAGCCCGTGAATCCGCACGATGCCGTCGGATACGCTCACTACCGTGCCCTCGTTGCGCGCCTCGGCGCGCACGTCGAGGCTGTCGATCCGGTGGCGGATGATGTCGCTGATTTCCGAAGGGTTCAGTTGTTGCATGTCCTAACTTCCTGATCGTCTGGATCGCATCGTCTCGATCGATTTGCCTAAACTGCCTTAGTTGCCTTGTCCGGCTTGCCTGGCCCCGAGCGCTATGCCCCGTGCTACATCCTGGCCAGCGACTCGGCGAGCTTGTCGAGCCTGCCGCGCACCGAACCGTCGATGACCGTGTCCCCGGCGCGCACGATGGCGCCACCGAGCAGGCTTGCGTCAACATCGCTCGACAGCCTCACTTCCTTGCCGAACTTTGTCTGCAGTGCATCCTTGAGGCGCTCGGCCTGGGCCTCGGTCAGCGGATAGGTGGAAAGCACCTCCACGTCCAGATTCCGCTCCGCCGCCGCCTTGAGCTCATCAAACCGGCGGGAGATCTCGCCGAGCAGCCCCAGCCGCCCGTTGCGCGCCAGCACCAGCAGGAATTTCCGCCCGCGCTCCTCCACTTCGTCACCGCAAATTTCGGCCAGGTGAAACGCCTTCCGTTCCGCCGGCACCTCGGGCGACTCCATCAGTGTGCGCACCCGTTCCTCGTCCGCCGCGGCGGCCATGACGCCGAGCCGCCGCGCCCAGAGATCCAGCGCGCCGTTCTCCCGGGCCAGGGCGAACACCGCATTGGCGTAGGGCCGGGCGAGCGTTGCGAGTTCCGCCATTTGCCTGTTGCTCCGCCTCGTGCCCTGTCTACAGCTCTGCCGCCAGGCGTTCCAGCATCTGGCTGTGGCGGCTCGCATCGATGGTCTCGCCAAGCACCTTCTCGGCGCCGCTGACGGCCAGCGCCGCAACCTGCGCGCGCAGTGCTTCCCGGGCGCGGTTGACTTCCTGATCGATCTCGGAGCGCGCCGCCTCCACCAGTCGTTCGCCCTCCTCCCGGGCTTCGGCCCTGGCGTCTTCGATCATCTGGCCGGCACGCTGGCGGGCCTGCTCGACGATCTGGGCGGCTTCGGCCTTCGCCTTGGCGCGTTCCTCTTCCGCCCCGCTTTCCGCTTCGGCAAGCTTGCGTTCGGCTTCCTCGCCGGCAGCGAGTCCCTGCGCGATGGTCTCCTGCCGCTCACGCATGGCGTTCTTGATGAACGGCCAGATGAACTTCATGCAGAACCAGGCGAACAGAAAGAACGTGAGGCTCTGGCCGATGAGGGTCAGGTTGAGGTTCATCGTTTCCTCCCGATCCGTTTGACCAGACGTGCGCTCAGGCTACGGCGAACAGGGCGTAGAGCCCGATGCCCACCGCGATCATGGGCACCGCGTCGACCAGGCCGAGCACGATGAAGAGCTGGGTGCGCAGCATGGGCAGCAGCTCGGGCTGCCGGGCAACGCCTTCCAGGAACTTGCCGCCGAGAACGCCCACACCAATGGCCGCGCCCACGGCGCCGAGGCCCAGCATCAGGCCGCCCGCTACGTAAAGAAGAACTGCTAATTCCATTGTCGCTCCAAGTTTCGAGTGTTGTTGCCGCCCGTCCGCCGGACGGCTGCCCCGTTAAAGATTCTCCTGTGCACCGCCGTCAGTGCTCTTCCGTGTCATGCGCCTGGGCCAGGTAGACGACGGTGAGCACCGCGAACACGAATGCCTGCAAGGTGATCACGATGAGGTGAAACGCCGCCCAGACCCACTGGAAGACGCCGCCGGCCAGCGCGAAGACGATGCCGCCGGTGAACATGAGCGCGATGAGCACGAAGATCATCTCGCCCGCGTAGAGATTGCCGAACAGCCGCAGCCCGAGTGAAAGCGGCTTGGCGATGAGCGTCACCATTTCCAGCACGAAGTTGATGGGTATGGCGAGCTTCGACGGGAACGGGTGCAACGACAGTTCGGCGAGGAAACCGATGAGGCCTTTGCGCGCTACGCTGTAGTACAGGATCAGCCCGAACACCGACAGCGCCATGGACATGGTGATGTTGGGGTCGGTGGTGGGCACGATCTTCATGTAGTGCACGCCGAGCGAGGCAGAGAGCATGGGTATCCAGTCCACGGGCACCAGGTCCATGAGGTTCATCAGGAACACCCACACGAAAATCGTCAGTGCCAGCGGCGCCACCAGGTCGTTCTTGTGGTTGAAGATGCTCTGCGTGGTGTCGTCGATGAAATCGACGATGATCTCGACGAAGTTCTGCAGGCCGCCGGGCACGCCCGCTGTGGCCCGTTTGGCGGCGCGGCGGAACAGATAGAGAAAGATGAGCCCGAGGCCGATGGACCAGGCCATGGAATCGACGTGGATCGACCAGAACCCCATGGCCTGCGCTTCCTCGGCGGAATGGGCGAAGTCCCAGGTGCCGTCCGGATGCTGGCCATAGGTGAGGTTCGTCAGGTGGTGCCTGATGTACTCGACGCTTGTCTGGGTTTCACCCGATGCCATTTGTCAATCCGCAGTCGTTCATCGAGACTTCCGGTCGTCGAAATCCGGGGCCGGACTTCAGTTTTCCGAGCCCCGCGGCCTTGCGGCCTTCGCCTCGCCCCTGCCCCTTTCCAGCAACGGCGCCGCCAGGTACGCCAGGTGCACCGCAGCCACCCCGGCGAAGAAGCCCAATGGCGGAGGCTTCGCAAGCACGAACGCCGCCACCATCAGCCCGACGATCGTCACCGGCTTCAACGCCCCAGCGAGGACTATCGGCACGGGCTTTCGCCAGCGCGTAGCGCAGACCGCGAACCCCGCGGTCGGCACGATGCAGACGAGGCTGCCCAGCAGGGCTCCAATCGCCTGCTCGACTGCCAGCAGCGACAGGAGCAGCACCGCCGCAAACGCCGCGGCAACCTGTGCGATAACGATTCGATAAGCCAGACCAATACCCTCGGGCCACTTGAGGCTCGTTGCGCTGGACCGATCGGAATCCGAGTCAAGGCGGGCCGGAGGCGGCGCGCATTATACGGATGCGTCCGAGCGCATTCAACGCGGTGTGTGCGTACACGGCTTGATCCAACGGCGAACTCACCGATCGCCGGGAAACGATCGGTTGCGGGACGAGCGCGGGGGTGGGGTGCTCGGGAAGCCAAACCCGCAAACGAAGCTCCAGTCAGACCCGTGGCAAAAGTCCGGCCACGGTCAGATTGCGTCGAAATCTCCGTGCCGACCCTTCCCTGCTGCGAAGCGTGAGGCGCCCTTGCGGGTTTCGCCGGAGCCGATCACTTCCATGCCCAGGCGCGTTTCCTCACGGAGCGCCTCATTGAGGGAGAGGCCCCATTGCCGATAGGAGGAAAGACGGTCGTTACGCATGCAGAGCTGGGGAAAGGCGGCCAGGCTCCGGGCCAGTTCCATGGCGCCCTCCAGCGCTGCTCCCCGGGGCGTCGTCCGGTTTGCCAGGCCCATCGCCCTCGCTTCCTCACCGCTCACCCCCCGGCCGGTGAGGATCAGGTCCAGGGCATGGCTGTGCCCGATCAGCCGGCTCAGACGAATCGTGCCGCCATCGACCAGGGGGACGCCCCAGCGACGGCAGTAGACCCCGAATACAGCGTCCTCGGCGGCGACTCGCAGATCGCACCACAGCGCCAGCTCCAGGCCGCCGGCCACGGCGAACCCTTCCACCGCCGCAATCACCGGCTTCGACAGCAGCATGCGCGTACAGCCCAGCGGCCCGATGCCGTCGGGACGCAATGACGGAGCATTCGCGCCGCTGGCCACGGCATTCAGATCGGCTCCCGCGCAGAACACGCCGTCCGCTCCCGTCAGCACCGCCACGTCGGCACCCTCGTCCGCATCGAAGCGGCTGAAAGCGTCGGCAAGACCGTCCGCCGTTTCCCGGTCCACGGCATTGCGGACTTCGGGCCTGTTGATGGTGACCAGGGTGACGCGCCCGGCCGTGGTCGACTCAACTTTCATGGCATGTTCCCCCGGTCCGTCTTGAACAGCGGATTCTCACCGCAGTCTACGGGCGCAGCACGGCGCCGTTGTCGAGATCCGTACGAGCCCCGTAGCGCATGGCGAAGCGGCCATTCACCAGCACGTGGACGATTCCGCCGGCATAGGTGCGGGGTTCCCTGATCGTGCAACGGCTCTCGATGGCGTTCCTGTCGAATACGGTGACGTCCGCGGCAAGCCCGCGCTGCAGCCGTCCCCGATCATTCAGACCCAGGCGTTCCGCGGGCAGCGCCGTGATCCGTCGGATGCCTTCCTGAAGCGGCAGCACGTTGCGCTCGCGCACGTACCGACCCAGGAAGCGCGCCGCCCAGCCGTAGCCGGACACCGATCCCACGTACTTTTCCAGCGCGCCGTAGGGTGCGAGCGCCAGCGTATCGGAAATCACCGCGCAGTCGGGCTGGCCCAGGCAAAGCTCGATGTCGTCATCGCTGAAGCTGTGCGATGTCCACAACAGCGCGCCCATCCGCTCGCCCTCTTCGGCGAGCAGGTCGAGGGCGGCATCGAAGGGCGAGGTATCGCGCATCCGGCCGATGTCCTCGAACGTCTCCCCCACCAGGTGCGGGTTCTCCTCGCTGTTCAACAGCGCGATGGCGTCCCAACGCCCATCGGTGACGAGCAACCACATGTGTCTGGGATTGCGTTTCATCCGTTCGCGCGTTGCCGGATCTTTCAGGCGTTCGAGAATTCCGGGTATGCCGCGTTCCTGAGCCCAGGGCGGCAGGATCGCCTGCACCAGCGTGTGGCTCCAGTCGTGCGGGATGACATCGAACGCGGCGTCGACGCCCTGCCTGCGCACACCCTCGATCATCTCCAGGCTGTGCTCCATGGCATGCGGCGGGGCCCCGTATTTGGGCTGGATGTGGGAGATCTGCAAGCGGGCTCCGGCATTGCGCGCCGTACTCAGCGCCTCGCTGAAGCCGAGATCGTAGTAGGCGTCGCGGTTGCGCACATGGGTAGCGTACAGCCGGTCGTGACGTGCCGCCACCGCGCACAGGGGAACGATGTGCTCCGGGGCACAGATGCTGCCCGGCCAGTATTCCAGCCCGGTGGAGAAACCGTATGCACCCTGGTCGAAGGCCTCGGCAAGCAGTTCCGCCATGCGCTGCGTTTCGTCGATTTCCGGCGTACGCAACGCATCGCCCATCACCGCCCTGTGCACGGCGCCGTGTCCGACAAACGCCGCCACATTCACGCCCAGGCCGGTGGCATCAAGGCGTTCGAGGTACTCGCCGAAGCTCGTCCAGCCCATGTCGACCGCACAGTCTTCGGAGTACCCGAGGGCACCGTGCCGGGCGTCCCCGGCCCTGGCGACGGGTGCGCAACTGTGGCCGCACTGGCCGACCACCTCGGTGGTGACACCCTGATGGACCTGGCTCTCTGCCCTGCCGTTGACCAGCAGCGTGAAGTCCGAGTGCGTGTGCAAGTCGACGAATCCCGGGGAGACGGCGAGGCCACCGAGCTCGATTCGCTCGGCGGCCTTCTGTTCCGACAGGTCGCCGATGCGGGCGATCCGGCCGTCCAGAATGCCTACATCGGCGTGGAACGGTTCGCCGCCCGATCCATCGAAGACCTCTCCCCCGGCGAGTATCACATCGAGCACGTTCGGGCTCTCCCTGGCGCGTTGTTGTTCGATCGGCGAAAAAACGGCTTCCGGCGAGTCGGTGTCTGTAGCGTCAACAGGCCCTATCCGAGGCGGGTCAGAATGCCGTCGAGTTCATCAAGCGATGCATAGCTGATCGTCACCTTTCCCTTTCCCTTGGCGTTGTGGCTGATCGATACCCGCGCGCCGATCCGCTCGGTCAGGGACCGCTCGAGGGCAAGCGTATCCGCGTTCTTGGTGGGCGATGGCCTGCTGGCGCCATCGCCCCGGAGCAGCCGACCTGCCAGCGCCTCGGCCTGACGCGCATTCAGGCCCTTGGCCACGATGGTGCGCGCCGCGGACGCCTGGGTGCCGGCCGGCAACGGCACCAGGGCGCGGGCATGGCCCATTTCCAGGGCGCCGTCGTTCAGCAGGTTGCGGACCGCCGGCTCCAGGCTCAGCAGGCGCAGGGCGTTCGTGACCGCGGTGCGGGATTTGCCCACCGCGTCGGCGACTTCCTGGTGGGTCAGCCCGAACTCGTCATGCAGCCGCTGCAGTGCGCCCGCTTCGTCCAGGGGCTTGAGGTCCTCGCGCTGGATGTTCTCGATCAGCGCCATGACCGACGCCTGCTGGTCGGTAACCTCCTTGATCAACGCAGGCACCGAACGAAGCCCGGCGAGCCCCGCCGCGCGCCAGCGACGCTCGCCGGCGACGAGCTCGTAACCGCCCTGGGGACGGGGCCGCAGCAGTACCGGCTGCATCAGGCCCTGGGCCTTTATCGATTGAGCCAGTTCCGCCAGGGACTCTTCATGGAACGAACGTCGCGGCTGGTGGCGGCCGGGGTGAATCTCTTCCAGGGAAACCGTCGTCTGGCCGTCCGGATCAGCGGCCGGTTCCGGATCCGGGCTCAACAGCGCGCCGAGTCCCCTGCCTAAACGCCTGCTGCTCATCTGGGCCCCGCCTCCAGCCGCACTTGATGGTGAATAAACTACACCGGTTATTGCCCACCCCGCTACGCTTGTTCACGCTTGGATGCGGCCTGGTGTTTTCGCGACTCGGCAAGAATAGCCGTCTTTACGGCCCGCGCCTACCGAGAAGGAGCCCCGTGAACCGCATGCCTGCGCGAAAGCTCGCTCGCCAGCGCCAGGTAGGCGACCGCCCCGCGGGAATGCCGGTCGTAGAAGATCACCGGCCGGCCATGGCTGGGCGCTTCCGCGAGCCGCACGTTGCGGGGGATCACGGTGCGGAACACCGAATCGCCGAAGTGTTCGAGGAGCTGGCGGGACACCTCCAGGGTCAGCTTGTTGCGCGGGTCGTACATGGTCCGCAGCACACCCTCGATGGCGAGCCTGGGGTTGGAGCGTCGGCGGATCTGTTCGATGGTTTCCAGCAACGCCGCCAGGCCCTCCAGCGCGTAGTATTCGCACTGCATCGGAATCAGAACGCTATTGGCAGCCACCAGCGCGTTCAG
The DNA here is from genome assembly GCA_964638775.1 of uncultured Pseudomonadales bacterium. GTDB lineage: Bacteria > Pseudomonadota > Gammaproteobacteria > Pseudomonadales > Azotimanducaceae > Azophilus. Next base: position 22,215 of record CAZWZH010000034.1, read on the forward strand.
CGTCAGTATGTTGAGTGACGGCGGGCAGTCGATGAACACGTAATCGTAGGCGGTGCGCAGTGCGGCAATGCGCTGGCGCAATCGGATTTCCCGGCGATTCTCCCGAAGCAGCGCCACTTCCGCGGCGGTGAGGTCGCCGTTGGCCGGCGCGAGGTCGAAGGAGCCGGGGCATTGCCAGATTATCGATGTCGGGCCGGCGCCGTCGATCAGCCAGTCGTATACCGAGCGCTTGAGGCTGTTCTTCTCGACACCGGCGCCGGTGGTCGCGTTGCCCTGGGGATCCAGGTCGATCATCAGCACCTTGCTGCCGTAAACGGCCAGCGATGCGCCGAGGTTCAGGCTGGTCGTCGTCTTGCCGACGCCACCTTTCTGGTTCGCGACCGCGATCACCCGGGTCAAGGGTCCATCTCCCTTACCTCCAGAACGCCATGCCAGGCGCCGTATCGGGGCATCTGCGTCCAGTGGCGCCTGACCGCTGCGCCTTCGCACCCGCCGGGGGGTTCGGCCGGCGGCGCTTGCGCCGTGCGAACGATCCTGTCCATTACCAGCAGATAACCCCCGGGCGCCAGGGCTCGGCGCGCATGACGCCAGAGCGCCTCGACCGGCATCGCCGCCCGCGCCACAACGGCTTTGCAACTGCACGGCTGCAACTGCCGCACGTCGGCACAGAGAACCCGCACATTCGGCAATTTAAGTTCGTCCCGCACGCGCCGCAAGAAGCGCGCTTTCTTTTCGCTGCGGTCGATGAGCGCAAACGTCAACCAGGGCAGGGCGATCGCCAGCGGAACGCCCGGCAGCCCGCCTCCGGAACCGAAGTCGGCGATGGGCAGCGACGCTTCCGCAACTTCAGTGCCAGGGCTGTTCAAGGCGGAATCGAAGCCCTCACATTGCCGGAGCAGGGGCGCCAGCGCCAGACTGTCGAGCAGGTGACGTTGGGAGAACCGGCCAAGGTCGTCCCTCGACACCAGCCCGGCCACGCCGTTCCAGCGCGCGACGAGTGCGCTGTAAGCCTCGAGCTTGAGCAACTGGGGATCCGCCAGCGGCACCCCAAGGCGCTCGAGCTCCCCCGTTTCAGGAAGAGACGGCGTATTTCTTCCCTGCGCTGCCCCGGGTCGCATGGACCAGGAGCACCGACAGCCCCGCCGGGGTCATGCCGGGGACGCGCGCCGCGCGGGCAAGCGTTTCCGGCCGCACCGTTTCCAGCTTCTGCCGCAATTCCATCGACAGGCCGGGTATCGCGTGGTAGTCGATGTCGTCCGGCAATGCGATGTTCTCATTGCGTCGGATCTTCGCGATCTCCGCATCCTGACGTTTGACGTAGCCTTCGTATTTCACCTCGGTCTCGACGCCACGCAACAACTCCGGCTCCGCGTCCATGTCGCCAAGAACCCGGATCGCCTGGTCAATGGTCGCTTCCGGGCGCTTCAGAAAGTCGATCAACCACACTTCGCCGCCGATTTTCGAGCCGGATTCCGCCTCGAGCAGGCGGGCGGCATCGCTGCCGGGCCTGACGAGCCTGTCCTTGAGGCGGGCGATCAGCCGGTCGCGCGCCGCCGTCTTGCTCCCGTACGCCCGCCACCGCTCGTCACCCACAAGCCCCAGGTCGCGCCCCATCCCGGTCAGGCGAATGTCCGCGTTGTCTTCGCGCAGGCGCAGCCTGTACTCGGCGCGGCTGGTGAACATCCGGTACGGCTCGCTGGCGCCGAGGTTGACCAGGTCGTCGATCATCACGCCGATGTAGGCCTCGTCCCGCCGCGGATACCAGGGTGCGCGTCCCTGTACCTTGCGGGCCGCGTTCAGCCCGGCCAGCAGACCCTGGGCCGCCGCTTCCTCGTAACCGGTGGTGCCGTTGATCTGGCCTGCGAAGAAGAGCCCCGCCAGCGACCGTGTCTCCAGCGAGTACTCCAGGTCCCGCGGATCGAAAAAGTCGTACTCGATCGCATAGCCCGGGCGCGTGATGTGTGCCTTCTCGAAGCCACGGATTGAATTCACCAGCGCAACCTGGACGTCGAAGGGCAGGCTCGTGGAAATGCCGTTCGGATAGAGTTCCGCGCATTCCAGCCCTTCCGGTTCGACAAACACCTGGTGGCGCTGCCGCTCGGCGAAGCGAACCACCTTGTCCTCGATGCTCGGGCAGTAGCGCGGCCCCGGGCCTTCGATGGCGCCGGTGAAAAGCGGGCTCCGGTCCAGCGCCTCGCGAATGATCTCGTGGGTGCGCGGGTTCGTCTCCGCGATGAAACAGGAAACCTGTTCCGGGTGCGGTTGCGGCAGGAACGAGAGGTTTGGTGCGGGGTCGTCACCCGGCTGTTCGGCCAGCACCGAAAATTCCACGCCCCGCCGGTCGATGCGCGGCGGCGTGCCGGTCTTGAGGCGCCCCACACGGAAGGGCAGGGCGCGCAGGCGTTTCGCGAGCGCATTGGAAGGCGCATCTCCCGCCCGTCCGCCCGGTTGCGTCTCGAAACCCACATGAATCCTGCCGCCGAGAAAAGTGCCGGTGGTCATGACAACGGCGGGCGCCCGGAAACGCAGGCCCATGGCCGTAACCACGCCTGCCACCGCGTCGCCTTCGACCACCAGGTCAACCACCGACTGCTGGAAGATACGCAGGTTTTCCTGGCGCTCCACAATGCCGCGGATCGCGGCCCTGTACAGCGTCCGGTCTGCCTGGGCGCGGGTGGCGCGCACCGCCGGACCCTTGCTGGCATTGAGGATCCGGAACTGAATGCCCGCCGCATCCGCCGCCCGCGCCATGGCGCCGTCAAGCGCATCGATCTCCCGCACCAGGTGGCTCTTGCCGATCCCCCCGATGGCGGGATTGCAGGACATCTGCCCGATCGTCTCGATGTTCTGGGTGAGCAGCAGCGTCGAGGCGCCCACACGAGCCGCCGCCAGGGCAGCCTCGGTCCCGGCGTGGCCGCCGCCAACCACGATTACATCGAATTGTTCCCGGTGATCGAGCATCTTCTTTCCGGTTTTCAGCGCCGGTCGTTGCGCCGGCCCCCCCTCGCAAATCGAGGGAAGCGAGGCGGATCGGGGCGCGGATTATAACGCCAATGCCGCGCCTATTTGCCGATACAAAACGTACTGAAAATTTCGCCCAGAAGATCGTCCGGCGCCGTCTGCCCGGTGATCTCGCCCAAGGCCAGGTGCGCCTGCCGCAGTTCCTCGGCTACGATCTCGCCGGCAGCGCCCTCCTCCAGGCGCCGGCGCGATGTCTCGAGTGCCTCGGCCGCACGGCCCAGGGCCACCAGGTGCCGGCGCCGGGCACTGAACGCCGACTCGACTCCGGCAAAACCGACCCTCTCCTTGATCGCCTCCTTCAGGCTGTCGATTCCCGCGCCCGTCAGGCACGAGATCCGTACCCTGGCGGGCGTCGACGACCGGTCCATGCCCGGCGCCACTCCGACGAGGTCGATCTTGTTGTCGACCGGCAGGGCGTGCGGCCAGGCGGATGCAACGTCGTCTGCCCGGGAATCCGCCAGATCGTTCAAGGCCAGCACCAGATCGGCACGCCCCGCTTCCCGGCGTGCCCGGCGCACACCCTCGACCTCCACGCGGTCTTCGGTTTCGCGCAGGCCCGCGGTGTCCACCAGGCGCAGCGGCAGGTTGTCGATGACCAGATCGACCTTGAGCAGGTCACGGGTCGTGCCCGGTATGTCGGTGACGATCGCCGTCTCCTCCCCCGTGAGCCGGTTCAACAGGCTCGACTTGCCGGAATTCGGGGGGCCCACCAGCGCGATGTTCACACCCTGATACATCAGCACGCCTTGTCGCCCCTGCTCGAGCAATGCCCGAACCGACGAAACGAGGCGATCGATCCGTTCCGCCACCTGGCCGCTTGCCAGGAATTCCACCTCCTCGTCGGGAAAATCTATCGAAGCCTCGACATAGACCCGAAGACGGGCAATGCGTTCGTCCAGGGCATGCACCTCCGTTGAGAAGGCCCCTTCCAAAGACCGGAAGGCGCCCCGCGCAGCGGCCGCGGAGGTGCTGGCGATCAGGTCGGCCACCGCTTCCGCCTGGGCCAGGTCGAGCTTGCCGTTGACGTAAGCACGCTCGGTGAACTCGCCGGGCCGGGCCAGCCGGGCGCCTTCGGCAAGCGCCGCTTCCAGAACCATCTGCAGCACCATCGGGCCGCCATGGCCCTGCAGTTCCACCACATCTTCGCCGGTAAAGGAGCCCGGGCCCGGAAAGTAGAGTGCGACGCCCCGGTCAAGAGACTCGCCCTTGCGTACGAAGTTTCTGAGCGCCGGGCGGCGCTTCGGCAGTTCAGCTCCCGTGACAGTGGCGCCGATGCGCGCCGCCAGAGGACCGGAAATGCGCACAATCCCGATACCGCCCTGGCCCGGCGGAGTGGCGACCGCCGCTATGGTGTCATTGGCCCGGGCCGTTGAGGGCATGCGGAACCCGGGTCAGCTCTTTACCTCGGCGGCAACGTCGGCTTTTCTCATGACGTACCACTGCTGCGCCACCGAGAGAACGCTGTTGACCAGCCAGTAGAGCACCAGGCCCGCGGGGAACCACAGGAACAGCACGGTGAATATGATCGGCATCATCTTCATCATGCGCACCTGCATCGGGTCGCCCATGGCGGGCGACATCTGCTGCTGCAGGTACATGGTGCCGCCCATGAGCAGCGGCAGTACGAAGAACGGGTCCTTCGCGGCGAGATCCTTGATCCAGAACATGAACGGAGCCTGGCGCAATTCGACGCTCTCGTAGAGTACCCAGTAGAGCGCGATGAAGATGGGCATGGGCAGCAGCATGGGCAGGCAGCCGCCCAGCGGGTTGGCGCCCTCCTTCTTGTAGAGGCTCATCATCTCCTGGGAGAGCTTCTGCCGATCGCCCGCGTAGCGTTCCTGAATCCGCTTCATTTGCGGCGCCACCCGGCGCATTTTCGCCATCGATCTGTAGCTGGTCGAAAACAGCGGGTACAGCACCATCTTGACTAGCACCGTCAGCAGGATGATGGCCACACCCCAGTTGGCGACGAAGCCGTGCAGCCAATCGAGAATCCAGAACAGCGGCACCGCCAGCCACCAAAGAAAGCCGTAGTCGACGGTCAGATTCAGGTTCTCGGCAATCTGCTCGAGCCGCTTCTGGTCCTTCGGCCCCGCATAGAGGCGCGTGCGCCATTCCCCGCTCGCGCCCGGCGCTACGGACAGCAACGGGCCGGTAAAGCCGACGGTGTAGGTTCCGTCCGCGCGCTTGCGCCCGTAGTAGGTGTTCTCTTCTTCCTCGTTGGCGATCCAGGCGCTCAGGAAATAGTGCTGCAGCAATGCCATCCAGCCGCCGCGTTCCGTGCTGCGGAACGGGCCTTCGTCCAGGTCTTCGAACTCGAGCTTCTCGTAGCGAGACTCCGAGGTGGTCAGTGCCGCTCCCACGTAGGGCTGCGGGCCCATGCTGAAGCCGCCGCCATCTTCCGGCTGCCCGCCGTCGCGCTTGATCTGTGCGAACAGGCTCGCCTGGTATGGCCGGTCGTACGGATTCTCCACCCGGTAGGCCACGTCGACCAGATAGTCGTCGGCATCGAACGTGAATGTCTTGCTTACCTGAACCCCATGATGGTTTGCCCTCATGACAAGTTCGAGCACTTCGCCCGGTTCCACCCGGTGATGATCGGCGCCGCCGGCGTCGAAGAGGGGCCGGTCCGTGCCCGAATCCAGGCCGTCGGGCCCGATCAGGCCGCTTTGCGCCATGTACACGCGCCCATTGCCCACATCGAGCAGGTTGAAGGGCCGGTCGGGCCGATCGAGCGAAACCGGATATTTCGGCAGGCGCACGCGCCGCACATCGCCACCCAGTCGGTCGATCCAGACATCCTGGGTCGGGGTGGTTACCCGCACCAGCCGGTTGGGAACAGTCTCGGCCTGCGCCGGCCGGCCGGCGTCATCCGGCGCCCGCGTGCCTATCAACGAGGCGTCCGGAATATCGGAATCTGCCGGCACAGCGCCGGTTGGGGTCTCGCCCGCTGCCTGCGGGGGAACGATTTTCGGCACCGAGGGGCCGCCACCCAGTTCCGGCGCTGCGGCGGGCGCGACCGGTGCCTCCGGTTGCATGTAGTCTTCGTTCCACGCCAGGATCAACAGATAACCCGCGGCCGCAAGGCCGATCAGGAGGACGATGCGCTGAACTTCCGGTGCGAACATCGCGGTCAGTTCTCTTTTTGCGGCGGCGGATCGAATCCGCCCGGGTGAAAGGGATGGCATTTCAGCAACCGTTTGAGAGCCAGCCAGGCGCCCTCCAACGGGCCATGACTCTCCAGCGCGTGCAGGGCGTAGTTCGAGCAGGTGGGGTGAAAACGGCACTGACCGCCAAGGAACGGGCTCAGGAGAACCTGATAAAGCCGGACAAGACACACCATCACGCGGGCCAATGTGTCGCTCAACCGGCCTACAATTGCACGGAGCCCGTACTCATTCCGGCGCCCCGCCGGGGCCGGAGGGGCGTTACCGAACGCTGCCGGGTCCTTCGGCCGCTGGCGATGCGCCTGGCAACGGGCGATCATGAACCCGGCGCTCCGCCTGCCGTTCCCGCCATTGCGCCGAATTCTTCCTCCAGCATGCTTCGTAACTCCCTTCGGCCCATCGGTCCGCGCAAGTGCAGTACAACATCCACAGCCGGCAGACACCCCCGGGCAGCCCTGAACGCTTCCCTGGCGACACGCTTGAGCATGTTGCGCTCGTGTGCGCGGCGAACCGCCCGTTTCCCGATGATCAGACCGAGCCGGGCGCCCGGCATTGTATTCGCAACGGCGAGTATTCGTAACGGCCCGCGATTCCTTCGCAAGCGCGCAGTGCGCAGTACCCGGCTGTATTCACCGGGTCGATTCAGCCGGTATCGTTTCGGAAATCCGTATGATTCCGATGGCAACTCGAGTCCTCGCGGATCGGAAAAGCGGCCCCTGAAGGGCGGCGGGCCATCGACCCGGAATCGCGGGCTGCTACACCGTCAACCGCTTGCGGCCCTTGGCCCGGCGGGCATTGATCGTCCTGCGTCCGGCCCGCGTCGACATCCGCGCCCGGAAGCCGTGTCTTCGTTTCCGTTTCAGGTTACTGGGCTGGAATGTCCTTTTCACGTCGCGCCGACGCCCTTTGGAAAGGGGGCGCGATTCTATTGAGGGCGTCCTGGGGTGTCAATGCGAGCAAAACTCGCACGCAAAAGGCCGGTTTTTTCCGCTATCCACAGGGGAGACAACAAGGTCAAACTATTTATAAATCTTGTTGTTGTTTGTTGGCATGGCGGAAATCTGTGCAAAACCCGACCAAGGGCACAGCAGACAAGGGCTCGCAGCCGGTATGAAGCTGTTGAAAACCCGTGGTGTCGTGGGCGAGTTTCATGGGGATGACCGGGTATCCAGATTCTGTCCACAGGAAACTGCCAGGAACGGCAGGTGCCGGTGCGGATTCGGACGGGATGCCTGCGCCCGTCAGGAGGTATGTCGATAATGCATTGAATTCATTAAATATATCTGAGTTATCCACAGCTATTTCAGAGAATTGCCCACATCGTTGGGCGTTCCCTGGGCCTGTGCGGATTGTGCAGTCCGCCTTTAAGTTTATGAATTTATTGAGGCATTGCTTTTTTTGGAGGATTTGTTTGACCGGCTGTTCCCAAGCGAGATTGACGGTGAGTAGAATGCTGCCTGATCCCATCAAGTTTGAATCAGCCAGTCGGGGGCGAGGGACGTGGGAAGGACGGTATGGCAGAGGTGTGTCGATCAATTGCAGGGGGAATTGTCAACTCAACAATTCGATACCTGCATCAGGCCTTTGCAGGCCCGTCGGAACAGTAACGGGAACCGGCTCGAACTGCTGGCGCCCAATCGCTACGTCAGAGACCAGGTCAAGGTGGCGTATCTTGCGCGCATCAACGAACTGCTCGACCAGCAGGGAGAGTCCGGCAGGCCGATGGCGGCAGAGGTGGAGATCGATGATGTCGGCCTGGCGCCCAGGGAGCCGCTGCGGGCGGACGGCACCGGAAAAAAGAAAAAGAAGAACCGCAGGCTGGAGAAAACCCGGGGAGGCAAGCAGGCACTCAACAAGGAATTCACTTTCGATACATTCGTCGAGGGGAAGTCCAACGAGCTGGCCAAGGCCGCCTCCCTGCAGGTAGCCGCTCAATCGGGCCAATCCTACAACCCGCTGTTGCTCTACGGAGGCGTCGGCCTCGGCAAGACGCATCTTATGCAGGCGGTCGGCAACCACATTCAGTTGCTGTCTCCACGTGCCCATGTGGTCTATGTCCATTCCCAGGGTTTTGTGCAGGACATGGTCGATGCATTGCGCGAAGGCACCATGCGGCAATTCACGGAGTTCTACCGCTCGTCTGAAGCCCTGTTGATCGACGACATCCAGTTCATTGCCAACAAGCTGCGTTCCCAAGAGGAATTCTTCCACCTTTTCAATGGGTTACTGGAAAGAGGCCACCAAATGGTGTTCACCTGCGACCGGTACCCAAGGGAAATCGACGGTTTGGAGGAACGGTTGAAGTCCCGTTTTGTTTGGGGGCTGACCGTAGAGGTGGAGCCGCCCGAACTCGAGACGCGGGTAGCCATTCTCATGAAGAAAGCGGAAGCGGAACGAATGCAGCTCGACCCGGCGGTTGCTTTCTTCATCGCGGAACGCATCCGCTCCAATGTCCGGGAACTCGAAGGGGCCCTCAGGCGCGTCATCGCCAATGCCCGGTTTACCGGGAGCAACATCACCATCGACCAGGTCAAGCGGGCCCTTCGGGACCTGTTCGCCATTCAGGATCGCCAGATCAGCATCGACAACATCCAGCGAACCGTCGCCGAGTACTACAAGATCAAGAACTCCGACATTCTTTCGAAACGTCGCAACCGGAACATTGCCCGACCGAGGCAGATGGCCATGTACCTGTCGAAGCAGTTGACCAGCCACTCGCTGCCGGAGATCGGCGAAGCTTTCGGGGGGAGGGACCACACCACCGTTCTGCACGCCTGCCGGAGAATCAAGGGGTTGATGGAAGACGGGGTCGCGGAACTGGAGGAGGATCACCGAAATCTGAGCCGCCTTTTGTCGAGTTAGGTTGCGGTGCCGTCGGAACAAACAGCCGCCGCCGGCCCCCGCCGTACACTGGGTTTAAATTAACCCATTGATTTTATTAGGGTTTATTTGATTGAGACGATGATCGCCCGCTATCATCGACAAGACGGTAAACTAGGCTTCGTATTGGCCGATCAGGTTGTCAGATGAGTCGAGTTTCCACCCTCTCCGTGCTTCGCCTTCGGGCCGTGGCATCGCCCCGTTAGGCTCATGAAATTCAGTGCAGATCGTGAACTGTTGCTGCGCCCGTTGCAGTTGGCCACCGGTGTGGTGGAGCGCCGGCAGACCTTGCCCATACTTGCCAACCTGCACATTCAGGCGACGAGTGACGGGCACCTTACGCTGACAGCGACGGATCTTGAGGTGGAACTTGTGGTTCGCCTCGGCTCGGCAACGGTCGAGCAGGAAGGCGAAGCCACGATTCCAGCGCGCAAGCTGGCGGATATCTGGCGGGCATTGCCCGAATCGGCGGTCGTGTCCATCGACGCGCGGGAAGAACGCGCCGTGATCCGCTCCGGCCGCAGCCGGTTTTCGCTGGCGGTGCTGCCGCCGGCGGACTTTCCCAGGGTCGAAAGCGGCGACGAGGAATTGCAGGTCTCACTCGGCAGCGGCGACATGCGCCGGCTGGTCGACAAGGTCAGTTTTTCCATGGCGCAGCAGGATGTGCGCTATTACCTGAACGGCATGTTGCTCGAAGTGACGACCGATCATTTGCGAGCCGTGGCCACCGATGGCCACAGGTTGGCGATGTGCACCCTGGAAACGGGTGTCTCCGGAGCGGAGCGCCTGCAGGTGATTGTGCCGCGCAAGGGCGTTCATGAAATCGCGCGGTTACTCGATGAAGCTGAAGAAGAAGTCCGGCTTTCGGTGAGCGAAAACCACATGCGCGTCGGCCACGGGGCCTACACCCTTACCTCCAGGTTGATCGACGGAAAGTTTCCGGATTACGAGAAAGTGATTCCGGCCGATGTCACCAGAACGATCGTTGGCGATCGCGACACCCTGAAGGTCGCCTTTCAGCGGGCGTCAATCCTGAGCAACGAGAAGTATCGCGGGGTGCGGTTGGTGGTCGACGGAGAGCAGTTGACCGTTCGGGCCAACAATCCGGAGCAGGAAGAGGCGGAAGAGATTGTCGAAGTGAGCTACGACGGCGAACCGATGGAGATCGGCTTCAATGTGGGCTATCTGCAGGATGTACTGAACGCGCTGCCCTCCGAAAACGTGCGATTGGGCGTGTCGGACAGCAACAACAGCGCGCTCATTGAAGCATCCAACGACGATCTGGCCAGTTATGTCGTGATGCCAATGCGGCTTTGACTGGTGTCCTGCCTCATGATACGGGGCGCCCGGCTTCGTGATTATCAATGAACTGCAGGTCCTGCACGTCCGAAACCTGACTTTCGTCTCCATCAACCTCAATCAGCAGTTCAACTACCTGTACGGCGAGAATGGCGCCGGCAAGACCGCCTTGCTGGAAGCGGTGCATCTGCTGGCACGGGGCCGGTCGTTTCGCGGCCGCCGTATCGCGCCGATTATTCAGACTGGCGAACGAAGCCTGCTGGTGAGGGCGGAGCTGGAGGACGGGCACTCCCTGGGTATATCGAGGGATCGTTCCGGCAAAACGGAACTCCATGTGGACCGCGCGGAAGCGCGCCGGCTGTCGGACGCCGCCGCATTGCTGCCGATGCACCTGATTCTGCCGGATGTCAGCCAGTTGATATTCGGTGGCCCAGGCGAACGCCGCCAGTGTCTGGATTGGGGCATGTTTCACGTGAAACAGGGATACCTGTCCGCGCACAGGAAGTACCTGGCGGCACTGAGGCAGCGGAATGCCATCCTGAAATCCTGGAGCGAAGCGGGTTCCAGGGCTGCGATCGATGCATGGACCGAGACGGTCTGTCGCGAGGCGGAAACCGTTCACGACTATCGCTGCGAGTACGTTTCCGGCCTGATCCCCCACTTTCAGGCGGCCCTTGCCGGCCTGGAAGCGGGCTTCGCCATCGAATTGGCCTACAAGAGCGGCTGGGGAGAGGAAGAGCTCGCTAAAGTTCTGGGAGATTCCCTGGATAACGATGTAAAATTGGGGTCCACCGGAGCGGGTCCTCACCGGGCCGACCTGTCGTTGAAGGTTGCCGACCGGGATGCTGGTGTCACGCTATCACGCGGGCAGGGCAAACTGGTCGCGATTGGCCTGATACTGGCCCAGGCTCAACTTTTGAAGGACCGCACCGGGCAGCGAAGTGTGTTCTTGATCGACGATCTGGGCGCCGAACTGGACGGGGCTCACGGCGCGAGAATGCTGACCTTGCTGCGATCGAGTGGTTGCCAGGTGATTTCAACGTCGACACGGCCACCGAGCGAAGAGTTTGTCGCCCTGTTTGGTCGCCGGAACTTCGCGATGTTTCACGTGAAACAGGGCCAGATCAACGCCGTTGCCTGATCGCCGGCACAGTCCGGGCAAGCCGGACGGTTGGAATAGCCTTAACGGGAACAGTGATGTCGGAAGACACCTACGATTCAAGCAATATCAAGGTATTGCGAGGCCTGGATGCGGTTCGCAAGCGTCCGGGCATGTATATCGGCGACACGGACGACGGCACCGGCCTGCACCACATGGTTCAGGAGTTGGTGGACAACGCCATTGACGAAGCACTGGCGGGATATTGCGACGATATCCAGATCATTGTCCATCCCGGCGAATCGGTAACAGTGCGCGACAACGGTCGCGGGATACCGGTCGATATCCATCCCGACGAAGGGGTTTCGGCGGCCGAGGTCATCATGACCACCCTGCATTCGGGCGGAAAATTCGACGACAACAGCTACAAGGTCTCCGGAGGCCTGCACGGGGTTGGCGTTTCGGTGGTCAATGCCCTGTCCAGCGAATTCCGGCTGACGGTGCGGCGGGACGGCAACGTCTTCGAGCAGACGTATTCCGACGGCGAGCCGACCGCGCCCCTGAAAATTGTCGGCGAGACTGACAGCACCGGCACGGAATGCTATTTCGAACCTTCGGTCGAAACCTTCAACAACATCGAGTTTCACTACGATATCCTGGCGAAACGCCTGCGGGAACTCGCGTTTCTCAATTCCGGCGTCAGCATTCGCCTTGCAGACGAGCGCACCGGCAAGGACGAACGTTTCGTCTACGACGGAGGCTTGAGAGCTTTCGTTGCTTACCTGAACCGCAACAAGACGCCGTTGAACGATGTATTCAGCTTCAATACGGAGCGGGAAGACGGCACCGGCGTCGAAGTGGCGATGCAATGGAACGACAGCTTCCAGGAACAGGTGTTCAGCTACACCAACAATATTCCCCAGGCCGACGGAGGAACCCATCTGGCCGGTTTTCGAGCGGGGCTGACGAGAACGCTCAACAGTTATATCGAACGGGAGGGCCTGCTCAGGAAAGACCAGGTCGCCACCACCGGCGACGATGCCCGGGAGGGGTTGACCGCGGTGGTCTCGGTAAAGGTTCCCGACCCGAAGTTCTCTTCGCAAACCAAGGACAAGCTCGTGTCCAGCGAGGTAAAATCGGCGGTAGAACAAGAACTTAGCCGATACTTCAGCGCCTACCTGGATGAACACCCCAAGGAAGCGAAGGCGGTCGTCACGAAAATGATCGATGCCGCCCGAGCCCGGGAAGCCGCACGCAAGGCCCGTGAGATGACCCGGCGCAAAGGCGCCCTCGATGTGGCCGGGCTGCCCGGAAAGCTTGCCGATTGCCAGGAAAAGGACCCGGCACTCTCGGAACTCTATCTCGTCGAGGGCGATTCGGCCGGCGGCTCCGCCAAGCAGGGCCGCGACCGCCGCACCCAGGCGATTCTGCCGCTGCGGGGGAAGATCCTCAACGTCGAGAAGGCCCGTTTCGACAAGATGCTCGCTTCCCAGGAGGTGGCGACACTGGTGACCGCCCTCGGTTGCGGGATCGGTCACGATGAATTCGAGCCCGAAAAGCTCCGTTACCACCGAATCATCATCATGACGGATGCGGATGTGGACGGTTCCCACATCCGCACCCTGCTGCTGACGTTTTTCTTCCGCCAGATGCCCGAGCTGATTGCCCGGGGCCACATCTACATCGCTCAACCGCCGCTATACAAGGTGAAAAAAGGCCGCAGGGAGACCTACGTCAAGGACGACGGCGAACTGGCCGACTATTTCCTTGGGTTGGCACTGGAAGGTTCGAGGCTGTTCGCGGGCCGCGCGGCGCCGGAGATGGACCATGCCGAATTCGAAGCGCTGGCCGAGCGGTACCAGGCGCTGCTGGTTCGCCTGAACGCGCTGTCCCAGGTCTATCCCGTAGCGGTCACCAGGCCCTTGATCGACCTGCCCATCGTGGATCTCGACATGCTCCGAGACGCCGGTTCCGTCGCGGACTGGTGCCGGGAGCTGAACCTGGCTCTGGGTGAAGCGGCGAAAGTCGACATGGAATTCGACCTGGAACACCGGGCCTACTGCCCGGTCATAGAGATCGTCGACCGGGGGATGACGGAGCGCGTGCTGCTGCCCAGGAGCTTCTTTGCCGGCCCGGACTACCGCGCCATCGCCGATCTCGCCGAGTCCCTCGACGGCCTTCTCGAGGAAGGCGCCCGTGTCGAGCGCGGCGACAGGAGCCGGGAGGTCCTGATTTTCGGAGACGTCGTTGAGTGGATTTCCGCGGAAGCCCGCCGCGGTGTCGACATTCAGCGATACAAGGGGCTTGGCGAAATGAACCCGGAGCAGCTTTGGGATACCACCATGGATCCGGTGGTGCGCCGCATGCTGCGGGTGACGGTGGACGATGCGGTAGCGGCTGACCAGATGTTCACCACCCTGATGGGCGATCATGTGGAGCCGCGCCGGGATTTCATCCAGTCGAACGCGTTGTCTGTCGTAAATCTCGATATTTAAAGAGATTTTCGATATTAGTAACCAGTCGGTTACAACAATTCCGAAGCTTCGCCCGCTGCCTCGGCCAGCTCATCCATCATCCGTGTCATGACGGCGTAGGCATCCCGGTTGATCTCCTTCGAAGATCTTCCTTCCGTTGCGATCGGTGGCGAGATCCTCATCTCGATAACGCCCGAATACTTGCGCAACCGGTGAGGCGGCCAGAAGGTGCCGGCGTTGTGTGCCACAACGATCACCGGCGCGCCGCTTGCGGCGGCAAGGGCGGCCCCGCCGGCCTGGAAACTGCGGAATTCGCCGGGCTGCATGCGCGTTCCCTCGGGGAACAGCACCACCCAGATCCCGTCGGCCAGCCTTTTCCTGCCCACCGAAATCAGTTTCTTCAGGGCCGTGCGTGGCGAACTCCGGTCGATGGCAATGGGTTTCATCATGGCGTAACTCCAGCCGAACAGGGGAATGCGCAGGAGTTCGCGTTTGATCAGGGTGGCCTGGGGCTTGAACACCGATTGCAGTACCAGCGTTTCCCAACTGCTCTCGTGGCGGGAAAACACGATGCAGGGCCGGTCAGGGATGTTCTCCACGCCGGTGATTCGCCCGCTCACGCCGCAGGTCAGCCGCAGCCACAGGATGGCGAACCGGGACCACACACCGACGCCGAAGGCGAATCGCGCCCGGTAAGGCAGCGCCCAGCCCACCAGAAGCACCACCGTGCCCCAGATGCCCACTGTCAATACGTAGACGAAGTAGAAAACGAACGCTCGAATGGAGCCGAACACGGGAATTTCCTCCGTTCACAGGTCCGGCAGGCGGGCGAAGTCGCTGCCGGGTCGGATTTCGTCGGGTACGGCCATTACAATGAAGCGGTTGCGGTAGCGGCCGGAACATAAGGGATGGTGACTGCGGGGTCAAAACAGGACAAGGAGCCCGGCCGGTGCGATTGGTGCGGGGAAGACCCGCTCTATATCCGGTATCACGATGAGGAGTGGGGCGTACCCGAGCGCGAATCGCTGGCGCTGTTCGAACGGCTCGCGCTGGAAGGCATGCAGGCCGGCCTGTCCTGGCGCACGATACTGGCGAAGCGGGCGCACATGCAGTCGGTTTTTTATGGCTTCGACCCCGTTCGCCTCGCGGTCGCGGGCGCGTGGGACATCGAAAACTGGCTCAAGGACTCCGGCGTCATCCGCCACCGCGGAAAACTCGAGGCGCTCCTGGCCAATGCGCGGGCCATGCTGAAAATGGAGGAGCCTTTCGGGGAGTTTCTCTGGTCGTTCGTGGGGGGAACACCGATTCAGAACCGCTGGCGAGCGCTCTCCGAAGTGCCTTCGACGACACCCGCTTCCCGGGCCATGGCTGACGCACTGAAGCGCCGCGGCTTCCGGTTCGTGGGGCCGACCATCTGCTATGCCTTCATGCAGAGCGCCGGATTGGTCAACGATCACCTGGTCGGTTGCGCCGCGCACGCCAGGTGCGCCGCCCTGGGAAGATGAAATGGCTGGCGACGGCAGTCACCCGGCTGCTCGGCTGGCTGCCGCTGCAGGCGAGCCGGCGTTGCGCCGCCGTGCTCGGGTGGCTGATGGTGCGTCTGGACACCGGCCCGGCCCGGGTCACGCGCACCAACCTGTCGCTGTGCTTTCCCCGCATGGACGAGGGAGAGCGGGAAAGGCTCGCGCGCCGTAGCTTGAGGCACACGGCCTGCCTGCTCTTCGAGAGCGGGCTCTTGTCTCACTGGCCCCGGCAGCGCCTTGAGCGCCTGATCGTGTCGGAGACGGGCCGGAAGACGCTCGATGACGGTTTAAGGGCGGGCGGCGTGTTGATGTTCGTGCCGCATTTCGGCAACTGGGAGTTTCTCTGCTTCGCATTGGGAGACACCGGGTTCGCCACGCTCTACAACCCGCCCCGGATCCGCTCGCTGGAAGGGAACCTGCGCCGGTCCCGTGAACGATTCGGCGCCCGGATGTATCCCACCGGTGCGGGCGGGGTTCGGGCGATCTACCGTCAACTCGATGCGGGAGGCCTGGCCTGCCTGCTGGCAGACCAGGTGCCCGATGAGCACAGCGGCGTCTACGCGCCCTTCTTCGGGCGCCCGGTGCTGACGGCGACGCTCGCGCACCGCCTGATACAGCGCAGCCGTCCGACCGTGATGCTGGGCAGTGCGCGGCGGGTGCCCGGTGGTTTCGACCTTTGCTACGAGCGGTTGGGCGACGAATTTCAGGCGAGCCACCCAAGAGTTTTCGCGGAGGCGTTCAACGGGGCTATCGAAACGCTCGTAAGGCGTGATCCGGCGCAGTATCAGTGGGAGTACAAGCGGTTCAGGAAACAGCCGGCGGGATTTCCGCCTGTTTATCGCAAACGCCGGATTGCCCCGAACAACTTATAACCTATTGATATATAGATATTTTTTGTAAGGTCACCTGCGCCAGAACGCTGGGGTGAAGAGCACGATCAAGGTGAAGATCTCCAGCCTTCCAAGCAGCATCGCGAACATCAGTAGCCAGGTCACCGGGTCGGGCAGGGACTGGTAGGTCGAAGCCACCTCGCCGAGTCCCGGGCCGAGGTTGTTGAGGCAGGCGGCGACGGCGGAGAATGCCGTCTTGAAGTCGAGCTCCGTAATCGCCAGCACCAGGCAGACCATGGTCAGGAAGATGATCACGTAGGCGGAGAAGAAGCTCCACACCGCATCCACCACCCGGTCGGGTACCTTGCGGTTGCCGAGCTTGAGCGGGAAGACGCCGTTCGGATGGATCAGCCGGCGAATCTCGCGCATGCACTGCCGGAAGATGAGCAGCACGCGGATCATCTTGATCCCCCCGGCCGTCGAGCCGGCACAGCCGCCGGCGAAGGCGGCGAACAGCAGCAGGATCGGCGCGACCGAGGGCCAGTGGGCAAAGTCGCGGGTCGTATAGCCCGTCGTGGTCGTGATCGACACCGCCTGGAACAGGCCGTGCCGGATCGGCGATGGA
>CAZWZH010000035.1:0-29625 GCA_964638775.1 uncultured Pseudomonadales bacterium
ACTGGGCCGCCAAGGGCACGCGGCTCCTGGGCGTCAAGGCCGTCATAGCCGAGAGTTTCGAGCGCATCCACCGTTCCAACCTCATCGGCATGGGGGTGCTGCCGCTCGTTTTCAGTGACGGCGACGATCGCAAGGCGCTGCGCCTCACGGGCGAGGAGACGGTCGATATCCGCCTGCCGGCGGGCGTGACCGAACTCGAGCCGGGCCAGGAACTGAAACTCAGCGTGAAGAGCGGTGCCGGCGAACGGATGCTGACCGTCCGGAGCCGCCTGGATACCGACAACGAGGTGGCCTACTTTAAGTGCGGGGGCATTCTGCAATACGTGCTGAACAGGCTGGTGGAGGAAGCCGCCTGAAGCGCGAAGCCCGCGCTGTCACCCTCATCCAATGCTTCGGTTCCGCGCTGAACCTCAACATCCACTTCCACATGCTCTTCCTCGACCGGGCGCATTCATTCGATGGTTCCCGCCCGATGTTTCACCGGGCACCACGGCCGACTCCCGCCGAGATCGATCGGCTGCTGCACCGCATTGCCATCGGCCTCAATGCGGGCTGCCAGGCACTGACCTTGCGCACCGTCACGACGCAGCCGGAACCCGTCGCTTCAACCTTGCTCGCCAAGCAGCCGGGTTTCTCCCTTTACGCGGCCACCTGCTGCGAGGCCAACCAATGTGAAAACCTCGAAAAACTCTGTCGTTAAATCGCCCGACCGGCGATCGCCAATGAGCGCAAGCCCAGATGACGCCGTTCATGGGCATGAGCCTTCAATTGGAAAATGCGACCGAAACCACTGTTCGTGGAGCGCGGCTTCACACTATACTTCACAGATGGGCATAAGATGAAAAGAGACCTGACATGAAGGAACCACAACCGTTGAGTCTCACGTCAACACCACAGGTGCCCCTACCTCGGTCACCCTTGGTGCGCGTGATCGCCCAAGTGCGCTTTCCACAGATTCTTGCCATCCGCGACCCTGACAAGGTCGCTGCACTGCAGGAACCCCTCCGCCCCATCTACCCAATTCTCAGCCAAGACCAGGTTCACCGCGTCGAGCTGTCTGGCGGAGAAACGCCGAGCATCCACAAAGGCCTCATCTGGCGCTTGGCCGATCGGGAGAAGGACGCCCGATGGCGGGTGTCGCTTGGGGTGGACTTCGTGGCTCTGGAAACCTCCGCCTATGAAAGTCGGGAGGACTTTCTAAGCCGCCTGAGCACCGTCGTTGCCGCGGTCGAGCAAGCATTCAACCCCATATCGGCCAGTCGCCTTGGATTGCGCTACATCGACAGGCTCTCCGACGAGGCGGTCGATTGCGTGACCAAGTTGATTCGCCCCGAGGTTCTTGGCCTGATCCATCCTCTCGGAAACCCGCATCCCACTCTGGGGGAATCCGTCCTCCACCTGATGACCGAGGCGCAATTCCTTGCCCAAGACGGCGCTCGCATCCAGGGACGCTGGGGACAACTGCCAAAGAACGCGACCTATGACCCCGACGCCCTGGAGCCGGTCGCCAGGCCGAGCTGGATCCTGGACTTGGATATGTTCACGACGGAATCGTTACCCTTCGCAGACGAACCCTTGCTGACAGCCGCGAGGAGTTTTGCCGAATGTCTCTATTGGCTCTTTCGCCAAATGGTTACGGATGAGTTCTTGAGATTCTACGGGGGAGAACTATGACTGCGATCGCGTTGCACCATACGCACGACACACCCACTTCCGCTGCTGGCTCGATGTGTAGCTCCGGCTTGGAAGCCACCCTCGCCGCCGCGCTGATCGCGACCACCCTATCAGCGACGGGCAATACCTACGCTCAGGGTTCCCTGGCGTTGAGGACGGCAATTGCGCCGTGCTCCGAGCGCACTGCGACCGGCCCAACCGGGCAAATTGTGCATTGGCCCTCAGAATCCACTGCCCAAGCCGTCATGGAAATCCGAAGATTGTCCGGCCTGACTTGGGAAGAACTCGGCGACCTGTTCAATGTCTCACGTCGAAGCATCCATCATTGGGCCAGCGGCAAGTCCGTTACCGCCAAGCACGAGCGATTGATCCACAGGATGGTCGCGGCGATCCGCCAGCTCGACAGGGGAGACCAGATCGGCACACGCGCCCTGCTCCTGAGTGTTGATCGAGCCATGGGGGTCCCTACACTCAGCCTCTTGAGGGAGGGGCATTTCGAGGAAGCCATGGGCCGAGTAGAGGGGGGCTGGACACCCGAGACTCATCGCACCCCTCTCTCCCGCGCCGCATCGGACACACGCCGGCCGCCACCACCAGCGCTTCTCCTCGAAGCCGAACAGGAACGACCTGCCATTCCTGCCAAAGCCCGTGTCGCCCGCGCCAAGCGGACGCCCCAAAACGATTAGTTAACCCTTCATGCCATTGACCGAAGAGGACGAACAGTCTGTTGACCGCGCCATGCAAATTTGGCGTCAAGGCGACGTCTGTCTGGATGATGGCCTGGAATTTCTTCATCTGGCCGATCTCTCCCGTCCGCACAGTGCCGCTTCCGTCCAAGTGGCCGAAATGCTTGCGCGCAACGACGAAGACTTCGAGGCTGGAGGCACTCCTGTGCTGGACAAAGTGCTCGGAATGGCAGTCCTCAGCCAAACCTGCGATGTTGTGCGTGGCTGCCAAGAGCGTCTGATCAAAAAGCACCACAGGCAGACCGACGAGGGAGCCCACCTTAGAGCACTTCGCGAAATCCGGGTGCGTGCGGCCCAGATCGGCCGAGCGGATCGCCACAAGGCCCACGTGCTGCAAGGCCTTGAGGGCTTCCAGAGAGTCAGCCAGTTTTTCCGAAGGGGTCGCCATGGCCTCGTGCTTTCTATTGGGTTTTATGCTGTTTCTTTCGTAGGTTTTTATGCCGAACGAATCATAGGTAATTTGGTTGCATCACTTATCGGGTATTGTGTCGAGCGAAAAAAGCTCCATTAAGGGGTCAATATTGCACGCTGATTAACACATTGGGCGCGGTGGATCTGCCGGGTTGAATTAGTACAGGAAAGCAGCGGGGTCCGTCCACGTACCGGTCCAGCTAGGATCCCCCCGCATATCGGCGGCTGATGGCAGCCTGCCGCGCCGCTATGGCCCGCGCGCGCTCCACTGGACCGACCTTCGGCGTCCCGACGGGAAGGTAGCGGTCGAGTTCGTCCAGCTTGATCAGGCGCGCGGCGATCCCAGTCGGGTACTCGGTGCAATGGGTCCACCGGGCGCACAGCGACCCTTCGGTCCAGCCCGCGGTGTCCAGCCAGTTCTGTACGCCCGGGTCCCGGAGGCTGATGACGTAGCGCACGCGGCCGTCGGCGTCGGCGTGGGCGGTGCGGTGGTTCAGGCTGGACTGGTGACTTGCGTAATCGAGTGACTCCATCCAGGGATTGGCGAGTTGGATGTTGGTGTAGCGGCAGTCGGCCACCGGCGCTTCCACCAGCAGCGCTTCATCCTCTTCGAGTTCGAACCAGCCCCGGGAGGCTGCCTGGAACGGGTCTGCCATGGCCAGGTTGGGGTCGGTCTCGGCGGGTTCGGACACCTCGTTGGGGCGGAGCGCAAGCTGAAAGGTGATTCGATGCGCGATGGTGAGCAACTCCCGCAGGTCGCGGGTCTGCGTCACGGCGTCATCGAGGCTGCGGGCGACGGTCTCGGCCGTCGGGCGGGGGGCCCCGCTGCCCAACGTGGTCAGATTGACGACTTCCCACCGCCCTTCGTCGGTTTTTTCCCAGTCGGAGACCAGGCGCCGAATCACCACGATGTAGGCGTCCGGCTCCAGCTTGAGCCAGTCGCCGTCGGCCGGTTCGGGGCCGAGCGTCAGGACGAAGTCGCCGTTTTCGTCGATGTCGAGGTCGTCCGAGGCGATGCTCGAGATCGTTCGGATGTCCGACACGGGCGTATGGCCGAGCATGCCGCTGTAGACATTGATCGTGACGAGGTCGAAATTGGTCGTGTTCCCCAGCAATCGATAGGTATGGTCGCCGCGGACTGCAAACACGAGATAGGGATTGTCCGGGTTGTCCCAGCCGATGCGGGCAACACTGTTCGGGAAACGCGTGAACTGGGGGTATTCCGCGTTGCGAAAGTCCGTGAATTCGGCCAGGAAGGCCGCCAGGAAGCGGGCCAGGTGCCGGTACCCCGCGGCGGCGGTCTGTTCGTCGCGGTTGAACGGCGCGCTTTCGACCAGGTGGCCGAGTTCCGTCACATCCTCCGCGAAACGGTCCCAGGCCGCGTTCATCCTTTCCTGCTCTTCAGTCTGGGGATTGAAGAAAAACGCCAGGTACAGTGCCAGCGCGATGGCTGCGAGGGCAGTCAGGCCGTAGCCGATCTTTCTCATGGCCGTTTCTCGGGGTCGAAGCACAGGTGTGCCAATGTAGTTGGACGCGGCGGCGCGGCGCAATCGGGGCGTACCGCGGCTGAACGCTGTAGTCTTGTGCGATCTGGGAGCCAATCCGGAATGCGCATGGCCATCCAGCGGGCCGAAAGCGACATGCCAGGCGCGGCAGGCGAGGTGCCGCGGGTAGCCGGGGTGCCTGCATGAGCGATGCGGACGGAGCCGGGATGGCTCGGCAGCATGTATGCTCGATGGCGCCGCTTGGCGTGTGGCTGCGTGTGATCGCGGACAATGGTGGCGTGCCGCCCCGCTACTGGGGCAAGCTGGCGCGTGTACTCTCGATCAGTGCCCTGGCAGCGCCGCTGCGGGTCGCCGAGTGCCTGTTCTACGGCCCGTCGCGGATGGCCCGGGTCACCATTGACGAACCGCCGCTGTACATCCAGGGCTCCGGCCGATCGGGCACCACCCATCTGCTCAATCTGCTCGCCCGGGATCCGCAGTTCGGAGTCGTTTCGACATTTCAGGCCATTGCGGCGCCCCTGTTCCTGGTCGGACGCGGCCGCCTGGAACGCATGATCGCCCGCAGGGTACCGGCCACACGCCCGATGGACGATATGGCCGTAGCCCTTGAGGCGCCCCAGGAAGAGGAGGTCGCGCTCGCCAACACGTCGCACCTGTCCTGGGTGCATCACCTCTCTTTTCCGCGCCGGGCCAAGGCGTACCTGGAAAAATACGCCACCATGCGCCTGACCGCCCCGGAACTGAAGCGGTGGGAACGCGCCTATCTGGATGTGCTGCGCAAGGCCACGCTGGCCTCGGGCGGCCGCCGGCTCCTGCTCAAGAGTCCGACAAACCTCGGACGCACCGGTGAGCTCCTGCGGCTGTTTCCCGATGCGAAGTTCATCCACATCGTGCGCAATCCCTACGTCGTATACGCGTCGATGATGCACCTGTACCGGAGGATGCTGCCCATCTGCCAACTGGACGATGTGGCGCCGGAAGAGGTGGCGGCGACCGTTCTCGACGCCTACGCCGCGATGATGCGGCAGTTCATGGGTGACCGGGCGTCTATCCCCACCGGGCACCTCGCCGAAGTTCGTTTCGAGGACCTCGAACGACAGCCCATGGCGGAGCTGGAGCGTCTTTATGCCGAACTGACGCTGCCGGGATGGGATCGGGCGCAAAGGCCGATCGCGGAATACCTGAGAACCCTGTCCGGCTATCGCAGGAACGTCCATCGTATCGATGCGCAGACCATTGACGTCGTCGACCGGCACTGGGGATTCGCCGTGGAAGCCTGGGGCTACCGGCCGCCGAACGGCACGGGCGGTTGAGGCGGTTCTACAGGTACAGGACAGACAGCGCCCAGGTCAGCGTAACGAGCATCAACACGATCAGCGGCACGCCGACTTTCACAAAGTCGAGGAACCGGTAATTGCCGGCGCTCATGACCAGCAGGTTGGTCTGGTAGGCCATCGGAGTCGCGTAGCTCAGGTTTGCGCCGAACAGCACCGCCAGCACGAACGGCTCCGGGGGCAGGCCGAGCTGGTTCGCGATGCCGATGGCGATGGGCGTGCCGATCACGGCGGCGGCGTTGTTGGAGACGATATTGGTCAGGATGGCGAGCAGCAGCATCAGCCCGCCCATGATCATGGTCGGACTGGCGCCCTGCAGCGCGTACAGGAACAGCTCCGTTATGTACAGGGTGGCGCCGGTTTCCGTCAGGGCGCGCCCCAGGGCGAGGCTTGCCACCACCACGAAGAACACCGAGGGGCTGATGGCCCGTAATCCCTCGGAAACGTTCAGGCAGCGGGTGAGCAGCATCGCCGTCACGCCGGCGACTGCGCTGACAGCTATGGGCAGCACGCCGGTGGCGGCCAGCACGATCACCAGGGCGATGATCGCCAATGCGATGGGCGCCTTGCGCGTGCCCGGCAGGTCGACGCTGGCGTCGAGCACGAGAAACTCCGTGCTCCGCTTGGCGGCCTGGATCTGGCTCTGATCGCCCTGCACCAGCAGCACGTCGCCGGGCCGCAAGCTTACGTCCTCGATGTCACGCTGCGACTTCCAGATGGCCCTGCCGGCACGGTGCAGGGCCAGCGGCATCAGCTTGAACCGGTCGATGAAGCGGGCGAAACGGAGGTTGGCGCGATCCAGCGGCGAGCCGTGCACCACCGCTATTTCCGCAAGCATCTGGTTGTCGGCGAGGAACGGCCGGGCTTCGTCCTGGGTCTGGCCCGGGCCTCGCAGCGTCGCCTTCAACCGCTCCTCGTAAGCCTTGAGCCTCTGCGGCGTGTCGATGACCCGCAGCCGGTCGGCGCGTTTCAGGGCGACGTCGGGGAGGGGCACGATGTAGGTATCGCCGCGGCGGATGCTCCGCACCCGCATGTCGCCTTCCGTCATTGCCATTGCCTCGGCCAGCGTGCGGCCGATTGCCGGCGAGTCCTCGTTGAGATGCAGCCGTGCCTCGAACAGGCGATGCGACGGATCGGCAAGGGAGATTTCCCGCTTCGGCAAGAGCCGTGGGGCGATCAGCCAGAGGTACAGGAGAGCGACGCCCGCGGCAATGGCCGCCGGATACAGGAAGTCGAACATGGCGAACCGGCGCATGCCCAGGTCTGCGGCGACGCTCACCACCAGCAGGTTCGTGGACGTGCCGATGGTCGTGCCCATGCCGCCGATCAGGGTGGCGAGGCCCATGGGCATCAGTATGCCGCTCGGCGAGGTTGCGGTGCGCACGCAGACGCTGATGAGTACGGGCAGCAGCAGGACGACGATGGGGGTGTTGTTGATCACCGCGGAAAGCGCGGCCGCCAGCACCAGCGTGACCAGGAACGACAGCAGCGGCAGCCTGCCCCAGTAACGGCTCAGGATCCGGCCCACGGGTTCCAGCGCGCCGGTGCGGATGAGGCCCTGGCCCAGCACCATCAGCGCACACACGGCGATCAGCGCCTCGTGCCCGAAGCCGAAGAAAAGGGTCACCGGCTGAAACCCTTCGAACGGGAACAGCGTGAACCCCAGCGCCAGCACGGCGAGCAGGCCGAGGCTCGTAACTTCCAGCCTTGCCCGGTCGCGGCTGAAAAGGGCCAACGCCACCACCGTCGTGAGCATGGCGGCCAGCGCATGCATGTTGGGCACTTCAGGCATGGCCAATTCTCCCAGGGGAAACGGCGGCGTCCGCAATGGTGCCGGCGAAGTCTAACCCCATTTCTCCGCGAACGCGCCTGGTAATCCCGGCCGGGATGCGGCCCCTCCGGATTGCCGAAATTCCTTTGCCCGGCGCCCTCCGTTTCACTATCATTGCCGCCCATGCAAGCTCAAGCGCACGCCTTTTTCACCGCCACGGCCACGCTCACCGTCTGCGAGGGCCGCTTGCGTGCGTGATCTGCAAGCGGCCTGAACGGGGCCGCCGCGGAATCGAACCCCGGAAGGCGGCGGCCACCGGGGTTTTTTCATTCCGGGCAGGGTAGAACAGAGGAACTTCGATGGTCCCCTTGGAACATAGCGGCGGCGAAGCGCCGGATGACGAGATCTACAGAATCCGCCACAGCCTGGCCCACGTCCTGGCCCAGGCCGTGCTCGAGATGCGGCCGGGTTCGACGCTCGGTTTCGGCCCTCCCATCAGGGACGGGTTCTACTACGACTTCATCCTGAGCGAAGCGCTGACGGAAGAGGACTTCCCGGAACTCGAGCGCCGCATGAAGAAGATTCTGAAGAAGCGGCAGCGATTCTACCGTGAGGATCTCGGCGCGGAGGAGGCGCTGGCGCGCATCGATGAGATGGGCGAGCCCTACAAGCGCGAATACGGCGCCGAGCTGATTGAAAAGCACGGATTGGACGGCCTCTCGTTCTATCGCAACGGGCCTTTTCTCGACATGTGCGAGGGCCCGCACGTCGAGGACACCGGCAGGATCCCCCGCGATGCGTTCAAGCTGAGGAACGTCGCCGGCGCCTATTGGCGGGGGGATTCAGACAACGTGATGATGACCCGGGTCTACGCCTGGGCCTTCGCGACCCGGGAGGAACTCGATGCGCACGTGGCCCGCTGGGAGGAGGCCCAGGCGCGCGACCACAAGAAGCTCGGGCGCGCGCTCGGCATCTTCGTCATCGACGACGACATCGGCCGGGGCCTGCCGCTGTGGCTGCCGAACGGCACCGTGGTTCGCGACGAGCTCGAAAAGCTGGCGAAGGAACTGGAGTTCCGGGCCGGCTATCAACGCGTGGCCACGCCGCACCTGGCGCGGGAGAGCCTGTACCGGAAGACGGGGCACCTGCCTTACTACGCCGACGACATGTACCCGCCGATGGAGGTGCCGGAAACCGGTGACGGCGAAGCGTCGGTACGGGAAGCCTACCGCCTGCGCCCGATGAACTGCCCGCACCATCACAAGATCTTTGCCGCCGAGCCGCGCAGTTACCGCGACCTGCCGCTGCGCCTCGCCGAGTACGGGCAGGTTTACCGCTGGGAGGAGTCCGGCGCGGTCTCGGGGCTGTTGCGGGTGCGGGGCATGAGCATGAACGATGCGCACATCTATTGCACGCCGGAGCAGATCGAGACCGAGTTCATGCTGGTGATGGCCATGTACCGGGAAGCCTACGAAATACTCGGGCTTGAAGACTACGTGGTGCGCCTGTCGCGCCGGGACCCGGACGACCCCAAGGGAAAGCTGAAATACGTCGACAACCCCCGGGCCTGGGAGCGCTCGGAGCGCATCCTCAAGGCGGTTCTCGAGAAGATGGGCGTCGACTACGTGGACGGCAAGGGCGAGGCGGCGTTCTATGGCCCCAAGGTCGACATTCAGCTTGTCACCGTCACCGGCCGGGAAGAGTCGCTCTCGACGGTGCAGCTCGACTTCTCGCAGCCGGAGTCGCTGGGCCTGGTCTATACCGGCACGGATGGCGCGGAGCACACGCCGTACTGCATTCATCGTGCGCCGTTGAGCACCCACGAGCGCCTGGTGGCGTTTCTGCTGGAACACTACGCGGGCGCTTTTCCGACCTGGCTTGCGCCGGTGCAGGCACAGGTAATCGCGGTCTCCGAGAGATTCGACGACTATGGCCTGGAAGTGGTGAACCGCCTGCGGGAGCGCATGGTCCGCGCCGAACTGGCGTCTTCGAGCGAAACGGTAGCGAAGAAGATCCGGCAGGGAACGACCAGGAAGATCCCGAACCTTCTGATTGTCGGCGAGCGGGAGCAGGCGGAACGTACGGTGACCTTGCGCCGGTACGGGCACAGGGAACAGCACACCCTGGGCCTCGAACGGTTCGAGGCGGCGCTGCTCGCCACCATCGGTGGCCGCTCGAAGGAATTCCTGCTGCCCGATCGGGGGTGAGACAGCCGCACCCGGGGCGGACGCGCCGCCGGCGTGGTTCACTGGACGACGGCGGCGGCCTCCATGCCGACCATCGCGACCTGACGCTCGAGCCCGATGAAGTCCAGCAGAATCTCGCCGGCTTCGACCAGCAGGGGATCGTCCTCCGCCGGCGCCTCGTCGTCGAATTCCGGATCGTCGAGTTCGTCGAGGCTGGCCAGTTCCGGTTCGCCCTTGGCCATGCGTAGCGTGTTTTCGAGTTCCAGGCGCCACCTGTCGTCCTCGGCATTCTCGGCGCGGCGCCGTGCTTCGTTCAGCGACAGCCGTGTGCGCTCGTAGTTTTCCGTGCTTTTCGCCGCCAGCGCCTGCGCGTAGGCGAATTCCGGAACCGATGCGACCCGTTCGTCGTGGCGGGCGCGCAGGTCGGAGAGCAGCGGTTGAATGTCGTCGTCACCGGAAAAGGCGGCGGGCTGGATCCGGTCATAGGGCATGGCGTCGTCCAGGCTGCTTTCCCCGATGCGGTGGATGTCGTATATCTCCGGGAACTCGATGTCCGGGATGACTCCCTGGTGCTGGGTGCTGCGGCCCGAGACGCGGTAGAACTTGGCGGCGGTGACCTTGAGCTGGCCCCGGTTCAGGGGAATCAGCGTCTGCACCGTGCCCTTGCCGAAGGTCTGGCTGCCGATGATGATGCCGCGGCCGTAGTCCTGGATGGCGCCGGCGAAGATTTCCGAGGCGGATGCCGACAGCCGGTTGACCATCACGGCCAGCGGGCCGTCCCAGACCGTATCGTCGTCGCTGTCGGCCCATACCCGGGTTCGCCGCTTGGCGGACTTCACCTGCACGGTGGGGCCCGACTTGATGAAGAGCCCGGTCAGCGAATCCGCTTCCTGGAGCGAACCGCCACCGTTGTTGCGCAGGTCCACAACCAGGGCGTCGATGTCTTCGTCCTTCAGCTCACCGATAAGCCGGCGGACGTCCCGCGTGGTGCTCTTGTAGCCGGATTCGCCCTGTTGCGCGGCATTCAAATCGACGTAGAAGGTGGGAATCTCGACGATGCCCACCCGGAAATCGCGCCCGCCCCGGTTCAGGGTCAACAGTTTCTTCCGGGCGGCCTGGTCTTCGAGCTTGACGGTGTTGC
This sequence comes from uncultured Pseudomonadales bacterium, assembly GCA_964638775.1. GTDB lineage: Bacteria > Pseudomonadota > Gammaproteobacteria > Pseudomonadales > Azotimanducaceae > Azophilus. The sequence continues at coordinate 10,769 of CAZWZH010000035.1, forward strand.
GCACGATCTGCACGACGGTCGACCCTTGGCTCTCGGCATCGTCCCGCATGATCTCAAGGCGCACCAGGGAGCCTTTTGGCCCGCGTATCATTTCCACAACGTCGTCGAGCCGCCAACCGACCACATCGATCAGGGGGCCGTCTTCGCCCTGGGCGACGCTCACGATCCGGTCGCCGGGCTTGAGTTGCCCGGACTTGTCCGCCGGGCCGGCGTTCACCAGCCGCACGATCGACGTGTACTCGTCCTCGCTGCGCAGCACCGCCCCGATCCCTTCGAGTGACAGCGACATGTTGATGTTGAAATTCTGCGAGGTGCGCGGGGAGAAATACTGGGTATGCGGATCGTAGGTACTGGCAAAGGCGTTGACGTAAACCTGGAAGGCATCCTCGCTCTTGGTTTGCCGCGTCTGATTCAGCCGGTTGCGGTAGCGCTTGGTCAGCAACTCCCGGATCTCCGGCAACTCCTTGCCGTTCAGCTTCATGTTCAGCACGGCGGCCTTCAGGCGCTTGCGCCACAACAGGTCGGCTTCGGCCGGGTCGGCGGGCCAGGCGGCGTACTCGCGGTCGGTCTCGATCCATTCTTCTTCGGTGAAGTCGAATCCGTCGATGCCGGCCTCCAGCGTGCCGAGCAGAAAGTCGAAGCGTTCGACCAGCCTCGCCTGGTACAGGTTGAATATCTCGAACGCGGGTTTCAGGTTGCCGCGCTTGAGCGCATCGTCCAGGGAGTAGCGGTGTTTCTCGATGGCCTCGATGTCGCCGGCCAAAAAGAACACCCGTGCGCCGTCCAGCAGCTCCAGGTACTTGTCGAACACCTCGCTTGAGATCTCGTCGTCGAGGTTCTTCTGCAGGTAGTGGTTGTGCCGGAGCTGTTCGACGATGGTCAGGCTGGTGCGCGGATGGACGCTGAGCGGATTCAGCTCCAGGGACCGGGTCGGGGTGAACGTCTCTTCGGGCGTGTTGAGGGCCACCTCCGAAGCCGCGGCCGATGCGGCGGCGAACATCACCAGGAAACCCCCGAGCGCGCCCCGGGCTATGGGAACTTTGCGATGCATGCAGTTACCTGTTTACGTTTTTCTTGTCGGGAGCCGGCTCGACCGTCGCCTTGGCGCGATTGAACATGCCGAGCGACGACTCACTGCATCGGCGCCGGGCTCCGCCGGGGCCCCGGGTTATTCGACCAGGCGGGCTGCGCATGGTTCCCGGTTGCCGGACCGGCGATAATCGTAGCGTATTGGCGCGTTCGGCGCATATTGTGGTTGCGGGTGAAGCGAGGCTGCGGGAGAAGCGAGGGGCGATGGAGGGTCGGGAAAACAGGCTGCAGAGGGCCGATGCGGTGAGGCGCCGGCTCGCCGGCGGGAAACGCCCCCGGGGAATCGACCACCGGCGTCTTGCGCGCACCCTGTCGCTCGGCACCCTGGCCGTGGCCGCGGCCATCTACTGGCTCGCGGTGGAGTACGACGTGGATATGGGGGAACTTGCGGGCTACCTGGGCGGCAGCGTTGTTTTCGTAATCCTGTTTGCTGGACTGGCCATTGGGGGAGCCGTCGTGCTGCGGGTCGCGAGAAAACTGCAGCGCCGTTGGCGAAACCGGACGGACCGAGGCAGCGAAAACTGTTAGTTGCGGTTGGCTTCGAACTGCGCGCGTTGTTCCGCAGTAGCCTCGCGCTGGTATCTGGACTTCCACTCGGCGTAGGGCATGCCGTATACCAGTTCGCGGGCGGATTCCAGTTCGATGTCCATGCCCTGTTCCTCGGCAGCGGCGCGATACCATTTGGACAGGCAATTGCGGCAGAAGCCGGCCAGGTTCATCAGGTCGATGTTCTGTACGTCCTTGCGGGCGTCCAGGTGTTCCACCAGGCGGCGGAATACGGCGGCTTCGATTTCGGTATTTCGTTCGGACATGGCGGCTGTTTCCGGTGAACGGGTGGGGTTAGAGAGGCCGGTCGCGCAGGAATACCCATTCGTCGCCGCGCGAGCGCTCCTTCGAGAAGCGGTAGCCTTCCCAGTCGAAGGCGCGCAGGGCCTTGAGGGTGGAAACGCGGTTTCTGACGATATGGCTGGTCATCGCGCCCCGCGCTTTTTTGGCGAAGAACGACAGGAACCGGTAGCGGCCGTTCCTCAAGTCCAGAAAACTGGGTGTGACGATACGGGCTTCGATGCGGGCGGTGTCGAGCACGTTGGAGTATTCGTTCGAGGCCAGGTTGACGAGCAAGGGGTGTTTCTGTGCGGCTATGGCCTCGTTCAAGGCGTCGGTGATCTTGCTGCCCCAAAAATCGTAGAGGTCCGAGCCGCGTCGGGTCTTGAGCCGGGTGCCCATTTCCAGCCGGTAGGGTTGAATGAGGTCCAGCGGTTTCAGGAGGCCGTGCAGCCCGGAGAGGATGCGAACGTGCTTCTGCGCCCAGGTGAAGTCCCGTTCCGTATAGCTGTAGGCGTCGAGGCCGAGGTAGACGTCGCCCTTGAAGGCGAGTACCGCCTGGCGGGCGTTCCTGCGTGTGAACGGCGGCTGCCAGGTGGCGTACCGGTCGACGTTGAGTTCGGCCAGCTTGCTGCTGATGCCCATGAGGTCGGCGATATCCGGCGGGGCGTACTCGCGCAATTCCCCGATCAGTTCGCCGGACTCCTCGAGGAACCGGGGTTCGGTGTGCTTGCGGGTCGGCACGGGCGTGTCGTAGTCGAGCGTCTTTGCAGGGGAGATGATGGCCAGCATGGCTTTCTCGCGCGGCGGATTGGATTCAAACCGGCATTGTACCGCGCATCGACGGCCCGTTCCTGCCGGGGGGGCGGTTTGACCATGGGGATATACTGGTTGGCCGATTGTTGTCCGTCACTGTCATGTCCGTTGCAGAACGTATCGAACGCAAACTGGCCGAGGCGCTGGAGCCCGACCATCTCGAGGTCGTCAACGAAAGCGGCGGCCACAACGTGCCGCCGGGCTCGGAGTCGCACTTCAAGGTAGTGCTGGTTGCGCAGGCGTTTGCCGGGGAGCGCCTGCTGAACCGCCACCGCATGGTCAACGCGGTACTGGCGGAGGAACTCGCCCACGACATACACGCGCTGGCGATCCACACCTATACCCGCGATGAATGGCGCCGGCGTTTCGGTAACGCGCCGCTCTCGCCGCCCTGTCTCGGCGGCAAGCGCCTTGAAGAAGCGGGCGGCGGAGCTGGAGAGGGCCGCGGCGGGCCGGGCGGATGACCGTCGCCGCGTTCTACAGGTTCGTGCGGCTCGACGGCCTTGAAGAGTTGCGGGGCCGGATCGCCCGCCTGGCGCGATCCCTGCACCTGAAAGGTACGGTGCTGCTGGCTGAGGAGGGGATCAATGCAACCCTTAGCGGCGGGCGGGATAGCCTGGAAGCATTTGTCGGCGAGCTGGAAGAGGATGCACGCTTTGGCCGGCTGCCGGTCAAGTACTCCTCGGCCGCGCTCGACAACCCGGTGTTCCATCGGTTGAAGGTGCGAATCAAACCGGAAATCCTGAGCTTCGGCCAGCAGGGCGTGGATGTGGCGGCGCGCACGGGCGACCCTGTGGACGCCCGGCGCTGGAACGGGCTGCTGGACGACCCGGGCGTCACGGTCGTGGATGTCCGCAACGGTTACGAGATCGGCCTGGGCGCCTTCCCGGGCGCCGTCGATCCCGGCATCGGCCACTTCAGGGATTTCCCCGAATTCGCACGGGTGAAACTGGATTTGGAAAGGAATCCCCGGGTCGCGATGTACTGCACCGGGGGCATCCGCTGCGAGAAAGCCTCGGCCTGGCTGCTGAATGCGGGTTGCCGGGAGGTCTACCAGCTCGACGGAGGCATCCTGCGCTATCTCGAGACGGTGCCGGCGGAAGAGAACCGGTGGGAGGGCGAGTGTTTCGTATTCGATCAGCGGGTGTCGGTCGATGCGACCCTGGGCCAGGGGTCCTATCGGCAGTGTTTCGCCTGCCGTGCCCCGCTGTCCGGGGCGGAGCTGGATTCGCCGCACTACAGGCAGGGGGTGCATTGCCCCCGCTGTCACGACGGCCTCGCCGGCTCCCGGCGCGAGAGCCTGGAAGAGCGGCAACGGCAAGTGGAACTGGCCGAAGCCAGGGGAGACCGTCACATCGGCGGGCCTGTGGACTGACCGGGACCGGTGTCACGGGCCTTCATGGAATAAGGCTTCAACTCCATGGCCATGCGCAAGGCCGACCTCACGGCCATGCGTCAGCACGGCGAAGCACGCCGGGCACAGCGGCGCAAGCTGCGCATCGAAGCGGAATCCGCTCACGCCTGACCGCCAGCCGGCCTCCGATACAGGCCCGTATTGACCGGTATTAGAGGCGATTAATATAATACGAAGGATATTCCGGTCATTCAATTTCGCCATGTCGCGTATTCCCCGCAGCTATTCCAAATTGACCGGCGAGGCCTTGCGTCTTCTCGCCAAGCAGATCCGGCTTGCCCGCAAGGGACGCCGCATGTCCGAGCATGACCTTGCGGCGCGTATCGGCGTGGCACGCAGCACATTGCAGCTCATCGAGAAGGGGTCCCCTTCGGTGGCGGTCGGCCTCGTCTTTGAAGCCGCAACGGTTGTCGGTGTCCCCCTGTTCGTTCCGGAAGCAACGACTCTCAGGCCCCATCTTGAGCGCATCGACGACAAGCTGGCGCTGATGCCGAAAGCGATCCGCACATCGAGGCGGCCTGTTTACAATGACTTCTGAACGACGGCGTCCCCGGGAAGCCTTTGTCTGGATCTGGCTGCCCGGCAGGATCGCGCCCGTTGTCGCGGGACGCGTCCACCAGGAGGGCCAGGCCAACGACGTCTTTCATGTCTTCGCTTATGCCCGTTCTTACTTGGATCGGCCGGACGCAATTTCGATCTTCGAGCCGGAACTACCCCTTCAGTGGGGTGAGATCGATCCGGATCCGCCGCTCGGCATGGCCAATTGCCTGCGCGACGCCTCTCCGGATGCGTGGGGCCGCCGGGTCGTCGCATATCGCCTGGCCGGGGGCCGCACGTGCTCCGAAGAAGAGATCGACGAACTCAGCGAACTGACGTTCATGCTTCAGACAGGATCCGACCGGGCCGGGGCTCTCGATTTTCAGGCATCTCCGGACAGCTACGTGCCGCGCGAGGCACAGGCTGAACGGTTGGACACTCTCTTGAATGCAGCTGAGCACGTTGAGCGGGGCCTCCCCCTCAGCCCCTCATTGGCGGAAGCGTTGCAGCACGGAACTTCGATGGGAGGGGCGCGACCCAAAGTGTTGATCGAAGACGGACGCAGCAAACACATTGCCAAGTTTCCCGCATCGAGAGACGACTACAATGTCGTTAAAGCTGAATTCGTGGCCATGCGATTGGCCGATATCGCAGGAACGAACGTTGCACCTGTCAAGCTGACACGTGCGCTGGACAAGGACGTCCTGCTGGTCGAACGATTTGACCGCACGTGGACAGAAGATGGATGGAAACGGCGTGCGATGGTATCGGCCTTGACGCTGTTCGGGTTGCACGAGATGTTTGCACGCTACGCTTCCTACGAAGATCTCGCCGACCTGGTCCGGCTCCGCTTCACGGAACCGAGAGAAACCCTGGAAGAGTTGTTTTCGCGGATGACATTCAACATCCTCGTTGGCAACACCGATGATCATGCGCGCAACCATGCAGCGTTTTGGGACGGCAGCCAACTGACGCTCACTCCAGCCTACGACGTTTGCCCTCAGAGAAGGGTTGGACGAGAGGCGTCTCAGGGAATGCTCATCCACGGAGCCGAGGGGAACAGCAGCCGGCTTTCCCTGTGCCTCGATGCGGCACACAAGTTTCTGCTCTCGAAAGAGAAGGCATTGTCGATCATGCGGAACCAGATCTCCGCCATTGCCACGAATTGGGGCGCAGTATGCGACGAGGCCGTGCTCAACGATGCCGACCGACGTAGCCTTTGGCGCCGGCAATTCTTGAACGGACTGGCGTTTGAGGGCCTTGAGGAGCAGTTGTCACCGGAAATCGATGTCGTCAGCAAGGTAGACCCGGGCGCTCAAGGAGTACACGCACCTTCGGATAGCGATAGCTGACACAGGCCTCGGCAACGACGATCGGCCAGGAGCGGTTCGATGCGACACGAAGGCTCTACGGGCAGTTTCAACGAACAAAGCAGTTTCAACGAACAAAAAAGCAGGGAATGAGCACCTGCTGACTACAGCCTGTCAGTCGACATCCGAAAAAAAAGAATGGGGACCACCTCTGGCGCTAAGGGAACAACAGCGATTCGACGAACGGCCAGAGGGCGTCGAGCAGCATCGGCTGTGCCCTGGCGTTGGGATGAATGCCGTCGTCCTGCATCAGGCCGGGCTGTACGCCCACCTCCTCGAGGAACGAGGGCACCACGGCGACACCTCCCTCGTCTGCAACCTCCTCGAACAGTGCCTGAAACGCCCGCGTATAGCGATGCCCGTAGTTCGGGGGGATCTGCATGCCGACGAGGATCACCTCGCGGCCGTCGGCGGCGGCGAGTTCCACAAGTTGTACGAGATTCTTCCTGATGCTGGGCACGGGATAGCCGCGCAGCCCGTCGTTGCCGCCCAGCTCGATGATCACCAGGGCCGGGTCGTGGGTCTCCAGCGCCGCCGGCAGCCGGGCCAGGCCGCCTCCGGTGGTGTCGCCGCTGATGCTGGCGTTCACCACGCGGTAGCCTGGGTCGATGTTGGCCAGGCGATCGTCCAGCAGTTGCACCCAGCCCTGTTCGCGTTGAATACCGTAGGCGGCGCTGATACTGTCGCCGAGCACCAGCACGGTCGTATGCCGGCCTGTTTCCGGGCGGTCCGCGCCCAGGCAGAACAGGACGGCCGTTAACACCCACCACCCGAGAAGCGGTTGCATGGTTCGCATGGTTGTTCGAGCAACAGACATCGGCAAGACGGTTCCGACCCTGGACGGTCCGCTGACCATCCTGGATGGCATCGATCTGGAAATCAACGTGGGGGAGAGCCTTGCGGTGGTGGGCGCCTCGGGGTCGGGCAAGACGACGCTGATCGGCATTCTCGCGGGGCTCGACCTGCCGAGCCGGGGGAATGTGCATCTCGCGGGGCACGAACTGACGGCCATGGACGAGGAGGCGCGGGCGCGGGTGCGGGGCGAGCACGTGGGCTTCGTGTTCCAGACCTTCCGGTTGCTGGCCAGCCTCACGGCGGTGGAGAACGTGATGCTGCCCGCCGAACTGCGGGGCGATGCCGGCGCACAAGCCCAGGCACAAGAGCTGCTCGACCGGGTGGGCCTTGCCGACCGGGCCTCCCACTATCCCCGCCAGCTTTCGGGGGGAGAACAGCAGCGGGTGGGCATTGCACGGGCCTTCGCGTCGCGCCCGACGGTGCTGTTCGCCGATGAGCCCACCGGCAACCTGGACACCCGAACGGGGGCCCGGGTCATCGAGCTGCTGTTCCGGCTCAACGAGGAGTTCGACACGACCCTGGTGCTCGTCACTCACGACGACCGCCTCGCGGACCGGTGCGGCCGCGTGGTGGAGCTCGATGCCGGAAGGATCGTGGCATGAGGTGTCGAGGCCGGCGTTTCCGGCGACCGGCGCGGATGGCCAGGCAGGCCGAAACGTGACGCCGCGCATCGTCACCAGGATGGCCTGGCGCGACTGGCGCTCGGGCGAACTCGGCTTGCTGTTGCTGGCCCTGCTGGTGGCGGTGGGAACGGTCACCGCCATCAGCCTGTTCGTCGACCGGCTGCATCAGGCGTTGCGCCTGGAGTCCGCGAGTTTCCTGGCCGCCGACCGGTACATCGGCAGCACCCGGCCGATACCGGAGGAGTTCCGCCGTCTTGCGCTCGAACGGGGGCTGGATGCCGTCGATGCGATGGTGTTCCCGTCCATGGTGTACGGCACCGGGGAACGCAGCCGGCTGGCAAGCGTCAAGGCGGTTGGCGCCGGTTATCCGCTGCGTGGTGAACTGATTGTCGGGGATGAACCGTTCGGTGCGGGGCGGGTGGCTGAACGAGTGCCGCGGCCGGGTGAAGTGTGGCTGGACTCGCGCCTGTTCCCGGCCCTGGGTCTCGCCCTGGGCGATGAGGTGGAGGTGGGCCTGGCCAGGCTCAGGGTCGGCCTGGTGCTGGTGAAGGAGCCGGACCGGGGCGGCAGCTTCTTCGACCTCGGCCCGCGGCTGCTCATGAACATCGCCGACGTACCGGCCACACAGGTCGTGCAGCCGGGCAGCCGCATCGGCTACCGGCTGCTGCTGCGCGGGCCCGAGGCCGAACTGGAGGCGCTGCGGGGAGAGCTGGAACTGGAGCCGAACTACCGGTGGATGGACATCCGCAGGAACAGCCGCCGGATCGGCGGCGCCCTGGACCGGGCGGAGAGTTTCCTGCTGCTCGGCGGGCTCCTCGGCGTACTGCTGGCGGGCGTGGCGGTGGCCCTGTCGGCGCACCGGTACGCTCGCCGCCACTACGATCACGTGGGCATATTCAAGACGCTGGGGGCAACGCCCAACCAGATCCTCAACGCCTATCTCGGCATTCTGGGGGTGGTGGGCGGATTCAGCGTGCTGCTGGGCCTCGCGCTCGGCGCCGGGCTGCACCTGGCCATCGTGCAGGTACTCGATGCCCTCATTCCCGTGAAACTGCCCATGCCGAGCGTCAGGCCTTTCCTGCTCGGCGCGGCCACGGGCCTTATCTGTGCGCTGGCGTTCGCCATGCCGCCGCTTCTGCACCTGAAGAACATATCGCCCCTGCGCGTCATGCGGCGCGACCTGGGGGCGCCGCCGGTTTCCCAGTGGCTGAGCTACGGCGCCGCCGGGGCCGGGGCGCTGTTGCTGCTGGTCTGGTACAGCCAGAGCCTGTTGCTGACGCTATGGACCCTGGCCGGCACCCTGGTGGTGGTGCTGGTGTTCGGGGGGCTCGCCATGCTGTTGCTGAAGGGCGGGCGCGCGGCCGGCATGCAGGCCGGCAGCGGTTTGCGGCTGGCGCTATCGGGGTTGCAGCGCCGCCGCCGGGAGAGCACCGCGCAGATCCTGATATTCGGGCTGGCCATCATGATGTTGCTGATACTGGTGCTGCTGCGCACGGCGCTCATCGACGAGTGGCGCTCCCAGCTTCCGGACGACATCCCCAATCATTTCGTGATGAATGTCACCCCCGATCAGCTTTCCGCCGTGGAGGCCATGCTGGAGAGCATCGGCGAAAGCGATGTCCGCAAATCCGCGCGACGGCCTGAACCGCTGTACCCGATGATCCGGGGCCGCATCGTCGAGGTGAACGGGGTCGACGCCAAGGCATGGGAAGAGGAGGCGGGCGGGGGCCGCACGGACAGCTCCGACTTCGAACTGAACTCGGAGCGGAACCTCACCTGGACCGCCGCCCTGCCGGAAAGCAACGAACTCGTCGGCGGCGCCTGGTGGGGGCCGGAGGATGGGGCGTCGCTGGTATCCCTGGAAGACGAATACGCCGAAGAGTTCGGCCTTTCGCTGGGAGACCGGCTCCGATTCGACATCGGCGGCCAGTTCGTCGAAGCGGAGGTGTCGAGCCTGCGTACGCTCGACTGGGAATCCATGCAGCCCAACTTCTTCATCATCTTCTCGCCGGCGGCGCTGCGCGATTTTCCCGCCACCTACATGACGAGTTTCCATCTGCCGGAAGGCCGCAAGGCGTTCCTGAACCGCCTGCTCTCCGAGTTTCCGACGATCACCGTCCTCGAAATCGATGCCATCGTGGAGCAGGTGCAGCGCATCGTCGACCGGGTCACCGCGGCCGTGGAACTGGTGCTCACCCTCGTTGTGGGCGCCGGCTGCCTGGTGCTGCTCGCCAGCATCCGCGCGGGCTGGGATGCCCGCATGGCGGAGCATGCGCTGGTGCGCACCCTGGGCGGCACGCGCGACCTGATCGCCGGCAGCCTGGCCGCGGAGTTCGTCGCCCTGGGCGCGTTTTCCGGGCTGGTTGCAGTGGTCGGGGCGGAATTGACGGTGGCGTTGCTGCAATGGCAGGTCTTCGAGCTGCCGGCGGCCGTGCATCCGTGGCTCTGGCTGCTCGGTCCGCTGGTCGGTGCGGTGCTGATCTTTGCCGTCGGCATGACGGGTGCGCGGCGCCTGGTGTCATCGCCGCCGCTGATGGTGTTGCGCGGGGCGGATTAGGGTGGAATCCATCACCGACAAGGCATGTGTTCCTCCGACCGATTGACCGGTGACTGAGACGGTTCCTGGCACTTGCCACCTGGCACTTTTACCTGTTGCCAACAGGGCTCTTGCGTGTAGCTTGACCCCCGAGAGGCGAGGCGTCATAGTGTTCGGCGATTCCTCCTTAATCGTTTGTGATGCGGGGGAATCTGGAGCCGTCCGGACGGATCCCTCGCTAGGCGTCTGTTGCCTGATGCCTAGATTGCAGCGGTCCACTCCAGTCCCAGCGGGTCGTGGCAGGCAACGGACATCTATCCTGAAGGAAAGGCCGTCGTGCTTTTACACGATGGCCTTCCTTGCATTTGGGCCTGAGGATGGTCGACGAACATCGTTCTAAGCCGCTGATCGGCGAGTCACGATGGTCCGAATTGACGTTGCGGGCGCTGAAGGAGCTAGGCGGCGGTGCGCGAATGGTCGTCGGCTCGAAGCTGCGCCAAAAGATGGTCGAAGTGGGCCGCGAGGAGCAACTAGACGTCGGGGCGTACGTTGGGGAGTCGGGTCAATCCTTCTCGCGTTTGGTGGAACAGGTCAATGGCGTTGTCGTTCGGCGCCGGCCTGGCCGCGACATGCTGGTGGGCACCCCGCAAGCGGAGGAGCCTGAGTGGGAAGCTGCGGCGCCGGCGCGGCGCGGCGCGTTGCGCGGGGACCTTTACCAAGCGTTTACCCGTATAGTGCCCGCGCCGGTAGTCTATTCGCCGGACGCGGATCGGTTCCTGGCTGAGGAGAACGCCGAGGGGCGTAGCGTCCGCGTTCCGGACGTCACGCTTGAGACGTTGATTCAGGACCGGCGGCAGTTCGCCGAGACCCTCGATGCAGAGATGCAGCAACCGCTGATGGAAGCGTTGAACCGCTCGCCAAACCCGTTGTCGGCGTTCAGGCAGGCGGTGGAGAGTCTGGAAATCCTGGACAAGTGGGGACGGGAGCAGTCCAACATCGTCTGGCGAAGGGTGGAGACGTGGGCGGCGGAGAATAGCGTTACGCCAAGGGAGGCCTGGCAGGGGCGCGGCCGGACAGGACAGTCCGCGCACCACACTCTCTCCAGGCTGGCGGACTATATGACTGCCTCCGAGATCCGGCAACTGAAGATTCCCTTCCGCGCGGTGGAGGCAATGTTATCGGATCGTGACCGGCGATGAACCGCGACACGCCCATGGCGATTGTGGCGGGCGTGTCTGTGGAGTCGTACCGCAGAAGCGACTGGCGGCCCGAGCGCACCGGCTGGCGAACGCGCGTGATACCGGGCGCGGAACGGAGGCATGGGAACCTCGCGAAGATATGGAAGCGCCTACTGGACTTTGGCGACGAGTGCGCGGACGGCACCGACGCGGGTGTGCATTTGCTTCTGGCGCACGACCGCGAGAACGAACGGCCAAGATTCAGGCGCGAGCTCCGGCGGCGCTCCTTTCGGGCTGTCTGGCTGGACAGGCGCCTTTCGAATCAGTACGGCAGCGGCGATTTCTGTGACGCGATCCAGGCCTTGCTGGAATTCGAGGAGCAGTGGCGGGAGGGTCTGCGTCCGGACTTGAATTCGCCGGTTCTGTTGCCGGCGTCGGCGTTCGGGGCAGGAGCGAACGTGCGCGATACGTGGACGCGGGTGCAAGACGTGGTGATCGGTCGCGACCGCATCGACGCTGTGCGTGGACTGATTCGTGGATTCGTCCGCGAGCATAGGAGGCATTCGGGCTGGATCGACGAGAGCCGGCTGCTTTTCTGTCGAGGGGCGCCGCACGGTATGCACGGCCTACCAGCCTGGCGGCGGCAGAAACTCGGCTTTCGGTTGCCAGACGGGTTCCATTTCGACGTGGTGCACGAAAGGAATAGGACCTTCCAGTTGAAGGGCCAGGAAGAGAGGCCGCGCAAGTTTGATGCCTACACGAATGTGGATCCTCACGGATTCGTCCGGGGTGGGCGTTAGAGGTAGTCGCCTTCCAGACGCTTGTGACAGGCGCAGCGTCGAACGATTCCTTTGATCGGGCATCAAGAGCAGGTATGCGGTACGGGAATCCGGCACGCCAAGCGAAACTCGGCGAATGGACTGCGTGGGGTGATCGACAAACCGGCTCCGCGACCAGTTGCGGGGCGTCGCCACCTGCTGAAGCGGTGCTTCGGCTCGGGCTGCGCCCGACGGTTTACATTGCCGGCCCCGCAACCAGTTGCGGGGCTTCCCACCTGCTGAATCGGCAAAAATTGTTGAAATCAGGGTCGAGTTTCGGAAGTCGGGCTAGGCTTTCAGCCGTTGCTGCAATTCCGCGAGCCCGGCTTCCAGCACGGCAACCCTGGCCTCGAGTTCCGCAATTCGGTCACGCCGGGGGATCGCAGGCGCGGCTGCGGATTCGTCCTCCGGAACCGATTCGATGTCGCCTGAGAAGAGGTGCGCGTACTCATGGTCGCGCCGTCCGGGCTTGCGCGGCAATCGGGCGATCACGGGGCCGCCTTTGCGCTCCGGGTCCATCAGGGTGCGCAACGTCGCCGCAACCGGCTCGTTGTCGTCGAACGTGTGCAGCCGCCCGCTGCGGGTACGCAGCTCGCCGGGCGTTTGCGGGCCGCGCAGCAGCAAGAGGCAGATCACGGCGTACTCGCCGTCGGTGAACTGCCGGGCGCCGAACGGCGTGTTGCAGAAGCGCTGCCTGTATTTTACGACCCCGGTTCTGAAGTTCTCGTCGGATGTCAGCAGTTTCTTCTGTTCCAACTCGCGGGCGGTGCGCTGTACCGTACCGCGATCCAGCGTGAGCACCGGGTCGCGGCTCGACTTCTGATTGCATGCATTGACGAGGGCGTTCAGTGTCAGCGGGCATTGATCGGGGGTGGTTACCGCCTTTTCCATCAGGCAGCCGATGAGGCGCGTTTCGTTCAGGCTGAGTTCCATGTCCGATTGGGGCTTGCCGGCGTGCAGGGGCGGCGACCCTATACGCACGGGCCGCCGTACGCAACCCGTCCGCCGCGGGATTCAAGCCCGCTACGCGCACGGTGACCGGCAGACCCGCTCCAGTTCTCGCCGGTGGCGCGCGGCGTCAACGTACCGGGGCGGCTCGATCGTTTCTATTCCTCCGCCCGCGCCGGCAGCGCGTGGCGTCAACCCTTGCCGCGCATGGTCGCTGGCAGCGGTATCAGATGCGGGGTGGTCGCCTGGTACTCGCTGTAGGCGGGGTATTTGCCGAGCGAGATGGATTCGCCGAACCGGGCCGAACTGATCATCAGCGCGGTCAGCAGCACGAAACCGAGCCCGGTCCAGTGCAGCCACTCGCCCGATGCCGCGACGGCGAAGAGGTAGAAAACCCACCACATGCCGATCTCGCAGAAATAGTTCGGATGCCGTGACAGGGTATAGAGCCCGGTGGTCAGGAACGGCTGTTCCACCGTCTCGCCCGCGTCGATCTTCCGTTGTTTGTCCTGCTGGAAGGACCACATCTGTTCGTCGGCGACGGTCTCGCCGAGCAGCAGTATGAGAAACAGGATGGCCGCCACGGCGTCGAGCCAGTTGAGGGGCGCATCCAGCCACACCCAGGCCTGGTGGATGGGCGAGGCGAACAGCCAGATGATCAACATTTGCGGGAACGAGATGAAGAACAGGTTGACAAGCTGGAACTGAAAAGGGCTCAGCCGCTCGCGCACGTAGGGCCACCGGTAATCCTCGCCGCCCGACCAGTAACCGCCCTTGCGCGCGAAATTGAACGTGAGCCGCGCCCCCCAGAGGGTGACCAGGGCCGCCATGATGTTCAGCCGCGCCGAGTCGAAGCCGGCGGCGGAGGCGACCAGCAGGCAGTAGACCGGCGGGGTGACGGACCAGAGCCGGTCGACCCAGGAGCATTCGCGCGTCACCGCCGTCATTAGCCAGACAAGGGCGGCGAGTATCAGGCACAGGTCCAGTGCCGCGCCGAAAGGGGTGCCGGTCAGGGGGTGGCTGATGATGTTCAGGTCGGGCATTGCGGATACCTCCCGTATCGTTGTTGCTCGTCAGGTCACCGTGTCGGCCGCGGACAGACTCCGCGCCGCGGCTGCCAGCCCGACCTATTCATGAATAAACTACTGCGGCCGTCAATAGCAGCGAAATCACTGGGCGTGCTCCCGCCGCGTGCTCAACGTGCTGCAAGCACGCCTCCGCGCGCTCTGGTCCGCGCCACCCAGTGCTTTCACTACTCTTGCCAGCCTCGCTACGTTCATTCACGAATAGGTCGGGCTAGAGACGCCGGCGCACTGCGGGAAAACCGCCCCGGGGAGCGGTGGGGCTCCGCAATCATCGGCGGCATCCCGGTGGGCCTCACACGGTACAATACCGCGCTGGCGACCCATGGAACATCCCGTGTCCCGAGAAAACTGGCGCACCCCGGTAATGCTGCTGGTGCTGATGAGCATCGCCGTGCCGGTGGCGTTCAATGCCTGGTCTGCCCTGCTCAACAACTTCGCCGTGGAGCGGGCGGCCTTCACCGGCATCGAAATCGGCATCCTGCAGAGCCTCAGGGAGGTGCCGGGCTTCATGGCGTTCACCACGGTGTTCGTGCTGCTGATCATCCGCGAGCAGACCTTCGGCGTGCTGTCGCTGGCGCTGCTTGGGCTCGGCGTATCGCTCACCGGGTTCTTCCCGACGGTGTACGGGCTGTATTTCACGACGGTGGTGATGTCCGTAGGGTTCCACTATTTCGAGGCGGTCAAGCAGTCGCTGGCCCTGCAGTGGCTGACGAAGGACGAGGCGCCCCGGGTGCTGGGCAGGCTGATTTCGGTGGGGGCGGTGACGTCGCTGGTGACCTATGGGGCGCTGTGGACGGCGCTGGAGGTCCTGGACCTGGACTACCGGTGGAATTTCCTGGTCGCGGGGGGCGCCTGCTTCGGGCTTGCCGTGGGGATGTGGATCGCCTTCCCGAATTTCGGCGTCGCCGTGCCCCAGCGCAAGCGCATCGTCTTGCGCAAGCGCTACTGGCTCTACTACGCGCTGACCTTCCTTTCCGGGGCGCGGCGGCAGATCTTCATCGTCTTCGCCGCCTTCCTGATGGTGGAGAAATTCGGTTACAGCGCCGCCCAGGTGACGATGCTGTTCCTCATCAACTACGCTTTCAACTGGCTTTTCGCCGAGCGGATCGGCGCCCTGATCCACCGAATCGGCGAGCGGGCGGCGCTCACCATCGAATACGCCGGGCTGGTCGTCGTCTTCACCGCGTATGCCTTCGTCACGGATCCCTACGTCGCGGCGGGCCTCTATATCGTCGACCACATGTTCTTCGCCCTGTATATCGCCATGACCACCTATTTCCACAAGATCGCCGATCCCGGCGACCTGGCCAGCAGCGCCGGCGTTTCGTTCACCATCAACCACATCGCCGCGGTGGTGCTGCCGGCGGCGCTCGGGCTCGTGTGGGTGGTATCCCATTCGCTGGTTTTCCTGATCGGCGCCGGGATTGCCGCCTGTTCGCTGCTGCTCTCGCGCAACGTGCCCGCGCGGCCGGGTCCGGGCAACGAAGTGGTGGTGGGCAGGGTGCCGGCGCTCACGGGTGGCGTCCGGGCCGGTTGATGGATTAGCCTTGCGTTCGAACCCGGAGGGCGCGGACACGGATACAGCGTGACGGAAAAGGCCAGGGGTATCCACGAATTGTATGGCGACGACCGGGCCAGGGCCGATCGCCTGCTATGGGGTCGGGTGACGCATCCGGGCTCCCGGCGCGGCTTTCTGCGCGGTTCTGGTCTGGCGGCGATGTCGGCGGCGGTCGGTGCGGCGATTCCGTTCGCGCAGTGGATGCCCGGCGGCCTGATTCCGGCCGCGCTGGCGCAGACTGCGGATCAGTTCTCCATTCCCGGAAAGGACGGCCTGCGGGTTCTGAACGACCGTCCGCTCAATGCGGAGACGCCCGCGCATCTGCTCGACGATGCAGTGACGCCGGCGGAACGGTTGTTCGTTCGCAACAACGGCACGCCGCCGTTGACCGAGGACATTGACCCGCTGGATTGGGGGGTGGAGGTTGCGGGTGAGTCCTGTATCCGCCCGCAGGTTTTTACGTTAAGGGAGTTGAAGGAAGGCTTCGACCATCACAGCCTGCAACTGCAGCTCGAGTGCGGCGGCAACGGCCGGGTGGAATTTCATCCGCCGGCGCGGGGCAACCAGTGGTCGACTGGCGCCGTGGGCTGCCCGGTCTGGACGGGAGTGCGGCTGAAGGATGTGCTCGAGCGCTGCGGAGTTGCCGACGATGCGGTCTACGTGGCATACGAGGCCGCCGACCGGCATGTCTCGGGAGACGTGTCGAAACAGCCGATCTCGCGCGGCGTGCCGGTGCGCAAGGCGATGGAGGAAGAGTCGCTGATCGCCTGGGGCATGAACGGCGAACCGTTGCCGCCGCTGCACGGATTTCCGGTGCGTCTGGTTATTGGGGGCTGGTCCGGGTCGGTCAGCGGCAAGTGGCTGACGCGCATACTGGTTCGCGACCGCGTGCACGACGGGGCGAAGATGGGCGGGCAGTCCTATCGCGTGCCCTGCGAACCGGTGGCCCCCGGAACCGAGGTTGCCGATGAGGACATGTGCATCATCGGGTCGATGCCCGTGAAGTCGCTCATCACCCATCCCAAGTCGGGGGACTGTCGCACGTATGGGCAGATCGCCGAAGTGCGCGGGCACGCCTGGGCCGGCGACCTGGAGGTGGCGCGGATGGTCACGTCCATCGACTTCGGCGCCACCTGGCAGCGCGCCGACCTGAAAAAGCCCGTCAACCGCCTCGCCTGGCAGCACTGGTCGGCGGCGGTCGACTTTCCGCAACCGGGCTACTACGAAATCTGGGCGCGGGCGGTGGACGCGCGGGGGGTTTCGCAACCCGTTGTGTTGCCGAACTGGAACCCGCGCGGCTATCTGAACAATGCCTGTCACCGCATCGCCGTCTCCGTCGCATGAGTGATCCGGGCTTGGTTCGCCCGGCGCAGCGTTGGTTGCGCGGCTTGGCGGTGGGAGTTGCCGGTACATGTGCGGTGGCGAAAGCGCCTTTGGCGGTCCCGGCGACCGATGTCGATCCGTCCACCTGTCTCATCGAGAGCCCCGGCTGGGAGCTGGTGCGCGCGCAGTGCGGCGGCTGCCACTCCTACGGCCTGATCACCAACCAGCGGGGCGACCGGGAAACCTGGCTGGCGATCATCCGGTGGATGCAGGAGACGCAGAACTTCTGGGATCTGGGGGTAGATGTGGAATCCGCGATTCTGGACTACCTGGCGCAGAACTATCCGCCGCCGCGTGAATTCCGGCGGGCGCCGATACCGGCGGACCTCATGCCGCCGCCGGCGAACCCCTGACCGGACCTGCTCCTGAATCGACCCTTCCGGATTGCTGCCGCCGGCGCCGGGAGCCGCTTCGGTCAGACGGCCGCCTCCAACCAGTAGCCGCCTTCCGCCCGGTGGCGGATGTGCCCCGCGGTGGGCGTGGCGAAATGGGTGCCGATCACCAGGATGTCCTCGTCGACGTATCTGGCCAGCAAGGCTTCCCGGGTCTCGCGGCCCTGCCGCCGGTCGAAATCCGCTGAACTGCACCAGTCGGTGCGGGTCATCTGGCAGGGGTGATGGATGCAGTCCCCGGTGATGAGGGCATGCTCGCCCTGGGAGGCGATGTGCACGCTGACGTGCCCGGGCGTGTGTCCGGGCGTGGGTTCCAGCCAGACCTCCTCGCAGACGCGGTGGTCCATGTCGACGAAGTCCGCCAGCCCGGCTTCCACCACGGGCCGCACGGAGTCTGCCATGATCGGGCCGTAGGTGTCGTCGTCTTCCCCGGCATCCCAGTAGGCCCATTCCTCGGCGCTGATCAGGTAGCGGGCGTTCGTGAAGGTGGGAACCCAGGCGCCGTCGACCAGCATGGTGTTCCAGCCCACGTGGTCCACGTGCAGGTGGGTGCACATCACCGTGTCGATGGACTCCCGCGGGTAGCCGGCCGACGACAGGTCGTCCAGGAAGGCGGTCTGCAGCATGTTCCAGTTGGGAAAGGCGCGCTCCTTGTCGTTGCCGATGCAGGTATCGACCAGGATGCGGCGCTTGCCCGTATCGACGACGAGGGCGTGGATGCTCATGATCAGGTTGCCCCGGTCGTCCATGAAATGCGGCTGCATCCAGGGATAGGCCAGGCAGGCGTCGCGGGTCGCGTCGGGAAGAATGAACAGCGAGCCGCCGGTAATCTCCATCTCCACGATCCGGGAAATCCGGACATCGCCGATCCGCCACTGATTGGTCAGGCCGCTGATTCTTGTCACCGAAAGTGTCTCCCTTCTCTTGCCGCCGGGGCTGTCGTCAATATACCCCGTAATGCCGCGCGAGGAATTCGAAGGTCGTGCGCAGATGGTCTTCGCCGGTCAGGTCGGCCTTGGCGAAGCGGGCCGCATCCGCGGTGATGGGCCTGCCGGCGGGAGTCTTCAGGTGCGCTTCCGCGGCACGTTCCATGAGCACGAAACGGGCCACCGCGGCGGCCACCGACGCACCCGTGGCGAGCAGCCCGTGGTTGCGCAGCACGATGGAGGCGTTGCGGCCCAGGCTCTGGGCGATTCTCGACCCGGCCTCAAGGCTCTGTACCTGAACTTCTTCGTCGTCGAAGAGGGCGCAGTCCTCGAAGAAGATGCAGGCCTCCTGGGTGATCGGCTCGAGGATGCGTGCCTCGGCGGAAAAGGGCGTACCCCATTGCGTATGGGTGTGGGCCGCGCTCGCGATATCGGGGCGGGCGGCGAGAATCGGCTGGTGGATGTGAAAGCCCGGCCGGTTCACCCGTCCCGCGCCCCGGGCGA
>CAZWZH010000036.1:0-26448 GCA_964638775.1 uncultured Pseudomonadales bacterium
CCTGGGGCGCGAGCGGGCGGGCGTCGCCGCCACGGCCGGCGGTGGCGCCGCCCGCCAGTGCGCGACCCAGGGCCACTTCGGTAAGCGGTTCGTCGAAAAGACCCGATTCGACCGACTGCAGGAACCACTCCCGCTGCTGCACGGCAACGCGCTGCGCGAAATCGCTGAGCGCCAGTACCCGGCGCGCCGGCGCCGGCAGTTCGAGCCGCTCCCGGCCCGCGAACCGGTCAACCGATTCGAGCAGGTTCCCGGGCAATGAGTGCGCATCCATCAAAGCGCCGTCCGTCAATGTTGTCCAGCCGATCCCTGAACTCACGGATTCTAGCAGGGCGCGTTGTTCCACCGCCGCCGGCCGCAGCTATAATTCGAACGCTGGTTGAGATGTATCCGATTCAGGAGCCGATTGGGAAAGCCGACATGAAAACCGAGCAATACGCACGCTGGTTCCGCGCTTCGACCCCCTATATCAGCGCCCACCGCGGCCGGACCTTCGTTGTCCTGTTGAGCGGCGAAGCCATTTTGCACGGCAACCTGGTCAATATCGTGCACGACCTGGCGCTCTTGAACGTGCTGGGCGCACGCCTCGTGGTCGTGCATGGCGCCCGGCCCCAGATCGACCGGGCACTGCCCGATAGTACCTTTCATACGCACCTGGGCATCACCCGGCGCATCACCGATGCCGCGACCATGGACGTGGTCGCCGGCGTTCACGGCCAACTTCGGGCCGAACTGGAAGCACTCTTCTCCACCGGGCTGCCGACCAGCCCGCTGCACCAGACCGAGATTCAGCTCGTTACCGGCAATTTCGTGATCGCCCGGCCCATCGGCGTGCTCGACGGCGCCGACCACCAGCTTGCCGGGCAGCCGCGGCGAATCCGCGTGACCGGCATCAACGCCGCGCTCGACACCGGCGCGATCGTGCTGCTCTCGCCCATGGGCTATTCGCCCTCCGGCCAGGCATTCAACCTGGCCGCCGACGAACTCGCCGAGCGGGTCGCGGTTGCGCTCGAGGCGAACAAGCTCATCGCTCTGGATGAATCGCCCTACGTCACCGACACGAACGGCGCGCGCGTCGCGAACACCTCGCCCGAGGAACTTGAAGAAGTCCTGGGTACCCGCCTGCTCGGCGAATCCACCCGGCGCAACCTGCGCGCCCTGCTCGGCGCCGTGCGCGGGGGTGTCGCAAGCGGCCAGCTCGTCAGCTACGCCGACGACGGCGCGCTGCTGGCGGAACTGTTCACCGCGGAAGGCGTGGGGACCCAGGTCACCAGGGAAGACCGGCGATCGGTGCGCCGCGCCGAATCGGGCGATGTGGCCGACATCGTCGAGATTATCCGCCCGCTCGAGGAAGCGGGCGTTCTCGTCGAGCGCTCGCGCGACCGGCTGGAACGCGAACTCGAGCACTTTCTCGTTGCCGAAGTGGACGGCATCGTCGCCGGCTGCTGCGCGCTGATCCCGGTGGGAACGGGCGCGGAACTTGCCTGCGTGGCCGTGCATCCGGCGCATCGCGGCGGTGAATCGGGTCTCGGCGGCAAGCTGATGACGGCGGCGGAAGATGCGGCGCGGGCCGAAGGATTCGACCGCCTGTTCGTCCTGACCACCCAGACCCGTGACTGGTTCGTCGAGAACGGTTTCACGGAGACCGGGAGCGACGCGCTGCCGGAATCGTACCGCGCGCACATCTGCCTTGAGCGCAACGCCAAGGTGCTGGTGAAGGCCATGGAGCCGCAACCGTCACCATCCATCGGGAAGCGGGAACATGGCTGACAGGAGACTTCATTCCTCGATCGTCGTCGACGGCATCGCACAGGCGCCGAGCCGCGCCATGCTCTACCCCGTGGGCTTTACCGAGGCGGATTTCGCCAAGCCCCAGGTCGGCATCGCCTCCACCTGGAGCATGGTCACGCCCTGCAACATGCACATCGACCGGCTCGCCGATGCGGCCGCCATGGGCGCGGACGAAGCCGGCGGCAAGAGCGTGGTGTTCAATACCATTACGGTTTCCGACGGCATTTCCATGGGCACGCCGGGCATGCGCTACTCGCTGGTGTCCCGGGAAGTGATCGCCGATTCCATCGAGGCGGTGGTCTGCGCCCAGGGCTTCGACGGCTTCGTGGCCATCGGCGGCTGCGACAAGAACATGCCCGGCTGCGCCATGGCCATGGCGCGCATCGACCGTCCCAGCGTCTTCGTCTACGGCGGCACCATTCAGCTCGGCGCCGAGCGGCGCGACATCATCTCGGTGTTCGAGGCCGTCGGGCAGCACGCGGCAGGGCACATCGATGAGGAAAAGCTGAAGGAAGTGGAGTCCACCGCCATTCCAGGGCCGGGCTCCTGCGGCGGCATGTACACCGCCAATACGATGGCTTCGGCCATCGAGGCATTGGGCCTTTCGCTGCCGAACAGTTCCGCCCAGGAAGCGGTCTCGGAGAGCAAGCGCAAGGACAGCTACAACGCGGGCGCCGCCGTTCACGACCTGATTGAACGAGGCATCAGGCCGAGCGACATCCTTTGCCGGGAGGCCTTCGAGAATGCCATCACGGTGGCCATCGCTCTGGAAGGCTCCACCAACGCGGTGCTGCACCTGCTCGCCATCGCGAGCGCCGCGGGCATTCCGCTGGAACTCGACGATTTCACCCGCATCGGCTCCCGGGTACCGGTTCTGGGTGACATGCGCCCGGCCGGCCGGTACGGCATGAGCGAGCTGATCGAAATCGGCGGCATCCAGCCGCTCATGAAAATGCTGCTCGAAGCCGGGCTGCTGCACGGCGACTGCCTCACCGTCACCGGCAATACACTGGCCGAGAACCTGGCGGAGGTGACGCCTTACCCGGAAGGCCAGGAGATCATCCGGCCGTTCTCCAACCCCATCAAGCCGGACAGCCACCTGGTGATCCTGTACGGCAACCTGGCGCCGGAAGGCGCGGTGGCCAAGATCACCGGCAATGAAGGCCTGTCGTTCACCGGCACGGCGCGCTGCTTCCATGGCGAAGAGGCGGCCATGGCGGCAATCATGGACGGCGCCGTCGGCCCCGGCGATGTGGTCGTGGTGCGTTACGAGGGGCCGAAGGGCGGCCCGGGCATGCGCGAGATGCTGTCACCGACCAGCGCCATCGCCGGGCGCGGCCTGGGCGCCGAGGTGGCGCTGATCACCGACGGGCGCTTTTCCGGCGGGTCGCACGGGTTCGTGATCGGCCACGTCGCCCCGGAAGCCTTCGAGGGCGGCCCCATCGCCCTGCTCGAGGACGGCGATGAGATTACCGTGGACGCGGAACGAAGGACGATCGACGTGACGCTGACCGATGCCGAACTGGCCGCCCGGCGTGCCGCCTGGAAGCGTCCCGAACCCTACGCCGAGCGGGGCCTGCTCGCCAAGTACGCCCGGCTGGTCGGCTCCGCGAGCGGCGGCGCCGTCACGGACCGGTGGTGAGGATCGACCGGAAAATGCCCCGGCCCGTCGAGAAAGCGAAGATCGGGTGCGAACCTGGCCCGTTCGTCAACATGATGCGCAAACTCGAGGTTCAGCAAGGGCAGTAGCACCCATGGGTTATCGCCTGGCCGCCGACACGATGATGGTCGCCCATCTGCTCTACATCGTGTTCGTGGTCGCGGGCGGGCTCATGGCTTTCCGGGCGCGCTGGATTCTCTGGCTGCACCTGCCGGCCGTCGCGTGGGCGATATACGTCCAGTACATCGGAAGGATCTGCCCCCTGACGATCTGGGAACAGGAATTTCGCGGCCTGGCCGGCGACGCCGGCTATGAAGGCGGCTTCATCGATCACTACCTCGTGCCCATCATCTACCCGCCGGACATGCCGGTAGCCATGCACCTGGTGCTCGGAACCCTTGTGATTCTCGTCAACGCCGGCGTCTACGCCGCGTTGATCGTCCAGGCCCGCAGGGCGCAAACGCTGTAGGGCGCGTCGACACCGGGACGAGGCAACGGCGGAGAACGGCGCCTCGCCGGCCAGTGCCTTCATGGCCGCACCGGGCCGGCAAGGATACGAACAAGTGGACGGCGATCAGCGCGCTGTCGCGCCGGATCACCTGGCGCGGGCTACCGGTAAGGCTTTCGGTCTCTCGACCGTTCCC
Source organism: uncultured Pseudomonadales bacterium (assembly GCA_964638775.1). Taxonomy (GTDB): domain Bacteria; phylum Pseudomonadota; class Gammaproteobacteria; order Pseudomonadales; family Azotimanducaceae; genus Azophilus. The sequence goes on from CAZWZH010000036.1 coordinate 4,093, forward strand.
GTGCCTGGCTGACGCGGATGCGCCGCGATTGCACTTCCGTTTCGTTGAGTTCCTCGATGGCGGAACGCGCGCCGTCGTCGTTCATCTCCACGAAACCGAAACCCCTTGAGCGCCCGGTTTCCCGGTCCATCACCACATTGGCGGAGCGGACCTCGCCGAACTGCGCGAAGAGTTCTTCCAGATCGGCGCTGGTCATGCGCCAGGGCAGATTGCCTACGTATATCTTCATCCTCTATCCCGATTCGAACTACCTGCAGCCCGGGCTCATGGTTGAACTCGGGCCATTTGCTGGGAACACCGCCAAGATGATAAAGAGTCTCGAAACGGAGGCTTTACATTCGATCGAACGCACAGTTCAGCGGAGGTCCAGTCTTTCGCTACCATACGGGAAAGCCCATGACGGCACAATCGCGATAAATCCCCGACCAGTGTATTCGATTGCATCAAAAAAGGTGCAGACATTGGAGGACCGGCCATGAAGCTCTGGTATGTAAACCTGTTTGTCTCTGATTTTGAGCAGGCCCTGGCGTTCTACGAGGGGGTGCTGGGATTTTCCGCCCAAAGAAAGGACGCTGACTTCGGGTACGCCTCGTTCGCGAACGCCGACGTCCTGTTCGCCATCGTGCAGGCCGACGATGAGAACCTGGTCGGCCGCCACACCGGGATCGGTTTCGGTGTTGAGGACCTCGTTGCCAGCCACCGTGACCTTTCGGCGAGAGGCGTCGAGTTCACCATGCCTCCCGAGAAACAGCCCTGGGGCGGATTCATGGCCGTGTTTCGAGACCCGGACGGCAATACCTTCTATCTCGATCAACTGGACGACAGGCATGCCGATCATTGATATCGAAGTGGTTACGGGCGAGGGCGGTGCGTTGCTACCGGACAAGCGGCGTCTGCAGCAACTCACGGACGAATTGGGAGATGTTTTCCGCAGTGAACCGGCGAACACCTGGGTAAGGCTTCGGTCGCTCGACGAAACCGCATACGCAGAGAATAAGACCGACGGCCCGGAAGCAGTCCTCCCCGTGTTCGTAGGTGTACTGAGGGCGCATTTGCCCGATGCTTCCACGATGCGCAGGGAGATGGCCGAGATCGCGGAAGCGGTCTCCCGATCGCTGGTGCGCCCCGTGGAGAACGTGCATGTGGTCTATGCACCAGGCGCAAGCGGGCGTATAGGGTTTGGCGGCGTACTGACGGAGTGACCACGCACCGCCTCCAGTGGCTGGTTTACCCGTTCTGGTGCACGTAGTCCACGAGGAACTTGACGTTGTCGACCGGGGTTTCGGGCAGGATGCCGTGGCCGAGGTTGAAGATATGGCCGGGCCTGCCGGCCGCTTCGTCGAGCACCGCCTGGGCCCGGTCGGCGACAACCGCCCTGGTCGCGCAGAGCGCGATGGGGTCGAGGTTGCCCTGCACCGCGCGGCATCCCAATGAGGCCCAGGTAGCACCTAGCGGCGCGCGCCAGTCCAGCGCCAGCACATCCGGCCGTATCCTGGCGACATCGGCAAGCTGGTGGGCATTGCCCGTGCCGAAATAGATGACGGGCACACCGAGCTCCTGAACGCGCTCGATCAGGCGTCGGGTATGCGGCAGGACGTGCTGCCGGAAGTCACCGGCGGAGAGACACCCCGCCCAGGTATCGAACAGTTGCACCGCGTCGACGCCGGCCGCTACCTGCAGGGCGAGGTAGCTTTCCAGTTGCTCCAGCAGCTTGTCCAGCAACCGGCGCCAAAGCGCGGGCGCCTCGTACATCAGCTTTTTGACGAACCGGTAGTTGCGGGAACCCTTGCCTTCGATGGCGTAGGAAGCCAGCGTGAACGGGGCGCCGGCGAACCCGATCAGCGCGATATCCGCCGGGAGACCCGAGAGCACACTGCGCACAGTTTCTGCAATGTATGGTGTCGCTTCCCCCGCAGGCGCGTTGACCAGCGCAGCGATATCCCGTTCGGTGCGAACCGGATTCTCGAATACCGGCCCGGCGCCCGGCTTGTAATCCAGCGAAAGACCCATCGGCTCCAGGATGGGGAGCAGATCGGCAAACAGGATAGCCGCGTCGACGCCGAGAATACGTTGCGCGTCCAGGGTGGCCTGTGCCGCCAGTTCCGGATTCTTGAAGAACTCCAGACTGGACAGCTTGCCCTTCACAGCATGGTATTCGGGCATGTAGCGGCCCGCCTGGCGGTTCAGCCAGATGGGCGTGCCATCCACCGGCTCACCCCGGCAAGCCTTGAGGAATCTCTTTTCCATGCCGCGACCTGCTGCAAACCCGCCGCACCATATCAAACGCCGCCGCCGGCGCAATCCGCGGCGGGCGGCCCGGCCCCTGCCACCTCGTGTTACGTTGCGCCCACCTTGCGGCAAACGCTATCGAACCGCCCGCACCTCGAGCCGGAATCCCTCGCGTTCCTGAAGGCGCCCGATAATTTCAAACAGATTGCCGGCCCGCGGATTGCCCTGCGGGCCGAGCATGCGCATCAGGCTCTTGGGCGACTTCTCCGTAAGCCCTCCGAGTTCCCGAAAGCCGATACCGGCGTTGATGAAATCGCGTAGCACCGACTTTCCCGTGGCCACATCACCGGCAAGCAGGCATTCGACGCCCTGCTCGAGAAGTGCTTCGCGAAAGGCGGGGTCACGCTCGAAACGCGCCTTGATCGTTTCCTTGAAATCACGCGTCAGTGCCATTGCGGTCGTTGCTCCTTTTGCCTGCGCTGTTTGTACTCCCGCCAGAACCCGCGGGCCGCCTTGATGTCCTCCTGTTGACGCCGTTTCGTTCCGCCGCCAAGCAGAACGATCAGAAGGTCGCCGATTCTGCCGAAATAGATCCGATAGCCAGGGCCGAAGTTGATTCGATACTCGAATACTCCACCGCCGACTCCCTTTGCGTTCGAAAGGTTTCCGTGCTGCATGCGAATTAGCGCCGTCGCCACCTTGGCCGCCGCAATGGAATCGAGTCGATTGAACCAGTGGGCATAAGGACTCCGGCCAGTTACGTCGAGATACTCCCGAACATCAATCGTCGGCATAAGGTACCTTATATGTTACCTATTGACAACATTTCCGACCGCAATCGCTGCTCAAACGACGGGTGCCGAAGACCTGTCGACGGTTTTGACAGGTTCACGCGACAAGCGCATGCCACGCGAGGCCGCGACGTGGTGAAGCTCTTCATCTTGCTTCTTCTTCCGGCCGAACCTGTTCCTCGCGCATGCGGGGCTCGAGGCCCGTGAGGCGTTCGATCTTCCGGAAGCCAACTTCACCCAGACCCTTGACGGCGCGCCGCATGACACGAGACAAGGGAACCTCCGCCAGCAGGGCGGTGCGTTCGCACAGCAGCGTCTCGCCGGCGTCGGCCAGATCCTGCAGGCGGCTGGCGAGATTCACGGGGTGGCCGATCACCGTGTACTCCAGGCGCTCACCGCCGCCCCAGTCGCCCAGGGAGCAATAGCCGCTTGCGACGCCGGTCTTGACGGTTGCCGAACCCGGCAAGCCAAGGCTCTGCCAGTCGCCCGTCAGCCTTTCCAGTTCGACATCCAGTTCTTTGCAGCAACCGAGAGCGTGTGCCACCAGTTGGCGGCGTGAATCGTTCCCCTCCTCACCGAATACCAGCAGCACCCCGTCGCCGAGCACCTTGCTGACCGCGCCACCCCATCTGCGCGTTATTGCGGCGATGCACTGGAGATAGCCGTCGAGCATCGTCGCCACCTCCTCCATCTGCAGGCGTTCGACCAACGTGGTGAACCCCGCCAGGTCGGCGAACACGATCACCAGCCAGCGCCGTTCCAGCCGCGGCCGTTCGTCGGCGTCGACCCGCCGGGCGAGCGTATGGGGCAGGTATTTCTGCAGGCGTGTGTTCCGAGCCCTGGCCCGGGTACCTTCGCCGTGTGTGGCCAGCACGCGGCCGAACGCGACATGCGCGACCAGCATGCAGTACGCCAGCAGCAACAGGGCGGCAAACACCGAGGAGGGCTCCGGCATTACCGGAGGGGCACCGACCATCATGCCGGCCGCCAGTGCCGGTGCTCCGGACGCAATGGTCCATGCCGCCTGACTCAACCCGCCCTGCAGGGCGTTGCTCATGACGAGAATGATGCAGATGGCTTGCAGCAGGGGCTGCGGCAAACCGAAAGCGGCACACAGGAAACAGGTGAGCACCACTTCCGCGAGGTGCAGCCGAAGGTTGAGTGCCGAGCTTCCTCTGCGCGAGATGAAATCGGCCGCCGGCGGCCAGAACGCACACCAGCACGTCACCGCCGCCGCCTGAGCGAACCCGGGCTCCTCGAACAGCAGAAAGCCGATCGCTATGACCGGATAGAATCCGTAACGGAATGGCCGCGCATTGGCTGCCAGACCTCTTCTGCCTGCGCCCATGGCGATTGCGCGCACCCGACGAACCAAGCCTGCCCGGCATTGAACCAGCCCGGGCCCGAGCTGCTCCAGCGGTCAATGCCTTTAGGTTCTGTGAGCCGATGTCCCGGCCGCACGCGAGCCGGAACGGTGCCCGGTCGCGCTCAGGGGAAAGTCGACGCCGTCAGCCGATGTCCCGGCCGAGGGCAGGGTCGAGGTCTTCTTCGTAGTCGACGCCGGCAAGACCGAAACCGAATATCTTCAGAAAGTCTTCCCTGAACCCGGACAGGTCCCCAAGCTCCGGGAGATTTTCCGTCGCAACCACGCCCCAGCGGCGTTTCACCTCCCCCTGAACCGGCTCCGAAAGTTCCACGTCATCCACGCGGATACGGCCCGCCTCGTCCAGGCGCTGGCTGACGCCCGCTGCGAGCTGCGTCGCGTAGAGCCGGTAGATGTGCCGGATGCAATCCTCGTGCACGCCGCGGTCTTTCATGATCCTGAACAGCAGCGCCATGTAGAGCGAGACCACCGGAATCGCCGAACTGGCCTGTGTCACCACCGCCTTGAGGGACGCCACGCGCGCGCTTCCGCCCAGATGCGCCAGCCGCCGGGTAATGGCGGCGGCGGCACGGTCGACGTCTTCCTTCGCCTTGCCGAGGGTGCCTTCCCAGTAGATGGGCCAGGTCAGGTCGCTGCCCAGGTAGGTGAACGCCAGCGTCCGGAACCCCGGCGCCAGAATGTCCGCCTCGGCCAGCGCATCGATCCACATCTCCCAGTCCTCGCCCCCCATGACGGCAACGGTATTCGCGATGTCATCCTCCGTACCAGGCTCAAGCGCGACTTCGATGACTTCGCCCTTGTCCACGTTCAGCGATTTCATCCGCAGCGTCTCGCCGAGAGGCTTGAGCGCGGAACGATGCAGGAAACCGGTGCGCGGGTGCAGGCGCACCGGCGAGGCCAGGCTGTAGACAAGCAGATCGATCTTTCCCATGTCGCTACGGATGGCTTCGACCGCATCGGCCTTCATGCCGTCCGAGAACGCATCACCGTCCAGGGTGCCGGCATAGCCGTCGGCGGCCTCCTCGAATGCCCGGTTGTTGTACCACCCCGCCGTGGCGGTGCGCTTCGCACTCGGCGGTTTTTCCAGCGAAACGCCCAGCGTATTCGCCCCGCACCCGGCGGCCGCCACGATTCGCGAAGCCAGCCCGTACCCGCCTGAACAGCCGACGACAACGGCGTTTTTCACACCCGCATCGATCGGGCCCGCGGACTTCACGTATTCGATCTGCTCCGCCACATGTGCGGCGCAGCCTCGGGGATGAGCGGTTGTACAGATGAATCCGCGAATACGAGGCTTGATGATCATGCAAGGTCCGGCGCATCCTGGGGGGGCGCCATGATACCTTGGGCATTGCACCCCCGCATGGCGGCCGGCAACGAGTCCGGCGCGCTGCCGCGCATCGTCGAATCCATCCGTCGCCAGGATACTTCGCGGCAGACTTCGTACCGTGCCGGAACTGCCCCGACGCCCGCTCAGTCCTGCTTGCGGATATAGGTTGCAATACGAAACGGGTAGTCGTGGTACGCATCCGCCTCGTGACTCTCAGCCGAAATCTCTTCCCAAAGGCTCCAGTCGACCTCCGGAAACCAGGTGTCCCCCTCCACCTCTGCATCGATCCACGTCACGAAAAGCCGGTGCGCCACCGGCAACGCCAACTCGTAAACCCTGGCGCCGCCGATCACGAAAGCGGTATCGCCCGCCGCCGACAATATCCGTTGTCCGGCGGGGTCGAGTGCGGAATTGAAGTCTCCGGCTACATCGATGCACTCTCGCGCGTAATCCCCCCTGGTTGTCAATACGATGTTGGCACGGCCCGGCAGCGGCCTGCTCATCGACTCGAACGTTCGGCGCCCCATGATGACCGGTTGGCCCCTGGTGGTATTCATGAAATGCCGCATGTCGTCGGGCAGGCGCCAGGGCAGCCCATTGTCCTTTCCGATGACGCGGTTGTTGGTCATGGCCCAGATGAGGGCAATCTGCATCGGCCCATACCTGCCGAAAACGAATTCGCGGTGGATTATAGGCAAACCGCTGCGTGCGGTGTTACCTGCCGAACGACATGGCCTCCATGCAGCAGGAAAAGCGAAATTCCGGGTTAAACTCCCCACCCGAAGGTACTACTCCAGGTCTGCCTGCAATGGAACCGGGCATCGGCCCCAAGGCCCGGATTCGTGAGCGGTTGCAGTCCCGGTCGCAATTCCAGGAGGGAAACATGCGCGTACTGGCGGATGTCACGCGGGAACAGGCGGCGAAGAGGCCCGACCAGGTCGCTCTCACCTATGTCAACGACGGCAGAAGCTGGACCTTTGCCCAGCTCGACACGGAAGCGAACCGTGTTGCCCAGGCGCTGCTTCTTGCGGGCGTCGAGCCTGGAGACCGCATCGCCTACCTGGACCGGAACTTGCCCGAGTATTTTACGTTCCTGTTCGGCGGCGCAAAGGTCAACGCGGTATCAGTCGCAGTCAACTGGCGGCTGGCCGTGCCCGAGATGGAATACATCCTGAACGACAGCGCCTCGAAAGTGCTGCTGGCGGGCGAGGAGTTTCTCGATGGCATCGGCCGCATGGACCTGCCCGGCATCTCGACCGTTATCGTGCTGGGAGATCCCGGGGATACGGGCTTACCCACCTGGAATCAGTGGCTGGCCGGACAGCCGGAAATCGACCCCGAGGTGCCGGTGAGCGACGAGGACACCTGCTACCAGCTTTACACCTCCGGCACCACCGGGCTGCCCAAGGGCGTGGAACTGACCCAGGCCAATTTCCTGGCCTGCCTCAAGGACAGCCTCGCGCCGCTGGAAATGGACGAAAACACGGTGAACCTGGTCTGCATGCCGCTGTTTCACATCTCCGGCAGCGGGTGGGGCGTGGTCGGCATATTCCATGGCGCCAGGAGCCTGATGCTGCGCGATGTGGACCTGCCCCGGATCGTGCGCCTCATCGGCGAGGAGCGCATCACGCACTCGCTCTTCGTGCCGGCGGTGCTGCAGTTTCTGCTGTCTGTTCCCGGCGTTGGCGAGGCGGACTATTCATCGCTCCATTCCATCACCTACGGCGCCTCGCCGATCTCGGAGAGCGTTCTGGTGCAGTCCATGGAAACCTTCGGCTGCAAGTTCTACCAGGCCTACGGGCTGACCGAGACCACCGGCGTTGTCTCCCTGCTGCACGACGAAGATCACGACCCCGGCGGGCCTCGGGCTCATCTCCTGCGTTCCTGCGGCAAGCCCATCGACACCCACGAGGTCCGCATCATGGATACGGACAGTTTCGAGGAATTGCCCGAAGGTGAAGTCGGCGAGATCTGGGTAAAGGGGCCCCAGGTCATGAAGGGTTACTGGAACAATCCCGATGCCAACCGGGACGCCTTCGTGGACGGCTGGTTCCGGACCGGCGATGCGGGCTACCTGCGCGAGGGCTTTCTCTACATTCACGACCGGGTCAAGGACATGATCATCTCGGGCGGCGAGAACATCTACCCCGCGGAGATCGAGAACGTGCTGATGCAGCATGCCGGCATCGCCGATGCCGCGGTGATCGGCGTGCCGGACGACCGCTGGGGCGAGACCGTCAAGGCCCTCATCATGCGGGCGGACGAGAGCCTTGCCGCGGAGGACGTATTGAGCTACTGCCGCGAGCGCCTGGCCGGCTACAAGTGCCCGAGTTCCGTGGACTGGGTGGAAGACCTGCCGCGCACCCCGTCCGGCAAGATCCTCAAGGTGGAATTGCGCAAGCCCTACTGGGAGGGGCGCGACCGGCAGGTTTCCTGACTGGCTGCGCTGTGGGGCGCCGGATGCGACTCTTCATCCAACGTCCTGAAAAAGGCCTGAACTTCTTTCTTCGGGACCCACGGCGGGTCGGTGGCCGATGTTGCGCCACCCGCTCCGGGCTCTTCCCGCCGGAACAGCACGCCACGCACGATTTCCAGCCACTCCCGGTCTACGCGCCCCGCATAGGAAGCGCGCAGCGCGCACGCGATGCGCATCTTGAGCGAACCGAGATACTCGATGACCGTCGCGTTGGATGCCCTGTCGCCCGCCGCCTCGCACCTTTCGAGCAAGGCGTCAATGGTCTGCAAGGGAAGCCGACGCGCCGCCAGTTCCGCCGCAAGTCCGTCCTGTTCGAGAACGGCGGCCTCGATGATGAACCCGGAAGCATCGAACCCGTCGGGGAGGAAGCCCGTAATGAGGGCTCGCTCCACGGAGAACTCGTCGTTCGTCCATCCGGAATCGGGCGCCGTACCGACCGATGCGGGCGCGCCGACCGGCCGGGCCGCGCTGACCGCAAGCGGGTGCCGGGGTACGTGCGACCGGAGGATGCCGGGTTCGAACGAGAAGGTCCCCGGCACCGGCAACGGATGCGCCGGTTGCGGCCCACGCCTGGCGGCGACCTGCGAGGTTTGACCCCCAGCCTCCGGCCGGGCCGACCTGGGCGGCTGCCCGCGGCGCTTTTCGGCCATGTGGATAAAGCGGTCAAGCGAGCCATACCGGTCGGCCAGTTCGCTCAATTTGCCGTCTACGTTGAGATTGACGGTTTCCAGTGACCGGCAGATCTCCCGGATCCGCTCCGCTTTACCCCCCGCCGCCGCTTTACGGGCCATTTCCCCGAGTGCGGAGTACATCCGCCCATACAAGTTGGCGCCGTCCTGGATCATGTCAGACAGCACTTCTTCGTTTCCGCCGTTCTGTCTGAAATGATGCCTCACGATCAACGCGATGCCCGTGGAGGCCATCGAGAAATCCCTGGACGCCTCGAAGTCGCCAGTGGCGTGAAAGTGACCGCTCAGTTCCCGCAACCGTGTGATGGCAGTGCCCGCATCGAGCGCCATAGAGGCGGCCCGAGGCGGTTTCCGGGTCAACCTTCCTTTCTGTGAGTCCTCCAAGCGGAGACCCATTGCCAATTTTTGCCAACTCTCCACGGCACACCCTTCAATCTGATCAAGGGTTTTCCGGATGGCGCCGGCCCGTTCGTGATCGCCATCGTTGTCGGCTTTTCGGGCCGCCTCCTGGAGTGCGAGGTACGCTCCTCTCGTGCCGGAACTGCCGCTCGAACGCGGTGTTGAACGCTTTCCCTGCCCGAGGTGCGTCTCGACTCCCAGGCCAACTCTCTGACGGATGTCCCCAAGCGCACGCAGCGATTCCCGGTAAACGCGTTCGCTGATGGACGTGGAACAATTGCAGCGAAGCATCTCCAATCTGTGATAGATCGCCTGAAAGCCGGGCGCCTGCGCCACTGCCCGGGATGGACCGTCGGCGCTCCCGGAGGAAGCCGATCCGGCGACTATCTGCCGTGATCGAGAGCCAACGGACGCCCGGTCGGGGCGCGCGGCGCCGCCCACCGCCCGTCTCTCGCCAGTGGGCGGCATCCCGGCGCCCGACATCATTTCGGACACTCTTCGTCCGCTCAAAGACCCTTGCCGCGGCTGTTGATCGATACGCCGGGTCGTGCCCTGTTTTTTCGCAACCGCGGGTTCCGCGCCGCTTTTCCACGTTTCCATGTCCTGTTCCTGTATTTCGTATGGCCCACCGCCCCGTCACACCGGTGCAACGCATATCGTGCACCGCATTAGCCAGAACTTGCGGCGGGGGAAGGGTCGGACGTGCAACTCTTCGCGAGTCCGGCGACAGCATCGGTCGCTCAGCGTCCTTTGGTTCGGCAACGCGGCTCGGCCAAAGTTCCGGACACCAGGAACATCGGGCCCGCCTCGCAACAGGACACCCGTCCGGGCCATGTGGCAAGGCCAGGCCGGCCGAGAGAGACGGCAGAGCCGGTTCGAAGCACGAAGACGCCCCGAACCTGCCTTCAGCCCCGGGTTGGCTTTCTGCGCGTCCTCGTCCCGGCGGGCCAGGGTTCGGACCGGCATGTAAAAGCGCCGTGCTCCGGAGCGAGAACCCCTAGCCCGACCTATTCATGAATTAACTACTGCGGCCGTCAATAGCAGCGAAATCACTGGGCGTGCTCCCGCCGCGTGCTCAACGTGCTGTAAGCACGCTTCCGCGCGCTCTGGTCCGCGCCACCCAGTGCTTTCACTACTCTTGCCAGCCTCGCTACATTCATTCACGAATAGGTCGGGCTAGCGGGGTTTCAGAGACCGGTAGGCCGCCTGCAGCAGCTTGAAACCGCGCAGGTCGCCCAGGAGGTTTCCTTCCATGCGGTTCATCACGTAGGAGACGCAGAGCCGCGCGTCCTGGTCCACTACCGCGGTTGAACCGCCCCAGCCGCCCCAGTAGGCGATGTGCTCGTTCGGCCCCATGGGCAGGAGTTCGGTGGTCAGGCCGTAGCCCATGCCGAAACGGAGCGGTACGCCCAGCACCAGGTCCGGGCCGAAGCTCTGTTCTTCGAAGATGACCCGGCAGCCCGCCTCGGACATGAGGCGCTTGCCGGCGGCCACGCCCAGGTTGGCGGCAAGGGTCTGCACGGCGGCCACGGAACGGGCATTGCCGTGCCCGTTGGCCGCGGGAATCTCCGCCTGCCGCCACGCCGCGGTGGCGGACGCGCTGGCGTGGACCGACGGATTGGCGAATGTGCGTGCGGCGATGGAATCTTTCTCCGCCTCCGCTGCCGGGTTTTCGGCGGGCGGCACCAGTTCCCCGATCCGGTGATGATGTTCTGGCCCGGTGCCGATATGGAAATCGGCGCCGAGCGGCTCGGCGAGTTCCCGGCGAAAGAAAGCGCCGAGCGTCGTGCCGGTAACGCGGCGCACCACCTCGCCGATCAGGTGTCCCTGAGTGAGTGCGTGGTAGCCGCTGGCCGTTCCCGGCTCCCACCAGGGCTTCTGGCGGGCCAGGGCGGTGACCACTTTTTCCCAGTCGTAGAGGTCGTCCCCCACGATCGGCTCGTCCATGCCCGAGAGCCCCGCGGAATGGCTCAGGAAGTGGCGCACCTCCACTTTTTCCTTGCCGTTGGCGGCAAATTCCGGCCAGTACTTTTTCACCGGCGAGTGCAAGTCGAGTTCGCCCCTGTCCGCGAGCAGGAGCATTGTCAGGGCGGCCATGGTCTTGGTCGTGGAATACACGTTGACGATGGTGTCTTCCCGCCAGGGCAATGTCTTCGCACGGTCGCGCCAGCCGCCCCAGAGATCGACGACGGTTTCCCCCTCCAGCGTCACGGCAACGCAGGCGCCCACATCGTCCCGCTCGGTGAAGTTTTCCTCGAAGGTGCGCCTGACGCGCTCGAACCCGGGCGCGAAACTGCCGTGAATATCCAGTGTCCTTCTCCTCGTCGTTCAGCCGCGTGGCTTCGCTGCCGGTAAGGGCGGCCCGGCCCGGCGAAGGGGCGAACATTACAGTCAACGCCCGGTGCTTGCCACAACCAATGCCTTGCCCGCCTGGCCGCACGCCATCACCGCCCTGTACGCGGCCATCCAAGCCCGGCCCGGCGCATCAGGGTGATTCGGCCAGGGCCTTCACTATCCGGGGCCGTTCGCCAGGCGGGCTGACGCGTGATACCTCCACCCCGTCGCAACCGTTGTAGACGGCATAGTCTCGAACGGCCGCCGAAAACGCCGGATCGAACGCCTCTCCAACCGGTTTCTCGAGGTGCAGGTGCCTGATCTCGAAGACGCTTGAGGCGCGGTGCGCCTTGCAGTCCACACGCCCGACGAACGTATCGCCAAACAGGATCGGCAGGCAGAAGTAGCCCCAGCGCCGCTTCGCCCCGGTGACGTAGCACTCAAGCTGGAAGTCGAAGTCGAACAGCTCGAGCGCGCGGTCGCGCTGAATGATGCTGTTGTCGAAAGGCGAAAGGATGCGCACCACCGGCGGTGGCTTGCGCGGACGCCGGGCGAGGGTTTCCGGCAGCCCGTAGCACAGATTGCCGCCGGCTCCCTCGGCGGTTTCCAGCGTACCGTTGCGAACCCTTTCGGCGAGCAGTGCCTTGACCGCGGCGCGCGTTGGCGCATTCCTCTTTCCCAGGCAGATGCCGTAGGTAAACGTGCGCGGTGCGGCGAACCCGTGCGCGCGAAGGGTGGCATCGATCAGGTGGGCGGCGTGTTCTTCCACCGCCGGCTCCGACGTGGCGACATCGCTCGGCAACGCGCGCTCGGTGAGGTCGTAGACCTTCTCGAACCCGTCGCGGCGCACGCACATCAGGTCGCCCTGCATGAATAGCTGCTCCAGGGCGCCCTTGGCCGGTTTCCAGTCCCACCAGCCGGGCGATCCGCGGGGGCTGTCCACGAAGTCCCTGGCGCGCAACGGCCCCTCGTCGCGAATCCGGTCCAGCACCGAGCGCATGACCTTCCGCTCCCGGGAACGCATCCAGCGCTCCTCGCCGTTCCTGAACGCGCGCATCGCCGGCAACGAGAAGCGGTAGTCGCGCATGGGCAGGTAGGCGGCGGCGTGGCTCCAGTATTCAAACGCCTCGCCGCGCCGGATGAGACGGTTCACATGTTCGTCCCGGTAGCCGCTCACCCGCGACCAGAAGGTGTGGTGATGGGCGCGCGCCACCACCGAGATGGTGTCGATCTGCACGTAGCCGAGCCGGTCAAGCGTCCTGCGCACGCCATCGAGACCGCGCCCCAGCCTGCGCCTGCCGATCAGTCCCTGGTGGGCAAGGGCAATGCGCCGGAGTGCCGTCGCTGACGTCATTGACCGCTGGCCGACCCGCGTCGAGCAACAGGTTTCATCCCGGGCGCACGCTGCAGTTTTCCTACGCGGTCGCGGCGGCGGGGGACGCGAGTATTCCTCTCCGGCGTGTCAGTTCGCCCCGGTCGGCACCTCGTTGAACGGTATGCCCTTGTCGAGCCGCGGCTCCTGGGGCATGCCCAGCACCCGCTCGGCAATGATGTTGGCCATGATCTCATCGGTGCCGCCGGCGATGCGCATGCCCGGGACGGCCATGTAGCTCAGCGGAAACGAGCCGGACGGATCCGTATAGTCGCCTTCCCAGAGGGCGCCCGGCATTTCCATGAGGTCCATGGCGAACGACGCCATGTCCTGGGCCATGGGCGCGGCCACCAGCTTGCCGATGGAGTTCTCCGGACCCGGCGTCTCCCCCCGGGACAGGGCGGAAAGCGCGCGGTAGCCGGTGAACCTGAGGCCGGAACGCTTGCAGTACCAGTCCGCGATCTTCGCGCGCACGGCGGAGTCCTCGATGGCCGGCCTGTCGTCGATGGTCACCGTCTGGGCCAGCTTGACGAGCGATCGAAAACCGTCGCCCCCGCCGCCGCCCCCGCCGGTGCCGATCGCCAGCCGCTCGTTCATCAGCGTCGTGATGGAGACCTGCCAGCCCTGGCCCACGGCGCCGAGCCGCTGGGAGTCGGGAATGCGCACGTCGGTGAAATAGACTTCGTTGAAGTTGGAGTCGCCGGAGAGCTGCTTGATCGGCTTGGTTTCGATGCCCGGTGACTTCATGTCGAGGAAGAAATAGGAAAGCCCCTTGTGCTTGGGCACGTTCGGGTCGGTGCGCACCACCATGATGCCATAGTCGGAATAGTGCGCGCCGGATGTCCAGATCTTCTGGCCGTTGATGATCCAGTCGTCGCCGTCTTTCTCTGCCTTGGTGCGCAGAGCCGCGAGGTCGGAGCCGCCCGCCGGTTCGCTGAAGAGCTGGCACCAGATTTCCTCGCCGCTCGCCAGTTTCGGCAGGTAGCGGCGCTTCTGGTCTTCCGTCGCCCAGGCCATGAGCGTGGGCGCCGCCATCCCCTGGCCGATGCTGAACACGGCGCCGGGCAAGGGCCCGAATTTCGCCTCTTCCTGGTTGTAGATGACCCCCTCGATGGCCGATGCGCCCCGGCCGCCGTATTCCTTCGGCCAGCGGATGCAGGCCCAGCCGGCATCGTACTTGCGCTTCTGCCAGAGTTTCGACCGGTCCATCACGTTCAGGCCGGCAAACTCGTCTTCCGTCGGCACGTTCTCCGCAAGCCAGGCCCGGGCCTCTTCGCGGAATGCGGCTTCCTGTGCGGTGTCGTTGAAATCCATGTCTTGCTCCTGCCTGCCGTCAGGCCACGTTGCTCTGTTCGATTGCGGTGACCAGCTTGTCCTGCCACTGGCCTTCACTGCCGACATTGACCGACAGCAGCTTGGCCCGCCGGTAATGGAACTGGCAATCGAACTCCCAGGTGTAGCCCATCCCGCCATGGGTCTGGATGTTCTCCTTGGAGGCGTAGTAGTACGCCTGGGTGGCCGACACCCGGGCCGTGGCCGCGGCCAGCGGCAGGTCGGGCGCATCGGTATCGAGTGCCCAGGCGCCGTAGTAGCAGTTGGAACGCGCCAGGGTGTTCTTGACGTACGCCTCGGCCAGCTTGTGCTTGATGGCCTGGTAGGAAGCGATCGGGCGGCCGAAGGCGAAACGGCCCATGGCGTATTCCTTGCCCATCTCGAGCGCCGCATCGGCGCCGCCCACCTGCTCCCAGGCGAACAGCACGGCGGCCCGGTCCAGCAATTTCTGCGTCGCTGCCCAGCCGGTGCCCGGGGCGCCGAGCGGCTCGGATGCCGCATCGCTGAAGTCGAGGCGCGCGTGGCTTCGGGAGAAATCCAGCGTGCGCTGGGGCGATCGGGTCACGCCCGGCCGATCGAGTTCCACCAGGTTGAGGCCGGCCCCGTCGCCGCTGTCGCTGGCCGAGGCCACCACCGCGATATGGGCGATGTCGCCGTCGGCGACGGCCTCCTTGCTGCCGTTGAGCACGCCGTTCGAAGCGATCGTCTGCAGGCCCGCGGGCGTCGTGCGCCCGGGGCCTTCGGCAAGTGCGAAGGTGCCGATAACCTCGCCGCTTGCCAGTTTCGGCAGCCACTTTTCCTTCTGTTCCACACTCCCCGCCAGAAGCAGAGCCTCGGTGGCCAGGTACACCGACGACGAGAACGGCAGCGGCGCCACGGCGCGCCCGAGCTCTTCGGCGATCACCACCAGTTCCACGTGGGAGAGCCCGAGGCCGTCGAACTCTTCGGGAATCACGGTGGCCGTCCAGCCCATCTCCGCGACCTTGCCCCAGAGTTCCGCATCGAAAGCGCCGCGGTTTTCGAGTGCTTCGCGCACCTTGGTCATCGGGCAATGATCAGCCAGAAATCCGCGTGCCTGGTCGCGCAACAGCTTCTGTTCGTCAGAGAACTCGAAGTTCATCGTCCCCCTCGTCGGTTCCATGGAAAAAAAGCGAGCCCGCAATTCTCCACACTTTGGGGTCAAAACGCGAGCCTGAACCCGCAACCCCCGAAGTCCATCCCAGCTTGCCGCGTTCGTCCGGCCGAAGCGAAGGCTCCCGGTCCGAAACGTTGACGTCCGGTGTCAGCGCCCCTCCCGATCCGGCAATGTTTATCCAGGAACAAGAGGTCTAGAATTGGGCATGGCGTCATCCCCCGCCAACTACGCCGATCTCGGCTACCTGCGAGCCGCTGCCGTCGCGCCTGAAATTCACCTGGCCGATCCGCTCGCCAACGCTGCTGAAATCGTCGGCCACCTCGAACGGCTCGAGTCGAGCGGTGCGGCGCTGGCCGTGTTTCCCGAACTCTGCCTGACCGGCTACAGCTCCGAAGACCTGCTGCTCTCGGCGAAGCTGCTTGCCGATGCCCGTGCGGCGCTCGGGAAAATCGTGGGGGCCGGCGGGTGCGTCGTAGCGGTGGTCGGCACGCCCTGGCCGAGCCCCGACGGACGGCTGTTCAATGCGGCCGCGGTCATCGCCGGCGGCCGCATCGCCGGCATCGTCCCCAAGACGGCGTTGCCCAACCACGGCGAGTTCTACGAGCGCCGGTGGTTCGCTTCCGGCGCTGGCGTGGACATCGAGGAGGACACGGAATTCGGACGGGTCCGGGTCTGCCCGAACCAGCTATTCGAGATCGGGCGCTGCCGTTTCGCCGTCGAGCTTTGCGAAGACCTGTGGGCGCCCGTGCCGCCCGGCTCCGCCCACTGCCTGGCCGGCGCGGAACTTGTCCTCAACCTCTCCGCCAGCAACGAACTGGTGGCCAAGGCCGACTACCGGCGGGACCTGGTGCGCATGGCCAGCGGCCAGTGGCTGTGCGGTTACCTGTATGCCGGCGCGGGGCTCACCGAGTCGAGCAAGGACCTGGTTTTCGGCGGGCATCTTCTGGCTGCGGAGAACGGCCGCCTGCTGCGGGAGAGCGAGCGCTTTCAACTGGGCGCTGCCGTGATCACCGCCGACTTCGACCTTGACCGCTTGCGTCGCGACCGAATGCGCAATGGCACCTTCGCCAATTCAGCCCGTCCCGATGGCTATCACCGGGTCAGCGTCGCAGACGACATTCCGCGCATGAAGACGCTCGACCGGGTTTGCGATGCGCATCCTTTCGTCCCCAAGGACGAAAACGAATTCGACGCCCGGGCCCGGGAAATCCTCGGCATTCAGGCTGCAGGCCTGAGCCGCCGGCTGCTCGCCGCCCCGGCCGACAAACTGGTGATCGGGTTGTCCGGCGGCCTCGACTCCACGCTCGCCCTTCTGGTCTGCCTGGATACGCTTAACCAGCTCGAACTGCCGCCGGAAGACCTGCACGCGCTCTCGATGCCCGGCCCGGGAACCAGCCCGCATACGAAATCGTCCGTGGAGCAGCTTGCGACGGCAACCGATATTCATCTTCGCGAGATCTCCATAAGCGCCGCCGTGGTCCAACATCTCAAGGATCTCGAGCACAGCGGCGAGGACGACGTCGTCTTCGAAAACGCCCAGGCCCGGGAGCGCACCCAGTTGCTGTTCGACTACGCCAACCGGGTTGGCGGCATCGTCGTCGGCACCGGCGACCTCTCCGAACTGGCGCTGGGCTGGTGCACCTTCAACGCCGACCACATCGCCGGCTACAACGTCAACGCCGGCGTGCCCAAAACACTGGTCTCGTACCTGGTGCGGTGGTACGCCCGCCACCGCGCGGGCGCCGAACTCGCCGGCGTTCTCGGCCGGGTGCTCGATACGCCCATAACGCCCGAGCTGATTCCGCCGCGCGACGGCCGGATCAGCCAGGAAACGGAAGCCATCATCGGGCCCTACGAACTGCACGACTTCTTTCTCTATCACTACGTCCGCGACGGATTCGAGCCGAGGAAGATCTACGAGCTGGCCCGGCTCGCGTTCGACGGCCGCTACGAAGGCGCAACCATCCGGCAGTGGCTGAAACTGTTTTTCGAGCGTTTCTTCAGCCAGCAGTACAAGCGCACCACGCTGCCGCCGGGCCCGAAGGTCGGCAGCGTGAGCCTGTCCCCGCGCGGCGACTGGCGGATGCCCGACGAGGCCTCTGCCGCCTCGATCATTGCGGAGATCGACGGGTATTGATCGGCACAGATTCGCCAACGTCACCAGCCGCAGCTTTTCATGAACGGGTGCGGCCGGCATCTCGCGTACACTCGCGGCACGCCCGGCAAAACGGGGCTTGCGGCAGGAGACATGGAAGAATGTGGAAAAAGGGGTTGATCGCTGCAACCTTGAGCCTGGTCGTGGCCTGGCCGCCGGCCGCTGTCGCCGTAGACGCGCCGCCCTGCGGGGAGACGGGCGTCTGGATACAGATTCTCGGCGCCGGCGGCCCGGAACTCGACGATACGCGGGCCCCTTCCAGCTACGTCGTGTGGCTGGACGATCGCGCCCGCCTGCTGGTGGGCACGGCGCCGGGTTCGTCAGTGCGCTTCGATGAGATCGGCGCGCGCTTCGAAGACCTCGATGCCATCGTGCTGACGCACCTGCACGCCGACCACAGCGCCGACTTCCCCTCCTTCATCAACGGCGGCCGCTTCCTGGCGCGGACCCGGCCCCTGACCGTACTCGGGCCGGAAGGCGACGGCACTTTTCCCGATACGAAAACCTTTGTCAGCCGGATGATCGGCCCCAACGGCGCCTTTCCGCACCTGGCCGACTCGCTCATCCGAAAACCCGACAGGGGATACCGGCTGCTGGTGCGAAACGTCCCCGCAAAGGGGCGGCAACGCTGGGCCGGATTCGCCTCCGATCACCTGCGGCTCGCGGCGATTCCGGTGCATCACGGCGGCGTCCCCACCCTGGCCTGGCGGGTCGAGGCGGCGGACAAGTCCATCGTCTTCGCCGGGGATTTCTCCAACCAGAAAGACCTGGTCGCCGGATTCGCCAGGGACGTGGACGCCCTGGTGGTCTCTCACGCGCTGCCGGAAACCGCCCGGCCGGCCGCCCGGGAAGAATTCGCGATACCCAGCAAGCTCGGCCGCGTCGCGGCCCGGGCGGATGCCCGCATGCTGATCCTGGGCCACCGCACCAACGCGACCCGCGGGCGCGAGTCCCAGAGCATCGAGGCCATCGAGAGGGAATACCTCGGGCCGGTCATCTTCGCTGACGGCCTGGAGTGCTGGGGTCTATAATGCGCTCCCCCGGCGGCCGGCGCCGGGGCAACCGAATCCCGAAAGAGGCAGGTTTCCATGGGCAAAGGGGATAGACGCACCAGGCGCGGCAAGATCACCCGCGGCACGTTCGGTGCCCGACGGAAGAAGAAGCCCCGGAAAACGACTCCCAAAGCACGTTCCTGAGCCTGCTTCGCACCCGGGCTCCGGGTCGCCCGTACTAACGTCCTGCATTCGCTTTCAGGTAGTCGTAAGCAACGTTTGCCATGGCCCTGACCCCCGGCACCAGGGCGGATTCGTCCGCGTAGAAGAAGGGCGAATGGTTGGGGATGGTCTCTTCGGCCGGAACGTCCACCGGGCGCACCCCGATGAAGAAATAGAAGCCGGGAACCTTTTCCTGAAAGAACGAGAAGTCCTCGGCGCCGGTCTGGCGCGGCGCGGTGGTCACGTTCTCTTTCCCGTATACGCGCTCCAGCGTCGGCACCATGGCCGCGGTGAGGGCCGGATCGTTGTAGGTAACCGGTACGCCGCGGTCGATGGTCACGTCCACTTCGGCGCCGAGCGCACTGCCGACGCTGGTGGCGATCTCCCGCACCTGGCGGTGAACCAGTTCGCGGGTTTCCACATCGTAGCTCCTGATGGTTCCGGTGAGCTTCGCCCGGTCGGGCACGATGTTGAAACGCGTGCCGCTCTCGAAAGTGCCCACCGTCACCACGGCGGGCGAGACGGTGATGTCCACCTGCCGGCTGACGATGGTCTGCAGGGCCGTGACGATCTGCGCCCCGGCGACTATGGGGTCCACACCCTCCCAGGGACGGGCGCCGTGGGTCTGGCGCCCGACGATCTCGATCTCGTAGCTCTGGGCGCTGGCCATGGCGCCACCGGAGCGGTAACTGGCGGTGCCCACCGTTCCCGCCTGGAAGACGTGCAGGGCAAAGATAGCATCGACGTCCGGGTTTTCCAGGACGCCCTCCTGCACCATCACCTCGGCGCCGCTGGCCTCGCCCGGGGGCGCACCCTCCTCGGCGGGCTGGAAGATGAACTTCACGGTACCGGGCAATTCGTCCCGCAATCCGGTGAGCACGCTCGCGACGCCCATCAGGATGGCGACGTGGTTGTCGTGCCCGCAGGCATGCATGACGCCGACCTCCTTGCCGAGATAGTCGGCGGTCACCTTTGAGGCGTAGGGCAGGCCGGTCTGTTCCACCACCGGCAGGGCGTCCATGTCGGCCCGGAGCGCCACCACCGGGCCGGGTCTGCCGCCGCGCAGAACGCCGAGCACGCCGGTGTTGGATATGCCGGTGGTGACTTCAAGACCAAGATCGTTCAGGTGCGCGGCGACCAGTTTGGCGGTGCGGTATTCACGGTTCGACAGTTCCGGGTGCTCGTGCACATCCCTGCGCCAGGCGACGACCTGCGCTTCCACGGCAGCCGAGGCTTCGTCGATTGCGTCGTGAAACTCGCCGGCGTATACCTGGTTCGCCAAAGCCAGGCTACAAACGAGCGTTATCAGCGCGGCTGTCGTTTCGCGTGCGGTCAACGGGGGAGAGATGGGCGCACGGGTGCAGGTCCGACCTTCCATTATCGTCCTCACGTAAGCCATGGGTCGCCGCATGGTAACGCAACCTCGCGCCCCATGGCTGTTCATTGCTCCGCGACCGCGCACACGGCGTTCCATTGCCCCGCGTACACCGCGCGCCCATAATGCCGGCCCTGCACGTCAACCCGAGGAAGTCCGATGGAATTCGATATCGCCATGACCGATGTGCTGCTCAGCACCACCCGTGCAGTACGCAAACGCCTGGACCTGGAACGGCCCGTGCCGCGGGCAATCATCGACGAATGCCTGGAACTCGCCGTGCAGGCGCCCACCGGCTCCAATTCCCAGACCTGGCGCTGGGTTGTCGTCGAAGATGCCGGCAAGCGTCAGGCCCTGGCCGACCTCTACCGCAAGGGCGCGGAACCCTATCTGACCGGCGCCACCGAACTGGCGGGCGATGCGCAGACCCAGCGGGTATTCGATTCGGCGATGTACCTGATGGACCGGCTGCAGGACGTGCCGGTGCACGTCATCCCCTGCGTGGCGGGCCGACCGGAAGCAGACGCACCGGTCGCGATGCTGGGCGGCCTGTTCGGCTCCATCTTTCCGGCGGTGTGGAGCTTTCAACTTGCACTGCGCGCCCGGGGGCTGGGCTCGACGCTCACCACCCTGCACCTCATCGAAGAGCAAGCGGCCGCCGAACTGCTCGGCATCCCGGACGACGTAATGCAGATCGCCCTGCTGCCCGTGGCCTACACGAAGGGCACCGACTTCAAGCCGGCCAAGCGCCCGCCGGTGGCGAAGATTACCCATTGGAATCATTGGTAGCGCCGTAGCGATGGCGACCCCGGACGGAAAGGGCGGCGCGGACGCCAGTGAAGCATCGGCTGCTTTCGAAGGCGGTGGCCAGCCGGGCGCGCCGGAGCCGGACAGGCCGGGTGGCTGGAAGTTCGCCGCGTCGTGGATCGCTTTTGCGATTACCCTGCTGCTGACCATCTGGCTCGGGGTTGATATCGTACTCGGCACCAGGGGCTTCGGCTGACAGGCTGCGTTGCGGCACTTGCAGGGAACAACTTTCAACTCGTTGATTTCAATAGATATTCAATTTGACATAATATCGATCACCCGGCACCGAGAGCAGGTAATCTGTTCCCTGCGCCTACGCGCGGCCGGTCATCCGAGTGGCTTTTGTCCGACTTCGTCCAATAGCATTCGCGCCCGGTCCGTCAGCTCCCGTTGCATCGATTCCATGGCTTCGACGAGGCGGAACTGCGCCGCCGCACGCTCCAGGTTCTCGCCCCGGCCGGCCGTCTTGAAGTACAGGTCGCCCTGGAGATGGTCCGTTAGGAAGCGGACCCCAAGCATGAACGTCGTGTAACGCGGGGCGAGCACCAGGTCTTCCGCGGTAGCGCTGACTCCGGCTTCGCCCAGGTATCCACGCGCCGCCGCCTCGAACCGCGAGGGGTGGGGGCGGTCGCCCGACATCGAGCGGATCAGGTCGCCGAATTCCCAGGCCCAGGAGCCCCACATGACGGTGTCCAGGTCCAGAACGCCGGCGACGTTTCCCGCCTCGTCCAGTACCAGGTGCTCGATTCTGCAGTCTCCGTGGACGTAGCCGGTGCGCTCGCGGAACCGCTCGGCGAGTGGGCGCCGTGCGTCCACGGCGGCGGCCAAGTCGGCGGGCGCGCCCCGGCAGCCGTCGAATTCGTCCAGGTAGTGACCGAGTTGCAGGAAGCCCGGGATGCTGTCTTCCAGCCTCGGGCCTTCGAGGTCCTGCAGCCAGCGGTAGGTCCGGCCGAAACCGGTTCCGGCAACCTGGGCTTGGCGATCGTTTTCCACGGAGGTCAGGGCGCCGGCGCCCGGAAGATAGGTCCACAGGCGCCAAACCTCGCCGCCGGCCCTGACATAGCTCCCGCCCGCCGAGGACGGCATCAGCGAGGGCGCCCAGGCGTGCTGCTTGCCGGAAAGGTGGGCGGACACCCGGGCGACGTTTTCCATGAGCAGGTCCGTATAGCGGAACCCCCTGCCGTTGACCCTCTACAATACGAGGAGGTCGCCCTCTCCCCGGACAAGATAGCTATCGTGGATCAACCCCTCGCCGACGGGCCGGATGTCCGCAGCGAGACGCCAGCCGGCCTGCAGGACCTCCTGCGGACTCATTGCCGCTCGAGCCAGGCCCG
>CAZWZH010000037.1:0-10960 GCA_964638775.1 uncultured Pseudomonadales bacterium
GTTGCCGAGCCGCACCCGGGCGCCGTCCGCCACATCGAGCGCCGCGGCGTCCTCCGGGTGCATCATGACGCGGGGGCAGCGCTGCCGCCGGACGGAAGTGGGCATCTGCGTAAAGGTCGAGTTGAGGTAGTGCCGCGCCGGGGCGGTCACCAGGCGGTACGGCATCTCGGCGGTCGCTTCCTCGATGACGTCCCAGTGATCCGGTAGCCGCGGCATCGAAGAAACGGCCGCTTCGTCGACGAACCCCGGCGGCCCGAGCGCCTTCCAGTCCGGCGCAAAGCGGAACCGGCCGTCCGGATTGGCGAACCCGTCGATATAGTGCGCCTCGTCGAAGCCCGGCTGGCAGTCGATCCAGCGTTCCCGCTCCAGCCTTTCGATACCGCCCCAGCCCGAGGCGCGCAGGGTGTGGTCGATGATTTTCCGCGCACTCATCTCGAACCCCGGGTGCTCCGCGCCGAGGCGGCGGGCCAGAGCGCAGATCACTTCGTGATTCGACCGGCATCCGTCCGGCGGTTCGACGATCTTCGGCCCCAGCAGGATGTGCTGATGGCCGCCGCCCTGATAGATGTCGTCGTGCTCGAGGAACATCGTCGCCGGCAGCACGATGTCGGCCATGGCCGCGGTTTCGGTCATGAACTGCTCGTGCACGCAGACGAAGAGGTCGTCCCGGGCGAAACCCCGGCGCACACGGTGGTGTTCCGGCGCCACCATCATCGGGTTCGTGTTCTGGATGAAGAGCGCCGTGACCGGCGGGCCGTCGCCGTTGTCGCGCCTGTCGCCGTCGAGCACCGGCCCGATGCGCGACTGATCCAGCACGCGGATCGAGCGGTCGACGGCATCGAGCCCCTCGATCAGCCTCTTGTCCCAGTGAAAGATCGCGCCGTTGTTGTGGAAGGCGCCACCGCCTTCGTGCCGCCAGGCGCCGGTTACCGCGGCGATGCAGAGCGCCGCGTGCATGTTCACGGCGCCGTTGCGCTGGCGGGCGAAGCCGTAACCGAGTCGCAGGTAGGTGCGCTGGGTCGTTCCGATCATGCGCGCGAGCGTCTCGATGGTCTTGACGGGCACGCCGGTGATGGCGGCCGCCCACTCGGGCGTTCGACCGGCCAGGTGCCGCTCGAGTTCGCCCGGGCAATCGGTGTATTTCTCGAGGTATTCCCGGTTTGCGAAGCCGTCCCGAAACAGCACGTGCATGACCGCGCAGGCGAGCGCGCCGTCGGTGCCCGGGCGCACGCACACGAACAGGTCCGCCTGTTTGGCCGTGGCGTTACGGTAGGTGTCGATCACCACGATCGGCGCCTTGCGGCGCCGCCTCGCCTCCAGGGCGTGGGTCATCACGTTGATCTGCGTGGCGGCGGCGTTGGTGCCCCAGATCACCACGAGATCCGACCTCGCCATTTCCCTGGGGTCGCTGCCGGTTAGTTTCCCGGTGCCGGCGATGAACCCGTTCCACGCCAGGGTGACGCAGATGGTCGAGTGCTGTCCCGAGTACCGCTTGACGTGCCGCAGGCGGTTGATGCCGTCGCGCATCAAAAGGCCCATGGTGCCCGCGTAGTAATAGGGCCAGACCGTTTCCGATCCGTATCTTTCCTCCGCGGCGAGCAGGGAGTCCGCGACGATGTCGAGCGCGTCGTCCCAGGAGAGCGGCTGGAATGCGTCGCGGTCGCCTTTTTCGCCGATGCGGCGCAAGGGTGTCGTCAGGCGTTCCGGATGGTGAATCCGCTCGGCGTAGCGCGCAACCTTGCTGCAAATGACACCGGCGGTATAAGAGTTCTCGCCGGCGCCGCGCACCTTGCCGATGGTGCGTTCATCCAGCCTTTCGACCTCCAGTGCGCAGGTGGACGGGCAGTCGTGGGGGCAGGCGCTGTAGCGAATGTCCGGATACGCAGCCATCTCGGTAGGTTCCAGGTCGTTACGGTCGACTCGAGACCCGACAATTCCAGGACGCCATAGTGCGCCGATTGGCCGCAAAAACAAGCACTGACCGCCCCTTGGCTGTACGGATCCGGCCATCCGCCCAGCCCGCCGGGGCGGGGCTGCCGCCGAACCATTGCGATCTGAATGGTATTGGCGGTTTACCGGCGAAATAATCCGCCCGTGAACCGTGCCCCGGATGCACGGTCTGACAGAGGGTATTGCCGACGTTTGCCGCCCATGCCGGCCCGCACAAACCCGACCGAGGACGAAACATGAAAAAGCAGTTCTGTCTCGACCCGCTGCACCCCATTGAAAAAGCCAGCCTCGATGAGTTGCGATGCCTGCAACTCGAACGGCTGCGGGCGACCCTGCGTCATGCCCATGAGAATTCACCGGTCTATACGGCCAAGTTCAACGCTGCCGGCGTTCACCCGGAAGACCTGAAGAACCTTGACGATCTCGCCGGTTTTCCCACCACGAGCAAGGCGGACCTGCGCGAGAACTACCCCTTCGGCATGTTCGCCGTGCCCATGGACAGGGTGATCCGCATCCACGCCTCGAGCGGCACCACCGGACAGCCCACCGTGGTGGGCTATACCCGGGAGGACATCGAGATGTGGTCGGACGTGGCGGCGCGCTCCATCCGCGCGGCCGGTGGCCAGGCCGGCGACATGGTGCACGTGGCCTACGGCTACGGGCTCTTCACCGGCGGGCTCGGCGCCCACTATGGCGCGGAACGGCTCGGTTGCACGGTCGTTCCCATGTCCGGCGGGCGGACCGAAAAGCAGGTGCAGCTCATTCGCGACTTCGACCCCGACATCATCATGGTCACGCCGTCCTACATGCTGAACATCGCCGATGAAATGGACCGGCAGGGCGTCGACCCGGGCCGCCTGGCGCTGCGTGCCGGCATCTTCGGCGCCGAACCCTGGACCGACGCCATGCGCCGGGAACTCGAACGCAAGACCGGCATCGACGCCCTGGACATCTACGGCCTCTCGGAAGTGATCGGGCCGGGCGTCGCCCAGGAATGCGTCGAGAGCAAGGACGGGCCCACCGTCTGGGAAGATCACTTCTACCCGGAGATCATCGACCCGCAGACCGGAGAGAGGCTACCCGACGGCGAGGAAGGCGAACTGGTGTTCACCTCGCTCACCAAAGAGGCCATGCCGGTGATCCGCTTCCGAACCCGGGACCTGACCCGGCTGCTGCCGGGCACCGCGCGCACCATGCGGCGCATGGACAGGATCACCGGGCGCAGCGACGACATGCTGATCATCCGCGGCGTGAACGTCTTCCCCTCGCAGATCGAGGAACAGCTCCTGGCGGTCGAGTCCCTGGCGCCCCACTATTTCATCGAAGTCGAGAAGCAGGGGCACCTGGATGCGCTGACCGTCAACGTGGAACTGGCGAGCGGCGCAGGGGAGGCGCAACGGGATACCGCGGCGACGTCGCTCGGGCAGCGCATCAAGTCCTATATCGGCATCTCTGCAGGAATCCGTGTACACAGCCCTGGCGGCATTCCCCGCTCGGAGGGCAAGGCAAAGCGCATCGTCGACCGGCGCTGAGGCTCCCCGGCTCGTCATCGCTCCCTGCCAATACACGGAAACGCCGGTGATCGGGTCGGGAATCCCTCGACTTCCTTAAACTGGCGTAAGATTGCGACTTGAGGAACAAGACCCTCACGGCGCCGTGTCGGGAGGATACGAACGCCTGAATCTTCGGATCATGAACGGGAGGGAAGTCCAGACTGCCATGAACAGCGCTGCCGACATACTTGCTGAATCCGCCGTCCGCTTCGGGCCCAAAACCGCCCTGATCTCCGGCGAAAGGACACTCTCGTTCGAAGAACTGGCCGATCGGGCACGCCGCCTTGCCGCCGCTCTTGCCGGGATGGGCGTGGGCCCCGGCGACAAGGTCGTCCTGTACTCGCCGAACCGCTGGGAATGGGTGGTCGCCTATCATGGCGTGCTGATGACCGGTGCGGTGGTGGTGCCCATCAACGTCATGCTGACGCCGGAAGAGGTGGCCTACGTGGTGCGCGACTGCGGAGCGCGGGTGGTGGCGGGCGCGCGGGAGAAACTCGAACCCCTGTTCCCGCTGAAGGCGGACGGCTCCGTCGCCGCGCTGATCTGTTTCGGTGCGGACGTGCCCGACGGCATGGCCGCGTTCGATGCGCTGGCGGAGTCCGGCGATCTTGACTTCACGCCGGTAGCGGCGGCGCCGGAAAGTACCGGCAGCATCTGCTACACCTCGGGCACCACCGGCCACCCCAAGGGCGCCATGCAGTTGCACAGGAGCGTACTCGCCAACGCGCAACTGACGGCGCTCATGCACGGCCGCCGGGAGACGGATACCGTGGTCAGCGCCCTGCCGCTGCCGCACGTCTACGGCACGGTGGTGATGAACAGCACCTTCATAACCGGCGGTACGGTGGTGGTCCACCCGCTGTTCGAGGAAGCCGCGGTGCTTGACAGCATCCAACGGTATCGGGCAACGCTCTTCGAAGGCGTTCCCACCATGTATTTCTTCCTGCTCAATCATCCGGGACTGGACAGTTGCGACCTGTCTTCCCTGCGCCTGTGCACGGTCGGCGGCCAGACCATGCCGGTGGCCAAGATGCAGGAAGTGGAAGAGCGGTTCCGCTGCCCCCTGATCGAGTTGTGGGGCATGACGGAACTGGCCGGGCTCGGCACCACCTTCTCGCATTTCGGTCCCGTGAAGCACGGCTCGATCGGCGTTGCCCTGCCGTATTGCGAAGCCCGCATCGCCGATCTGGAATACGCCGGCCGCACATTGCCGGCGGGCGAGGTGGGCGAACTGGAGTTCCGGGGGCCGGTGACCATGCAGGGCTACTACGGCAACGAAACCGCCACCCGGGAAACCATCACCGAGGACGGCTGGTTGCGCACCGGGGACGTGGCCTACGCGGACGAGGACGGGTTCGTGTTTATCGTCGACCGCAAGAAAGACATGATCATTACCGCGGGCTACAACATCTACCCGGCGGAGATCGAGCGGGTGGTGGCAGGACACCCGGATGTGGCGATGGTGGCGGTCGGCGCCGTTCCCGACCCGGACAAGGGCGAACTGGCCAAGGCCTATGTGGTGCCGAAACTGGGGAGTACGCCGGAGGGCGATGCGATCATTGCCTACTGCCGGGAACACCTCGCGGCCTACAAGATGCCGCGGGCGGTGCAGTTCGTGGAGGACCTGCCGAAGACCAGTTCGGGAAAAGTCATGCGCCGCAAGCTCAAGGAGATCGACGACGGTTTGCAGGGGGCCGGAGTGCGTCGGCGAGGCGCTGCGTGACATTCAAACCCGCGCGAAAGTCCTGCCGCCCGCAGGCCATCATGCACGGCATCCACGAGACCTGCGTGCGCCACGGTTCCGAAAAGGGACGCGTGAACAACGTCAAGGGAGCCAACATCGGCGGATTCCTGAAAGTCGCCGACGCAATGCTCGCCTACGGCATCGTCTAAACAGATGCCGGCTAGATCGCCCCCACAGCCGCCAACTCATCGATGGCCGCCTCGTCGTATCCGCCCAGTTCGTCGAGCAGGGCCCGAGTGTGAGCACCCAGCGGCGGCACATCGCTGAGCGGTGGGGGATCGATCCCCTCGAAACGGAGCGGCGTGTTGCACAGCGCAATGTCACCGAGCCGCGGATGCCTGCGCCATTGAACGGTGCCCCGGGCTTGAAGATGCGCATCGTTCACCACTTCCTCGAGGGTTTGCACCGAGGCGCAGACCACATCGAACTCCTGGAGCTTTCGGAAGATCTCCGACCGCGAACGGACCCGGGTCCATGCGGCCACTTCGGCATCCACGGCACTCACGTTGGCCGCCCGCGCCGTCATCGTCGCGAATTCGGGGCGCTCGGCGAGTTGCGGCCGGTCCATCGCAAGAACCAGGTTGCGCCAGTGCCCGTCGCGAATGCAGATCAGGGCGACATGACCGTCTCTGGCGGGATAGACGTTGTACGGCGACAGGCTTTGCGACGGATGGCGGTTGCCACTGCGCAAGTCCTGTTCGCCGCCCAGAAAGTAGGCGCCGAGCGCCGAAGCGAGCGTTGGGAACACGGTGTCCTGCAGGGAGATGTCCACCAAGGCGCCCTCCCCGGTGCGCATTCGCCGATACAGGGCCGTGACAATCCCGGCATAGAGGTGAGCGCCCCCCAGGAAATCGCACAACGCGGCGCCCGACCTCATGGGCGGCCCATCCGCTTCGCCGGTGATGCTCATGACGCCGGACATGGCCTGGATGGTGATGTCCATGCCCAGGTAGTCGCGGTGCGGGCCGGTGGAACCGTAGCCCGTGCCGGCCGCGTAGATGAGGCGGGGGTTTTCCGCACGCAATGCGGCGCTGCCGACGCCATACCTGTCCATCGTTCCCGGTGAGAAGTTCTCCACCACGACATCCACGTTTCCGGCCAGGCGCTTGAGCAGGGCCTGCCCCTGGATTGTCTTGAAATCGAGTGTCATGCACTCCTTGTTGGCATTGAGCAGCGCGAAGGGGTAGCTGGCCGGCGATGGCTGCGCGACGGTTTCGGTCTCGGACACCCGGCCGCGCAATGATTCGCCCCGACGGGATTCCACCTTGATCACCCGCGCTCCGGCCTGCGCGAGCAGGAATCCGCAGTAGGGCCCGTTGTAGATCTGGCCGAAATCGAGCACGGTCACGCCGTCGAGCGGTTGTTCTCCCGCCATTGTTGTCCTCTCGTCAGGACCCGCCATTCGCGGATCGGGTTGTCAGATGAACCAGATTCGCACCCGTCCACCGCTTTCTCGCGGGGCTGGAGCATCGCCCCGACAGTACCGGGTCGGGCGATTGCCGGGCTTCCCTCGCGACAAAGCATTGTCGACTTGGCGATCGGACGCAAGGCGCTGCTAGACTGATGGCGCGAAAGCATGGAATACGCGCAGCGAGCCCGATATGACCCCGAGCCCCATCACCTTCCATTCCGAGGGATGCAAGCTGGTCGGCGATCTGTACGCGCCCGGCGACCTCCGGTCGGGCGAACGGCGGGCCGGTATCGTGCTCTGCCACGGCTACACCGGTGTCAAGGACCTCTACCTGCCCGACAACGCCCGAGTGCTCGTCGACGCCGGCTACGTGGTTCTCGCCTTCGACTACAAGGGCTGGGGAGCGAGCGAAGGGCCGCGGACGCGCCTGGCGCCCTACAGCCGGGTTGCGGACGTGCAGGCCGCTCTCACCTTCCTCGGGGCCCAGGAGGCCGTCGACGAAAAACGGCTCGGCATCTACGGTACCAGCTACGGCGGGGCGACGGTGGTATGGGTTGGAGCGGTGGACCAGCGGGTACGGTGCATCGTGAGCGTGGTGGGGATTGGTCACGGCGAGCGCTGGATGCGCAGCGTGCGCCGGCCGGACGAATGGTTCGACCTCCTGGAACGCTCCGCTGCGGATCGGGTCAGGCGCACGACCGAGGGCGAATCGGAACTCGTCGACCGCGACGAGATTCTGCTGCCGGATCGCCAGTCGGCGGAGCTCGCGGCCGCGGCGCGCCGGAACGTACCTTCAGCGCTCAACACCCTGCCATTGGAATATGTCGACGAGACGCTGGGCTTTCATCCGGAGTGGGTAGTCGACAAGATCGCCCCGCGACCGGTACTGTTCATCACCACCGACGACGACCGGCTCGTGCCGCCGGAAGAATCACAGGCACTGTACGACAAGGCCGGGGAGCCGAAAAAACTGGTGGTACTGAAAGACTACGGGCACTACGAGATATACGCCGAGCCCGCTTTCAGCGAGGTGATGCGGGAGACCGTCGCCTGGTTCAGGGAGCATCTTCCGCCCGCGTCAGCCAACCGGAACGACGGGGACGCCTGAATACTCGGTACCAGCGCGCTCGAAGTGGCGAGCGTTACAATGCGTTCCCCACAATCCGGATTCCGCCAATAGATGTCAGAACCTCCTGTCCCCCTGCTTTCCTTGGAAGAATCGGCTCGAAGAGCCGAAGCCCTGGGCCTGAACGCCCGCTACGCCGGCCTGTCGGTCTTCCGGATACTGCTGCAGAACGAGCCCGTCGCCAGAGAGCTCGCGAGCACCGTCACCACGCTGCTTTTCACCGGCAACTCCCTCGACGGGCGGCTGCGGGAGCTCCTGATCATGCGCATCGCCTGGCAGACCGGGTCGGTGTACGAATGGACCCAGCACTGGCGAATAGCGCGGGGCATGGACATTCCCGCGCAAGACCTGCTCGCCGTGCGCGACTGGCGGGCATCGCAGATCTTGAGCGGCGCGGACCGCGCGGTATTGCAGGCCACCGACGACACGCTGGAACACGGCTTCATTCAGCCCGAGGCCTGGGCGGCCTGCTGTGAACACCTTGAAACCGAAGCCGAGCGTGTCGAACTGGTGATTGCCATCGGCAACTGGATCATGTTTTCCCAACTGCTGCAGAGCCTGGCGGTGCCGTTGGAAGAGGGTGTCGACGCCTGGCCGCCGGACGGGAAGGCGCCGCGCTGACATCGTGCGACCCATCCGGCATCGCCTGATGCCGGGCCGATCAGGCTACCTGCTCGAGGCGCCTGAGGATCTTGGATTGTGGATCGTCACCGTACCCTGGGCCATTGCGCAGGGGCGCCCGGCGTTGACCATGTCGATGCGCACCACCGCCTGACTGCGCGACAGGTTGAGGATCTCCGCCCTGGCTTCGACGGTGCCTCCCTTGACCGGCGCCGTCAGGTTGATCTTGAACTCGGTGGTCGCGGCCCATTGCCCCTTGCTCATCGCCGGATAGCACACGCAGCCGAGCATATGGTCGCAGAACGCGGACAGCACGCCACCGTGCATGTTACCGAAGCCGGTGAGGAATTCGTCGCGCACGGCAAGGCGCGCGGTCAGGGTGCCCGGCCCCGCATCGAAGATCTCGATGCCCAGGAAATCCGGCAGGCCGCCGGCCGCCCCCTTCGGGATGTTCTTGAACGCTTCCGCGACTTTTTCGTTGAAGGGCATTTCCGCCACTGCAAACCTCCTTTTCCCTGGACGGACGAGCCCTTTCCCGTCCCTGTGCCGTTAGCTTAGCCTCTTCCCCGCGACGACGGGTACACCGTCCCGATCCGACGATTCAATGACCCACCCATGGCGGGTCGTATCCGTCCAGGGGACGCGCCGGCAATCGGTCCGGTGCAAACACCCGTCCCGCGGCCTCAGCGGGGCGGGATCAGGCAGGAATGAATGGACCGGTCGTCCGGCACCTGGCCGGCAAGGGTGCGTATCGCGAGTTCCGCATCCTCGAGGTCGAAGTTGTGCGTATGCATCAGCTCGACCGGCACGCGCCCACTCTCGATCAGCCGGATGGCGCTCCTGTAGCCGCTCGAGGTCACGCCGATGGCGCCGCGGATGTTGATCTCCTTCACCACCACGAGATCCGAGACGAAGTTCTCCACAGCCTTGAAGCCTTTCATGCCCGCCAGCACGACGGTGCCGCCCATGCGCACCATCTTCATCGCATCGACGATGGGCCGGGTGGCATAGGCGCTGACTTCCACCACCACGTCGGCGCCGCGGCCGCCCGTGATTTCCCTGACCCGCCTTACCGCATCCTCATTGTCAACGTCGATGCAATGATCGGCGCCGAACGCCGTGGCGACCCTGAACTTCTCGGCGTCCACCTCCAGCCCGGTGACGACGATCGTGCCGGCGCCCGCTTCCCGGCAGGCGATGACGCTGGCGAGCCCGCGCTGGCCCGGCCCCAGAATGACGACCGTGTCGCCGGGCCGGGTGTTCGGCATTTCCACCGCCCAGCGGAACCCCGCACCCAGGGGATTGAACATCACGGCGATTTCCGGGGCGAGGTCGGGGCTCACCCTGTGCACCACCGAGTTGCCGTGCAGAAACATGTACTGGGAGTAACCGCCCCAGAGACCCGGCGGCTCGGAGAGCGGGATGTAGGAGTAGATCTTCCGATTGTCGCAGAGGTGGTAGGCGCCCCCCCGGCAAGTCTCGCAGTGATGGCAGGCCAGCATGGTCTCCACCGCCACCCGGTCGCCCACGTCAACGCCCCAGCGGGCCGCGGCGCGCTCACCGATCCTGGCGATCACGCCGAGCGGTTCGTGCCCCGGAATCACGGGTATCGGGGTGCGCAACTGGCCTTCGAACTGTTCGTAATCGCTGCCGCAGATGCCGCAGGCTTCGAGCTCCAGCAGGGCCGAGTCGTCGTCGATGTCGGGAATGGGGACATCCTTCGGCGTCAGTTCACCGACCCCCGTCTGTACCATGGCAAAGGCTTTTCCCGGAATGTTCAACAGCTTTCCCTGTTGCCTCTACACCGTTCCCCGCGACCCCGGGCGCAATGCCCGTTGCCAGAATGCAACCATCTCTTCCCTGAAAATTTCGGCTTCTCCAGGCCTGCTGCCGATGCGGGCGCCCATCTTGCCGAATCCCGCTTTTAGCGCATAGACCATGATGTCGCGGTCGACCAGCGACGCATCCGGCGCCTCGGCCAGCGGGTGGATCATGGCGCCGTTGTCAGCGATGTAGGTCGCGGGGGCGGCCGGGGAAACCTTCGCTTCTGGAACGTTCTCGATGGGCGTGTCGCGGTCGAAGCTGTGCTGGGCGCCGCAACCGCCCTGAGCCACGGCCGCAGCAGCCATCACTCGTTCGCGCAGTCTTTCGCGGGCAATACCCGGGTCAGATATTGCTGTCGAGAAACGCCGCCAGTTGGGACTTGCTGAGTGCGCCGACCTTGGTGGCTTCCACCTGGCCGTCCTTGAACAGCATCAGGGTTGGAATGCCGCGGATGCCGTATTTGGCGGGGGTGGCCTGGTTGGAGTCTATGTCGAGCTTGCAGACCTTGAGGTTGCCGCTGTACTCGCCCGCAATCTCGTCGAGTATGGGCGCGATCATCTTGCAGGGGCCGCACCATTCGGCCCAGTAGTCAACCAGTACCGGCTTGTCGGAATTGAGAACGTCGCTTTCGAAATCGCCGTCGGTGGTGTGAACGATGCTGCCGCTGTTGCTCCGGTTCTCGGTTGCCGCCGTTTCCGCCATTGTTCTTCTCCGGTTGGTTGCGCTCAAAC
>CAZWZH010000038.1:0-8207 GCA_964638775.1 uncultured Pseudomonadales bacterium
CGAGGATGCGTGCCTCGGCGGAAAAGGGCGTACCCCATTGCGTATGGGTGTGGGCCGCGCTCGCGATATCGGGGCGGGCGGCGAGAATCGGCTGGTGGATGTGAAAGCCCGGCCGGTTCACCCGTCCCGCGCCCCGGGCGATCTCTCCGTCGGGGTCGATCAGCACGACATCGCCCGCGGTGGCCTCGGGGAAGGTGGCACCGTAGCGGAGCATCCAGAGACAGTCGGGCCGTTCCGGGTCCCGGGCGCTGATGTGCCCGTCCCCGAGGTCGCCCCAGCCCAGGGCGCCGAACACGCGGTAACCCCGGGCCAGTTCTTCCCGGACCGCCCTTCTGGCTTGCAAGTTGTCCACCAACCCTCTCCGTTTCGTTGCGCCGGTCAGTCGCCGTGCGTTTCGTCGCGACCGGCTCAAGAATACCCTTCGCCGCGTTCCCGGTCAGCAACCGGACCCGACCGGAGAGACGCGCGCACCCGTCATTGTCAGCCCGGTTGCCAAGGGTCGCAGCGCCGCCAGAGGCCCGTGGGAGCCCTGAAATCCAAGAAATTTCTGGGACGGGACACCAGCATCGTCTAACCTTCGTGCCGGACCGTACCCGGGAATATGCAGATGAGTTGGTGGGGAACGCTGATCGGTGGCGCCTTCGGCTACCTGATCGGAGGGCCGATCGGTGCGCTCCTCGGCGCCTCGCTCGGGAGTTCTTTCGGAGGGGCCGCCCGCAGATTCGACAGCGGCCCAGCCTTGGGATTCGATACGGGTCCCTCGCGCCGGGAACGTGCCCAGCTTGCGTTTTTCGCCGCCACCTTCGGGGTGATGGGGCAGGTGGCGAAGGCGGATGGCCGGGTCTCGCCCGAGGAGATCCGGCTGGCCGAGCGCGTCATGGACCAGCTCGGCCTCGATGCCGAGCAGCGGCGTGCGGCCCGGGCCCTTTTCAACGAGGGCAAGTCGGGCGCCTTCCGGCTCGATGACGTGCTTGACCAGCTTCGCTCGGAGTGCCTGCGCGGGTCGAACATTCGCCGCATGTTCCTGGAGATACAGTTTCAGGCCGCCTGGGCCGACGGCGGGCTGCACGCGGAGGAACGGAGCCTCCTGCAGCACATTGCGTCCCGGCTCGGCCTGTCGCGGGCCGACTACATCGAACTGGAGCGCATGTTCGGTTCGGCAGTGTCGGCAAGCGCCGACGGGCCGTCCCTGGAAAGCGCCTATGAGACCCTGGGCGTCCCGCCGGACGCGCCCTACGATGAGGTCAAGCGGGCCTACCGGCGCCTCATGAGCCGCCACCACCCGGACAAGCTCGCTGCCAGGGGCCTGCCCGAGGAAATGATGCGCGCCGCGACGGAACGCACGCAGCAGATCAAGGCGGCCTGGGAAACGGTAAAGACGGCGCGGGCCGCCTGACGTCGGGCGACGTCGGCCGGTTGCGCGAAACGCCGGTTCACGGATGGAGATTCCCCTGGACGCCCTGTCCGACGAAGCGCTTCTGGGCGTGATCGAGTCGTTCGTGCTGCGCGAGGGCACCGACTACGGGCACAGGGATTTCAGCCTGGAACAGAAGTGCCGGGCGGTGCGCCGTCAACTGGAGCGGGGCGAAGCCAGGCTGGTATTCGATGAAGAAACCCAATCGCCAGGCATCGTTCCTGCCGGTGACCTTGCCGGGTCAACCACCAGCCGCCAGTAGCGATTCGATGCTGTTCGCCACGGCCAGCAGGCCATGGTCGCCCAGCGTCGCACCCATCATGTTCAGGCCCACCGGCGCATCGCCCGGTTCGTGAATGGGGACGGATACGGCGCAGCGGTCGAGAAAGTTCGTGACGCTCGTATTGCGCAACGCCAGCGCGTTGATGCGCACATAATCCGTATCGTCCGCCAGCGCCTCGATAGTGGGTGCGACGAATGGCACGGTGGGGTAGATCACCGCGTCGAGTTCCCGCATGGCGGCGTCTGCCGCGCCGATCAGGCGCCGGCGGTGGTGCAGCAGGTCGATGTAGTCGGCGGCGCTCTGCTCGGCGCCGTTCTCGATGCGGGCGCGCACCCGGGGGTCGTATTCCCCGGCGTGGGCCGCGAGCATCGGCCGGTGCCAGGCGAAGGCCTCTGCCGATGCCAGGCCGCCCTTGGCATTGATGGCGGGAAGGTCGTCGAGCTCGGCCAGGCGCACGTCGGACACGGACACACCCATTGCGGATAGCGTTGACAGGGCTCGGTCGAACGCCTTGGCGACCTTGTCGTCGATGTCGTCGAGCACAAGGTTGCCAAGGACG
The DNA here is from genome assembly GCA_964638775.1 of uncultured Pseudomonadales bacterium. GTDB lineage: Bacteria > Pseudomonadota > Gammaproteobacteria > Pseudomonadales > Azotimanducaceae > Azophilus. Next base: position 2,257 of record CAZWZH010000038.1, read on the forward strand.
CCGAGACGCATGGAACCGGGCGACCTGCCGGACAGGTCCGCCGCCGGTTGCGATTCCGCCATGATCGAGTCGATCGATGCGCAGCAGGCCACGGAGTTGGCCAGGGAACCGACCGAGTCCAAACTGGACGAAAGCGGATACACGCCGCGCCGCGGTATCCGTCGCGCGGTTGGCTTGAACCCGACGGTACCGCACAGGGCGGCGGGAATCCGGCACGAGCCGCCGGTGTCGGTGCCGAGCCCGGCCGCCGCCATTGCATCGGTTACCGAGACGGCGGCGCCGGAAGACGAACCGCCCGGAATCCTGCCGGTCACCCGGTCGTAGGGGTTGCGGGGCGTGCCATGGTGCGGATTGAGACCGAGGCCGGAGAACGCGAACTCGGTCATGTTGGTGCGGCCGACGAACACGAATCCCGCGGCCCGGAGCCTGGCGATGGCGGGCGCGTCCCGGGAGGCCGGCCGGCTGTTGCCGAGCGCGATAGAGCCGGCGAGCGTGCGTTCGCCACGCACGTCGAACAGGTCCTTCACGGAGATCGGGATACCGGCGAACGGCGAGGGCGCCTGCCCGGCTTTGCGCAGGGCGTCCATGGTGTCCGCCGTTTCAAGGGCCGCGCCGTTGACCGACGTGAACGTGCGGGACCCTTCGCCCGCGGGATCGCCGATACGCTCAAGGCACGACTCCACCAGGCGGCGGCTGGTCACGGAACCGTCCGCGAGCCGGTGGGCAAGCTCCGCCAGGCTGCCGATCCGCTGATCCTTATCGCCCATTGGGGGGGTCCTGCCGCCCGTTCACGGCTTGTTCCGCGGTTCGGTGCATCGCCGGAGCAGTGGATTCCAGCTAGGGGTTGCCCCCTCGCGCTCCCCGGCTGAGGGCTCCCGGCCGCGCGTCCGGTCGCGCTTTAGAGGCTCGGTTGTTATCGTTGGCATCCGTTCACTCGATCATCGTTCGGGCTTCCCGTCAAGGAGACGGTCTGCCAGACCCAGTTGAAATCCGTGTGCGCGAACAAGAGGTGTGGCAATGCGGGGGATAACGCCCTGTCGTAGCGGGCGCCGCCAGGCGACCTGCCGGAAACTACAGACGTGTCTGCGACGGAAGGCGGTTGCATCGGTTTTTCCGGGGTTGTTGCTCGCCGCCGACCTGTGGGCGGGTGTCGAGCTTGTGACGTCCGTAGACAGGGTCGTCAGAATCACCACCGCGGACGACGACATTGAAACCACGCTGCTCGACGCTGCCGGTGTCCGGCCCGGGGAGGAATTGCGTTATACCGTCGACTTCACGAACACGAGCACCGAGATCATCGATCCCGGCATCATCGTGATTACCAACCCGGTCCCCGAGGCGGTGGAGTACCTCGAGGGAACCGCCGTCGGTGACGATACCGAAATCCTGTTCTCCGCGGACGGCGGCGCCAGCTTTGCGGGCCCGGAGAGCCTCACCGTCGTCGAGGGTGGCGTCCGGCTCCCCGCGGAGGCGCGGCACTACACCACGATACGCTGGACTTACCGCGGGATACTCGGGCCGGGGGAAGGCGGTTCAGTCGCCTTCGATGTACGGTTGAAAGAGGAAGAAACGCCCACTGAGCCGGTATCCGACAGCGCCAACTGAATGACGGCGCGTCAACGGGCGGCGGGTGCCGCTTCCCGATTCGGGGCTGCCTGTTTGCTTGCGGACCCATGGGGCGGCGGGTAATGTCTGCGCTCTTTTTTCAGGCCGCCTGTTCGCGAACAAGGATTTGCAATGAGCAACGTTCGATCCAGGTCACTGCGCTGCCCCAGGGCCCGCGTGTTGCGCCCGTAGCGAATCGCCAGGGTGTTCTTCTCGATTGCGTTCAGTCGCGACGTGGTGGCGAGAGCCGGCAGCCATGCGGACAGCTAGCCGGGCGCTGCTCGCGTGCCTGTGCCTCGCCGGAGGCGTCGCGGCCGCGGGCGAGATCGTGGAGGAAATGGTTGTCGTGGAGACGCTGGGTGAGCGGCTCGGTACGGCCGGCAGCGTTGGCGGGATCGATACGGAGGCGTTGGCGGAAATCCGGCCCACGCACATTCACGAAGCGCTGGTGCGCATTCCGGGCGTATGGATCTCCCGGGGCTCGGGGCACGAGCACCTCACCGCCATCCGGTCCGCGGTTCTGACCGGCGCCGGCGCCTGCGGCGCGTTCCTGTTTCTGGAAGACGGGTTGCCGATCCGGCCCGCGGGGTTCTGCAACGTCAACAACCTGTTCGAGGTGAATGGCGAGCAGGCGGGGGGCATCGAGGTCTGGCGCGGGCCGGCGAGCGCCGCCCTGGGAGGCAACGCCCTGCACGGTGCGATAAACGTATCGACACCGGATCCGGAAGTCACCGGCCTGAGCCTGGAGGGTGGATCCTACGGCTATGCCCAGGTGCGGGGAGTGCTGGCCGCGGAATACGGCGATCACCGTGTCGGCTTGAGCGCGCACGGCAGCCACTCCAACGGCTACCGTGACGACACGGGCTACGGGCAGCAGAAACTGTCCCTCGTCCACGAGACTGGCATTGGCGCATGGCAGGTCCGCAACACGCTGAACGCGTCCAATCTCAACCAGGAAACCGGCGGCTTCGTACGCGGATACAAGGCTTATGACGACGGTGACCTGCGCAGCACCAACCCCAATCCGGAAGCCTACCGGGATGCCTGGTCCGTGCGTGCTGCGAGCCACTGGAGCAACGGCGTCTGGCGGATAACGCCCTACGCGCGGCGGTCGCGCATGGTATTCCTGCAGCACTTCCTGCCCGGGCAGCCGACCGAGACCAACGAGCAGGGCAGCGGCGGGGTTCTCGCCACCTACGCATTCGACAGCCACAGAATGTCCGGCCATCTGGGCGCCCACCTGGAATACATGCAGGGGAGCCTGACTGAGATACAGGATGGGCCGACCGCCGGCTCCGCCTTTCTGGTCGGAACGCGGCCGCCCGGCAGGCACTACGACTACGATGTGGATTCGCTCATGGGCGCGGTGTTCTACGATCTCGACTGGCGTCTTGGCGAGCGTTGGCGGGCGCTGCACGGTCTGCGGGTCGAGAGCCTGGGCTACGACTACGACAACAACCACCTGGTTGGCAATACGCGGGACGACGGCAGCCGGTGCGGATTCGGCGGCTGCCTCTATACCCGGCCCCCGTCGGGCGACGACAGTTTCACCGAGGTGGCGGGCCGGGTCGGCATCGAGCGCGAGTTCGGCGCCGGGGGCGTCGCATACCTCACCGCCGCCACCGGTTTCCGCCCGCCGCAGATCACCGAACTCTACCGGTTGCAGCGCGGCCAGACGGTGGCGGATCTGGAGAGCCAGCGCCTGGTCTCCTTCGAGGCCGGGCTGAAAGCGCCGGGCTGGTCAGTCTCCGTCTTCCGGGAACGGACGCGGCACTATATTTTCCGGGAAGCCAATGGATTCAACGTCAGCGACGGCAGGACCCGGTCGGCCGGCGTGGAGTTTGCCGCCGAGTGGGCGACGGACGGTCACCTGTTCAGCCTGGCGGGCACCTACGCCGTGCACGAGTACGACTTTTCGCGGCGCGCCGGCGGCGGCGAGGTCATCGAGAAAGGCAACCGTATCGACACGGCGCCCCGCTGGCTCGGCAGTGCCCGGTGGCGCTGGAAGCCCGGTGATGCCTGGTATTCCGAATTCGAAGTCAATGTCGTCGGCAAGCACTTCATCAACGCGGCCAACACCCACAGCTATCCGGGCCATGCCGTGGTCAACTGGCGCGGCGGGCTGCGCCTGGGCGAGCGCACGCGCCTCTTCGCCCGCATCGTCAACCTGTTCGATGCGCGCTACGCAGACCGGGCCGACTTCGCCTTCGGCAGCTACCGCTATTTCCCGGCCATGCCTGTTCAGGGGTACCTCGGTATCGAACTGGAACTGTAGACCCGCTGCTAGTGGCAGGCCTTGCCGAGCACTTTCAGGCGCCAGTAGTTGTAAGGCAGCGGGGTCACGAATCCTACGGTGAGCATCACCGGGATGACCCACCAGGTGAGCAGCGCCCCACCGGTCAGGATGACATCGGTGGCGTTCATTGCGGCCTCCATGCCGATCATCGAGATCAGCGACATGCCGACCGCGGTTCTGAAGGCTGTGCGCGGCCCCATCTGCCGCCAGAGAACGGCGGTCTCCAGCATGATGGACGTCGCCAGGCCGTTGACGATCGCCAATGTCATGATCGCCAGTGTCGGCCACGGGATTTCCATGAACTGAAAGAAGGCGATTGTGCCGAAATCGCCGATGGAGCAGCCGAGGAGGCACCAGGCGGTGTTCTTCGATGCCTGCCGCCAGGTCCCGCGGCATCGCCAGTCGATGGTTGGTGTAGAGCCTTCAGCCGGGGAGCGCGAGGGGGCAACCTCTCGGGGGGAATTGGCGATCTCAGTCATGGCGGACGCTGCTTGACATTGGGCAAGGGGCAGGCTAATCCTTCCACTTACTGGAAAGTCAAGACAGCTTCAGATGAACATCGGCGCCGCCTCCAAAGCCTCGGGCCTGCCCACCAAGACCGTCCGCTACTACGCGGACATCGGCCTGGTCGAAGCGCCGTCCCGAACCGGGGCGGGTTACCGTTCCTACGACGAATCGGCGGTACGCAAGCTGGCCTTCGTGCGCCGGGCGAGGGAATTCGGTTTTTCCATCGACGAGTGCCGGGGGCTTCTCGCGCTCTACGAAGACAGCAACCGGAGCAGCGCGGACGTGAAGCGGATTGCCGAGGCGCGCCTGGAGGAGATTGAACGAAAACAGCGGGAACTCCAGTGCCTGCACGATGAGCTTGAGCACCTGGTCGCCGCCTGCGCGGGCGACAGCCGCCCCGATTGCCCGATCATCGACCGGTTGGCGTGAGATCCCGTGCGGCACGCTGAAATGCAAGAAACTTATGGGACAAGACACTAGATTGAGCCAACCGCTGCTTACCTTGACGGACCTGGCCTGCGCACGTGGCGGGCGGACTTTGTTCAGTGGCCTGAACCTCGAGCTCCGTGCGGGACAGTGCGTGGAGGTGCGCGGGCCGAATGGCAGCGGCAAGTCGACGCTGTTGCGGCTGGCCGCCGGCTTTTATCCCGACTACGAGGGCGGCATCGAGTCGGCGGACGTATTCTATCTGGGCCATAAGCCAGGCATCAGCGGGCTGCTTTCGCCCCGGGAGAATCTCCAGTGGTACCGGCGGGCAGGCCTGTCAGCGGGCGGCGCGGAGTCGTCTACGGTCAAGCGAAGCGTTGACGAAGCCATGACGGCGGTGGGTCTCGAAGCCTGTTCCGAAATCCCCTGTGCACGCCTGTCCCAGGGCCAGCAGCGCCGGGCGGGTCTGGCGCGCGCCCTGCTTAGCCCTCATCGGCTGTGGCTGCTGGACGAGCCGCTGACGGCGCTCGATGCGCAGGGACGAAGCCTGGTGGGCCGTTTCATCGAGGACCACTGCGCGGGAGGCGGCGCGGTAATGTGCGCTTCCCATCAGCCACTGGGCGCCATGGACAGCGCGACCATCGAACTCGGCGGGGGGCGGTAGCGGTGTTTGCCGCTCAGTTCAGGCGGGAGTGGCTTTGCGTGGCGCGGGCCCGGGATGAAATCCTGAACCCGCTGGCCTTTCTCTTTCTGGGCGTGTTGCTGTTCGCCATGGCCTTCGGTGGCGATGACGAGGCGCTTTCAGCCTATGCCCCCGGCATCGTCTGGGTGCTGGTGCTGCTCGCCAACCTGATGTCACTGGAGATTCTCTTCAGGCGGGATTTCGAGGACGGAACGCTCGAGCAGTTCGTGCTGCTGGCGCGGCCGCCGTTCGTTGCGGTGCTCGCCAAGGTCGCCGTGCAGTGGTGCGTCACGGGGTTCGCCATCACGGCGCTGGCGCCGCTGGCGGCGCTGATGCTGAGCATGCCCCCGGAAGCCGTACCGATGCTGATGCTCTGCCTGTTGCTGGGCACGCCCGCGCTCAGTCTGCTGGGGGCGGTGGGGGCGGCGTTGACGG
>CAZWZH010000039.1:0-10374 GCA_964638775.1 uncultured Pseudomonadales bacterium
GCGCGCCATTCGCGACGGCCAGGTGATCGACGTATTCCCCTACCGGCGCAGGAAACGCTTCTCGGCGCGCGACGCGGCGAGCCTCGTGGAGTAATGGAACAACAACCTTGGGCTGGACAGCATCACATTCCGCACCGCCACATGCCGCAGTCGGCTATCCTGGCCGAGGGCAGCGGGTGCGTTGTCTCTGAAGTGTCAGGATGTACTCTGATGCTTTGCCCATCTGTGCGACGGTTGTCCCGCACGTTTCCTGTTTGCGCCTCCCGAGGACCCCGGCGATTCGCGAAGTCAAGCGTATCCCGTCGTCCGACAGCTGTCATCAGGGTCATCCCGCGTAGCGCGATGAGGCACACTCATTCGCGCACCGATGCGCGCCTGCCGCCGCCGGCCGCTCAGACCGCGATGGGCGCCCTGATGGCTTCGTGGCAGGTGTAGTTGCGCAGTTCGAAGTCGTCGATACCGAATTCGAACAGGTTCGTGACTTCCGGATTCAGGCGGAGCGTCGGCAGGGGCAGCGGCACCCTGGAGAGCTGCAGATCGGCCTGTTCCCGATGATTGTCGTACAGGTGCGCATCGCCGAAGGTGTGCACGAACTCCCCGGGCTGCAGGCCGCTCACCTGGGCGATCATCATGGTCAGCAGCGAATAGGAGGCGATGTTGAAGGGCACGCCGAGGAAGAGGTCGGCGCTGCGCTGGTAGAGCTGGCAGGAGAGCTTTCCTTCCGCCACGTAGAACTGGAAGAGCGTATGACAGGGCGGCAGCGCCATGCTGTCCACCAATGCCACGTTCCAGGCGCTGACGATGTGCCGGCGCGAGTCCGGATCTTCGCGGATGCTCGCCAGAACCCGGCCGATCTGGTCGATGCTCCTGCCCTCCAGCGCCGGCCAGGAGCGCCACTGCGAGCCGTACACCGGACCCAGCTCGCCGTTTTCGTCCGCCCACTCGTCCCAGATGTGCACGTTGTTGTCGAGGAGGTAGCGGATATTGGTGCTGCCCGAAAGGAACCAGAGCAGCTCGTGCGCGATCAAGCGAAAGGCCACCTTCTTGGTGGTGACCAGTGGAAAGCCCGCACCCAGATCGAAGCGCAACTGGTGCCCGAAGATGCTGCGGGTGCCGGTGCCCGTCCGGTCGCCCCGATGGGCGCCCTCGTCCCTGACGTGACGCAACAGGTCCAGGTACTGTTTCATGCCCTTCTTGAGGATTCGCTGGCCGATCGGTCGGCAGGGGAACGGCGCAATGCCCACACCATCACCAGCATACCAACGATGGCCATCGGGAGCGACAGCAACTGGCCCATGGTGAGCCACTCGAAGGCGATGAAACCGATGTGCGCGTCCGGCATCCGGAAGAACTCGGTGAGGAAGCGCAGGCTGCCGTATCCGAGGAGGAAGGCGCCGGAAATCACACCCGCCGGGCGGGGCCGGGCCGCGATCCACCAGAGCAGCGCGAAGAGCACCGCGCCCTCGGCGAATGCCTGGTAGAGCGACGACGGGTGCCGGGCGAAGGATTCCCACTCGCCGGTGCACATGACGTTGATGCTGCGCACGGCATCGGCGCCGCACGGATAGACCAGCCCCCAGGGCGCCTCCGTGATGCGGCCCGGCAACTCGGTGTTCGCGAAGTTTCCCAGGCGCCCGAGGCCCAGGCCCAGGGGCACCAGCGGCGCCACGAAATCCGCCACCTGCCAGAAGCTCCGATTCGTCCGGCGTGCGAACCACGTCGTGGCGGCCATCACACCGAGCAGGCCCCCGTGAAAGGACATGCCCCCGTCCCAGATCCTCAAGAGCACCAAGGGGTCGCGCAGAAACGGTTCGATCGAGTAGAACAGCACGTACCCGACACGGCCGCCGATCACGGCCCCGACCGCGCCGTAGAACACCAGGTCGGCAATCCGGGGACGGGTCCAGTCCCCGAACGCCCGACGGCTTTGCAGGATGCCCAGCCACCAGCAGAGGAGGAAAGCCGCCAGGTACGCAAGGCCGTACCACCTCAGGGCGAGCGGTCCGATCGAGACGATGACGGGGTCGATGGACGGATAGTGCACCGGTCAGCTCCCGAAAAACTGCCACCGCGGCCGGCCGGCGCCGCCCGATGTCCGCAATTCCGGAATCAACCCGCTATACTGCCGCACCGCCGTCTCTCCCTTGCGCTTTCATGTGCCTTGTCCTGCTCGCCTACCGGGTTCTGCCCGAAGCCCCGCTGATCGTCGCGGCCAACCGGGATGAATTCTACGACCGGCCCGCGCAATCCGCACACTTCTGGCCGGATGCCCCAAACCTGCTGGCCGGCCGAGACACGACAGCCGGTGGAACCTGGCTCGGCGTTGACAGGAAGGGACGATTCGCGGCGGTCACCAACTTCGCCGTGACCGGGCTCGAAACCCCGGACCAACCGGACCTGAGCGACCCTGACGCCGAATCGGCCGACAACGCCGTTGGCCGGAAAAAGGCGGAACCGGCGAAATCCCGGGGTGCGTTGCCAAGCGACTTCCTGCGTGGCGAGGCTTCCGCGGTGGATTATGCCCGATGCCTGCACGGGCCGGACTATCAGGGCTTCAACCTGCTGCTCTGGGACGGCGAGGAACTGATCTGCACTTCCAACCGGGGCGCCACACAGACGCTCGAGCCCGGCTACCACGGCCTGACAAACGCGGAACTGGGCGTAACCTGGCCAAAGGTCGTCGACGGAATCAGCCGGCTGCGCTGCGCGATCGAGGACGGCCTGTCTGCAGATGCATTGATCGAGGCGCTGAGAGACGACACCGTACCTTCCGATGAGAAACTGCCCCACCGTGGGCGGCCGTTGGCCTGGGAACGGCGCATTGCGCCCTGTTTCATCCTCGGCGACGACTACGGAACCCGGGCCAGCACGGCGGTCATTCACAGCGGTGACGAGGTTTCCCTTTCGGAACAGGGCTATGCTCTCGCGGGCCGCGCCCTGGAGCGGGTCGACTACAGGATTGCGTTGGCTTGACCCGTCCCGGCGGGCGTCTGCTGCTCGGACAGGACGCCGCTCTCGGAGCCAGAACGAAGCGCTGTCCCGCACTTAAGTTCACCAGTCAGCACGGTGAAAGCCACTATGAAATCCGTTCCGATTCCAGCCCGGCCTGAACCCGGTCCTGGTGGCTGGGCAGCACGCGGCCGAGCCCGGCCCTGACGAGCTGGCGCTCCATGTAGCCCTGGATCTCCTGGGCGGTTTCCATTCTCAGCACCCGGGAAAGCATGCGCCGGGCATCGGTGCGCTTGATGTTGCGCAGCACCCACTTCACCTTGGGCAGGTTCGTGGCGTTCATGGAGAGCACCTGATAGCCCATGCCCGTCAACAGCACCGCTCCGATCGGCGTGCCCGCGAGTTCGCCGCAGATGCCCAGGCCCTTGCGCCTGGCCCGGGCCTGCCGGGCCACTTCCCGGAGCGCGCGCAGCACCGCCGGGTGAACGTCCTTGTACAGCTCGGCCACACGGGGGTTGTTGCGGTCCACCGCCAGCATGTACTGGGTGAGGTCGTTGGAACCCACGGCCAGGAAGTCCACCCGCCTGGCCAGTTCCCGGGCTTGGTACACCGCCGACGGCACCTCGATCATCACGCCGATCAGGGGCGGCTTGACGCTGAATCCTTCCTCCACCACTTCCCGGTGCGCCTGATCGACCAGCGCCCTCGCCTCTTGCACCTCGAACATGCTCGAGACCATGGGCAGCATGATGCGCAGTATCCCGTTCAGCCCGGCGTTGGCCTTGAGCATTGCCCTGGCCTGTATGAGGAAGATTTCGGGATGATCCAGCGTCACCCGGATGCCGCGCCAGCCGAGGAACGGATTGTCTTCTGCAATGGGAAAATAAGGCAGTGCCTTGTCGCCGCCCACATCGAGGGTGCGCATGGTCACCGGCCGGGGCTCGAACGCCTCCATGTGCTCCCTGTACAGCTCCCGCTGTTCCTCCTCGGTGGGGAACCGGTCCTGGGTGACGAACGGCACTTCCGTGCGGAACAGGCCGATGCCTTCCGCGCCCCGGTCGAGCGAGCGGGAAATGTCGCCGGTCAGGCCGATATTCACCCACAGCAGGATGCGCCAACCATCGAGGGTAATACACGGAAGTTCTTTTAAATCGTCGAGTTCTTCTGCGAACTCGCGCTCTTCTTTCATTAACTCGCGAAAAGCGTCCGTCAGTTCGTCCGACGGGTTCGCATAGACCTCGCCATAGTACCCGTCGACGATCAGCGACTGGCCGTCCGCCTGGAAAATGGGCAGGTCGACGGCGCCCATCACTGCGGGAATACCGAGCGCTCGGGCCAGAATCGCGACATGGGAGTTGACCGAGCCCCGCACCGAAACGATTCCCTTCAGCCGCTCGGACGGCACATTGGTGAGCATGCTGGGCGTGATCTGCTCGCCGACCAGTATCGTTTTCTCCGGAAAGTCCCGCTCGCGCGCGCCGATGTCCTGCAGGTAGGCCAGCACGCGCAACCCCAGGTCTTCCACATCCGTCGCCCGCTCCTTGAGGTAGGAGTCTTCCATCTGCTCGAAGCGGGCCATGTGTTCCCGAATCACGTGCTTCAGCGCACCCTGGGCCCACTCGCCCCGCCGGATGCGCTCCTGAACGTCGCCGGTGAGGGCCTCGTCGTCGAGCATGTGCAGATAGGCATCGAAGAGCGCCAGTTCCTCCCGGGGCAGGCTCTGGGAGAACTGCTCGCTGATGCGGCGGATATCGCCACGCACCGTGCCCACCGCCCGTTCGAACAGCATCAGCTCCACGGTCACGTTGGCGGCTTCCCGGTCCGGAACGTCGTCGAGGCTGGTGACCGGCTGCATGACCGTGGCGGTGCCGAGCGCGATGCCCGGCGAGCCGGCCAGCCCGCCGATCCGGAAATCCCTGACCGCATGGTCGGCATCGAGCAGCGAGTCGATCCCCCCGGCCACCTCCGCGTGAGCGATTGCCGTGGCTAGCTGGGCCGCCAGGGTGACAAGAAACGCCTCTTCGTCCGCATCGAAGCGCCGCGGCTCGCGCTGCTGTGCAACCAGAACGCCCAGTGTGCCCCGGTGATGCACGATCGGCACGCCGAGAAAGGCGTTGAACGGCTCTTCACCGAGTTCCGGCATCAAGTGAAAACTGGGATGGTCGCTCGCCGAAGACAGGTTGATCGGTTCGGCCCGTTCGCCGACCAGGCCGACAAGGCCCTCATCCAGCTCGATGGTCGACTTGCCCACCGAATCCGGATTCAGGCCCGTATTGGCGGCGAACAGGTACTTCTGGCCGTCAGGCGTTTTCAGGTAGACCGAGCAAACCTCGATGGACAGGGCATCGCAAACCTCGCGGACGATAACCCCCAGGGCTTCCTGCAGCGACGGCGCGCCGGCGACTTCCTGAACGATGTGCTGAAGCTGGGTTAGCACCGGAGCCTCAAACCGTCAGATGCGGGGCCAGTTCCTTGAGCGCCCGCCGGTAGACCTGCTGCTTGAACGCCACCACCTGGCCAACCGGGTACCAGTAGCTCACCCAGCGCCAGGCATCGAACTCCGGTTTCCCGGTGTGGGACACGCGTACGTCACCGTCGTCCCCGAGCATGCGCAACAGGAACCATTTCTGTTTTTGCCCCACGAACGAAGGGCTGGAGTCGCGGCGGCGCAGCCGCTCGGGCAGCCGGTACCTGAGCCATCCCCGGGTTCTCGCGACCAGCTTCACGGCGCCCGGTTCGAGGCCGACTTCTTCGTACAACTCCCGGTACAGGGCTTCTTCCGGCGTTTCGGAGTCGAGAATGCCGCCTTGCGGAAACTGCCAGGCATCGCGGCCGCCGACACGGCGCGCCCAGAGAACCTCGGCGCGGCCGTTGGCCACCACGATACCGACGTTCGGCCTGTAGCCGTCCGCATCTACCAAACGTTCCCCCATGTCCGCCATCGAAAAGCAGGCCGATTGAACCTCAATCGTGCCGGAAATACCAACCCGGCGCGTACCGTCGAACCGTCTGCCCGGCCGGCGGACGCACGCGCTGCGGCAACGGGCTCGAAGCGACTCGCCCGCAGGCCGCCAGTGCCTCCGGGACGCCGCCCGGAGCATGATAAGGTGCCTCGATGAGCAACCGACTGGCCAGCGAGACCAGCCCCTACCTGCTGCAGCACGCCAGCAATCCGGTGGACTGGCAGCCCTGGGACGAGGCGGCCCTGGCCGATGCGCGGGAATCCGGCAAGCCCATCCTGCTGTCGATCGGCTACTCGTCGTGCCACTGGTGCCACGTCATGGCGCACGAATCCTTCGAAGACCCTGCCACCGCGGCGGTGATGAACGCCCATTTCGTCAACGTCAAGGTCGACCGGGAGGAACGTCCGGACCTGGACAAGGTCTACCAGGCCGCACACCGGCTCCTGACCCGGCAGACCGGCGGCTGGCCGCTCACCCTGTTCCTCGACCCCCGCACGCTCGTTCCGTTCTTCGCCGGAACCTATTTCCCGAAATCGCCCCGCTTCCAGTTGCCCGGGTTCGCCGACCTGCTGCTGCGTGTCCGGGAAGTGTTCGCGAACCGGCGCGACGATCTCACCGAACAGGGGCGGCGCCTTGTGGAAGCCCTGAGCCACATCGACCAACCTGCCGACGAGGGCAACGGGCTCGGCGATAAGGCGTTGATCGACCGGGCCAGGGAGCAACTCGAAGAGTCCTACGACCGGCGGGAGGGCGGATTCGGGTCCGCTCCGAAGTTTCCCATGCCCGCCCTCCTGGAGCGGCTGCTGCGCCACCAGGCATACCGGGGCCGGGCGGGCAACCGGGACGGCGCCGGGCTGGACATGGTGATGACGACGCTCACGAAGATGGCCCGGGGCGGCATCTACGACCACCTCGGCGGCGGCTTCTGCCGCTACGCCACCGACCGGAAGTGGATGGTGCCGCACTTCGAGAAGATGCTCTACGACAACGGGCAGCTTCTCTCCCTGTACGCCGATGCGCTGCTGCTCGGGCCGGATGCGCTGTTCGAGGGAGCGGTGCGGGAAACCGCCGATTGGCTGTTGCGCGAGATGCACCACCCCGAAGGCGGTTTCTTCGCCGCCCTCGATGCCGACTCCGAAGGCGAGGAAGGCCGCTTCTACCTGTGGCGGCGCCAGCAGATCAGAAGGCTTCTGACGCCAGACGAATACGGGGTGGTGGAGACCCTGTACGGCATCGACAAGCCCGCCAACTTCGAGGGCAGGTGGAACCTGCACCGCTACGATGCCTGGCGCTCGGTGGTGCAACGGCTTTCGCTGCAACCGGAGCAGGCCGACGAACTGCTCGCGAGCGCGAAGCGCAAACTGTTCGACGAACGGGCCAGGCGGGTGCGTCCGGGCCTGGACGACAAGATTCTGACCGCGTGGAACGCACTGGCGATCCGGGGGATGGCCAAGGCGGCGGTGGCGCTCGATGAACCCGCGTGGATGAAGGCGGCAGCCCGGGCGGTCGACTTCATCCGGGAGAACCTCTGGCGCGACGGCGTTCTGTTCGCCACCTGGAAGGAAGGGGTGGCCCGGCACCGCGGCTACCTGGACGACCACGCCAACCTGCTCGATGCGCTGCTGGTGCTGCTACGGGCCGAGTGGCGCGATGTCGACGCCCGGTTCGCCCGGGAACTCGGCGCCGTTCTGATCGAGAACTTCAGCGACGAACACAGAGGCGGTTTCTACTTTACGGCGCACCAGGCCGAAAAACTCATCCACCGCCCGAAACCAATCACCGACGATGCCCAGCCGCCCGGCAATGGCGTGGCCGCGAAGGCCCTGGCCCGTCTCGGGCACCTCTTCGGCAACGCCGACTTTCTGGAGGCCGCCGCCGGCGCTCTCGATGCCGCCAGGCCCATGATGGAGCGCTATCCCGCCGGGCACTGCACGCTGTTGACGGCCCTGGAGGAACAGCTCGATCCGGGCGAGCTGGTGATCGTGCGCGGCTCCCGCGAGGCGCTCGGTGAATGGCGCGCCGCGCTCACCGGGCGTTACCGCCCCTGGCGCAAGGTGTACGGCATTCCCGTCAACGCCAAGGACATACCGAGCTATCTTCCGGCGGTAGAAGGGCCGGCCCCGGTCGCGTTCGTCTGTTCCGGGTTGAGTTGCTCGCTGCCTATCGACAGCGTCGACGAACTCAAGCGCAGGTTGGCCTGAAAGAACCCTTCAAGGCCGTGAAAGCCCCAGCGGCGGACTCCGGTTTCAGTCGTTCGACCCGGGCTTCCAGGTCAGGTGCAGTTCCCTGGCCGCTTTCACCTCGTCGAGCCGGCGCAACGGCAGACTGTAGGGGGCGCCCCGGACGCGGTCCGGATCCCGCTCCGCCTCCTGCCCGATCGCCGTCATGGCATCGACGAAACGGTCCAGTTCGTCCTTGCTTTCCGTCTCCGTCGGTTCGATCAGGAAGCACTCCGGAATCAACAGCGGGAAATAGGTCGTCGGCGCATGGACGCCGTGGTCGAGCAGCCGCTTGGCGAAGTCCATCGCGGAGACGCCGCAGGCTTTCGCCTGCCGGGAAAGGGTCAGCGCAAATTCGTGGGTTGCCCGACGATCCGGATAGGCGAGGTCGAAGCCGGCCCGCCGCAGCCGCGCCGCCAGGTAGTTGGCGTTCAGCGTGGAGAAGCTGCCGACGCGGCGCATTCCCTCGCGGCCGAGCATGAGCGAATAGGCCAGCGCCCGCAGCAGGATGCCGGCGTTGCCGGCGAACCCGGAAAGACGCCCGATGCTGCCGGGCAGATCATCCCGCGTCAGCCATCGATAGCGCCCGTCCTCCAGGCCCACCATGGGCACCGGCAGGTGCGGCAACAGGCGCTCGTTCGCGCCCACGGGCCCCGCGCCCGGCCCCCCGCTGCCGTGCGGCGTGGCAAAGGTCTTGTGCAGGTTGAGGTGCAGCACGTCGAAGCCCATGTCGCCGGGTTTGGCCTTGCCGAGAATCGCGTTCAGGTTGGCGCCGTCGTAGTAGAGCAGGCCCCCGGCATCGTGCACGATGCGGGCGATCTCGCCGATCTTGCGCTCGAACAGGCCGCAGGTGGAGGGGTTGGTCATCATGAGCCCCGCGGTGTGCGGACCGACGGCCGCCTTGAGGGCTTCCACGTCCATGTCGCCCGAGCTGTCCAGCGCCACCTCCCGTACGCGATAGCCGCACATGACCGCGGTGGCGGGATTGGTGCCGTGGGCGGCGCCAGGCACCAGGATCTCCGTTCGCTCCGTATCGTTGCGGGCATCGTGATAGGCGCGGATCATCGCGACGCCGGCAAACTCCCCTTGCGCACCGGCCATGGGCGTCAGCGACATGCCCTGCATTCCGGTGATGTCCTTCAGGATTTCCTGCAGTTCGTACAGGCAACCCAAAAACCCCTGGCTGGCACTATCCGGCGTCAGGGGATGCCGGTCCTGAAACCCGGCGAGGCTCGCCGCGCGGTGGGCGCCCCGGGGGTTGTATTTCATCGTGCACGAGCCCAGCGGATAGAACTGGCCGTCGATGGAGAAGTTCAGGGCGGAGAGGTTGGTGTAGTGGCGCACCACCTGCAGTTCCGACACTTCCGGAAGGTTGGGCGGCGCTTCGCGAATGAGGGCTTCCGGCAGGCCCGCCAGCCCGTCACCCGGCTCCCCGGTTCCGCTCCTGTCGCGGCCGGCCGCATGTACCTGCCGGGTCGCGGGCCCTTGCGCCGGGGCGGCCTGTTCCCCGGGGTACTGTGCCCTGGCGCCGCGCCCGGTGCGTGCAATATCGAATATCGTGGTCACGCCAGCACCCCCTCCAGTGCCCGGGCGTAAGTTTCGATATCTGCCCCGGTCCGCTTTTCCGTGGCGCAGACCAGGAGGGTGTTGGCCATGTCGGGAAAGTAACCGCCCAGCGCGACGCCTCCGAGCACACCGTGCTCGACCAGTGCCTCGAGTATCGTTTGCGCCGGTTTCGGCAGATCGACGGCGCATTCGTGAAAGAAGGGCTCGTCGAACCGGGTTTCGACCCCGGGGATCCGCGTGAGGCGCTCGACCAGGTTACGCGTGTTGTTCCGGCAGCCCAGCGCCACCTGCGCAATACCGGCGGCGCCGAGCAGCGCCATGTGAATGGTGGCCGCGGTGACCAGCAGGCCCTGGTTCGTGCAGATATTCGACGTGGCCTTGCCGCGCCGGATGTGCTGCTCCCGGGCCTGAAGCGTCAGCGTGTACCCGGCCTTGCCGTCCAGGTCCAGGGTGCGGCCGGCGAGGCGGCCGGGCATCTGCCTGACCAGCGCCTGCCGGCAGCACAGGAAGCCGAACGACGGGCCGCCGGAAGCCATGGGCACGCCCAGCGGCTGACCGTCTCCGCAGGCGATGTCGGCCCCTTGCGAACCCCATCGGCCCGGCGGTTTCAGCACCGCGAGGGCCATCGGGTTGACCAGCGCGATCACCAGGGCGCCGCGCTCGTGGGCCCAGTCCGT